>NZ_BAABGA010000005.1:2155-238250 GCF_039541335.1 Novipirellula rosea | reverse complement strand
GTTGGCAATTGCATTTCGATGGTTCGGATTTGGCGATGACATCGTCGACCGAGGATATCACGGGCGTTTCAACGCATCCGATCACGGGACAAATTTACTTCACCACGCTTGGTCGTGTCGCGACACCCACCTTCAGCGGTCTTGGCACCGACGTTCTCACTTGCAGCGACGGCACGGTGGGCGATGACACTACATGTGAGGTGTCCGCCCTGTACTCGGCTGCTGCCAACGGATTTTCCCAATCGCCCGATGCGTTGCACGTCGTCATTCCATCGGACTTAAGCGGCGTCGATCTTGCGGTTGCAATCAACGCCCCTTCCGAACCGGTTGTCGTTGGCGATCAAGTACGTTTTGCTTTGACGCTCACCAATCACGGCCCCGCCACCGCGGAAAACGTCGTTTTGAGTAACGTGTTGCCACCGCAGACAACGTTTGTCAGTGCATCGTCATCGTATACACTCGATTCGGGGATACTTAACTTTGATCTGGGGGACATCGGCAGCGGCGATATCGTGCCATTGGAGATCATCGTTGCGACATCGCAGCCAGCCACCCTGGTCAACACCGCAAGCGTCAGCAGCGATAGCGAAGATCGCGTTTCGGCAAACAACACCCGCTCGGCCACCGTGGTGGTCCATCCGGTGCTTGCCGATTTGGTGGTCACCCAATCCGATGCTGCCGACCCTGTCACCGCTGGTGATACGGTCACGTACCAAATCACGGTCCGCAACGACGGGCCACAACCGGCCGTCGACGTGGTCGTGACCAACACTTTGCCGGCGGACGTCGAATTGGTCTCGACGTCGCTGCCCTATTCCTTGTCCGGCAGAACGCTGACTTACACGCTCGGAGATCTCGACGTCGGCAGCGTTCGCACGATTGATCTCGAAGTTTTGACTGCTACCACCGGCACGTTGACCAACTCCGTCGACGTGACCTCCAGCACCGATGATCCCGACGCCACCAACAATACCTCGATGGAAACGACCGAGGTGAATCCTCCTCAGGCGGATCTGCGGGTCACCCTTGACGACTCCGCAGATCCTGTCCTGGTCGGCGACAGTTTCAGCTACAACTTGACCGTGACCAATCTTGGTCCCGAGCCCGCGACCGGCGTAACGTTAAGTAGCGTTTTGCCGACCGGAACCCAATTTGTCTCGGCCACATCGGGCGGTCAACACGACAGCGGCATCGTCGAGTTCGAACTTGGTGATCTGGCTGTTGGCGAAAGCATCGACATCAGTATCGATGTCGTCGCAACACAAGCAGGGCAACTGACTCATCATGCGAGCGTGTCGTCGGACACGCTTGATTTGACCCTCGCCAACAACGACGCTAGTGAGACGACGCACGTTGATCCTCCGCATGCAGACTTGAGTCTTACGATTAGCGGAGCTGCTGAGACGGTCACCATCGGCGACGAGCTGACCTATCAGTTTTCGATCACCAATCACGGTCCCGAAGTCGCGACCGGAGTCCAATTGATTAGTCCACTTGCATCATCGGTTGACGTGGTTTCATCCTCGGACGCGTTTACGATCACCGATGGTGCGGTCAGTTGGGAGCTCGGCGATATCGTCAGCGGTCAAACGCGACAAGTCACGCTCACGATCACCACGACCGAAACAGGACCACTGAGCAACACGGCCACCGTCGCATCCGAATTGGCGGATTTGAACGAGCAGAATAACGCGGCGACTGCCACCTCACTTGTGCTCGGCGAAGCGTCGGAAAACAACGTGACCTTTGTCAGTTTCGCTGGTAGCGGAGTGATCGCGGACATCCCGTTTGCCGACGAAGACATTCTGGCGTTCGATGGGACGACGAACGAGTGGTCACTCTATTTCGATGGTTCGAAAGTAGGTCTGACTGCCTACGATATCAATGCCTTTCTTATTCAACCCGATGGCAGCATCCTGTTTAGCTTTGACACCAATTCCCAAGTTGGCGACCTCGGTCTTGTCCGCGACAGCGACATTGTCAAATTCATCCCAACGCAACACGGCGTGCTCACGGCAGGAAGTTTCGAGTGGTTCTTTGATGGATCCGATGTCGGACTCAGCCCTACCAGCGGTGATGTCGATGCGATTGGGATGACTCACGATGGGCGATTGCTGATCAGCTTGCTGGGCGACTTAACTCTTTCTGGTATCTCCGCTGCAAAGGAAGATTTGCTGGTGCTCAACCAAGGTGCCTTTGGCGCGAATACGAGCGGCGATTGGGCGATGTACTTTGATGGTTCCGATGTGGGACTAACCGATGCCAACATTAGCGGCGTTTCCGTCGACCCGACCAACAACGATATTCATCTTTCATCTGAAAGCGGCTTTTCGTTTGGAGGGGTTACTGGCGACGGAATCGATATCGCCACCTGCACAATCGAATCGCTTGGTGAGCAAACAAGTTGTCTTGTTGCCGGACAATTTGACGGCAGCCTTCACGGCATCGCGAGTGACTTGGTCTTCGATGGTATCCAACTTGGAAGCTTTACCGGCAACGAAGTTTTTGGACAACACGTGATCTATATGAGTACGGTCAATGGGGTTTCGGTCGCCGATATGACGATCTCCGATGAAGACATCTTTTATCACGACACACGTACGGGCGCTTTGAAACTGCTGTTTGATGGATCGGATGTCGGCATCGGCACCGACGTGGATGCCTTTGTACTGCAAGACGATGGCAGCATTCTGCTTAGCTTCAACGCGTCCACGACGATTGATGGACTCGGAACGGTGGAGCGTCCTGACATCGTGCGGTTTATTCCCAGTACCACAGGGCACGACACGGCGGGGCAGTTCGAGTGGTATTTTGACGGATCGGACGTTGGGTTGACCACCTATTACGAGGATGTCGATGCAATCAGCCTCGGTCCCAATGGCAGTTTAATGCTAAGCACCAGCGGGAATTATGCGGTGGAGGGTGTCAGTGGGACAAGTGCGGATGTTTTGCAATTCATGCCAACCAGCCTCGGTGAAAACACGTCCGGCAATTGGCAACTCTACTTCGATGGTTCCGATGTCGAACTGACATCGACAAGTGAGAATTTGACGGGGATCTCGCTATCCAGTGATGGCGAATCGCTGTATGTGACGACGCTGGGGACGGTGGCTGCTGGCGGTGTTGGCGGTACCGGTAGCGATGTTTTGGCGTGCAGGCTTACCAGCATTGGCACCGAAACCGCATGCTCGATCGAACTGCTTTATAGCGGCGCATCCGGCGGCATCACTCAGTCGCTCGACGCGATCCATGTGGTAGAGGCGACACTGGAAGCACCTCAGGAACAAGTGAACGCCCACACGATTGCGGTAACCACTTCGGACATCGCTTTAGTACCCGCTGCGAGCAACAGCCTGCCCGGTTCGTCGCAGTTTCTCGTCGGAACCGAGAACTCCGATAATGAACCCACCCCCACCGTATCGCCGATCACCACGATGTCATCACGCGTTCCCCTTGCTGACACTTGGGGCCCGTCTAGCGTTTGGGGCCTGCCTTACACTTCGGGGACGAACGACTTGCTGCGGGTGCCAATCGAACCGCCTCCGCTTCCGCTGTCACCGCAAGGCAGGCAACTGGTTTCGATTGATCGTGTACTTGCCCTGTGGTCGCCAAAAATCGACCTGCAGTCAGAGAAACCCAAGACTGAATCGGCCGGCTCGCTAGGCGACGTTGACGAGTTATTCTCGGACGCAAATTCGATGAACCTGCTTTTGGCTTAATGGCAGCAGCAGCGAAAAGTTAGCGGCTATGGAAATGCGACGCGGATTTGATCGGTTTCGCTTGGTAAACGCTTACGACGAGCGGCGTTCGTTGACGCTATCGATTTTGTCCTGCATCGATTGTTCGCGGTCGGTTCGAGTGCCGACTTTGATCGTCGTGGTAATTCGCGGTGCACCGAGCGAGTGAACCCGCTGGTGACACCGTTTGATCGCCGCGAACACGTCATCCCAGTCGCCTTCGATGTTCGTGCCATAGGCGTGAAGCTGATGCGACAAGCCTGCTTCCTGCAATACTCTTTGGCACTCCGCAACGTATTTGCTGACCGAAACTCCCACTCCGATAGGGACGACACATAGATCTACAATGACTTTCATCTCGGCGGTGCCTCTCATTTTTCGGCGAATGTGCAACGTTCAAAAAACTAAGTTTAAACGTTAACGGCGAGATTGACAGCAGCATTCGGATGGAAGCGTCCTATCAGGTTTCCTTTCTCGAGCCGCGACGATGTTGTGAAAGAAGGTCGCGTCGGCAGTGAACCCGATGAACCAATACCGAAAACGTGCCCCCCGAAGGACGACAGGAAACCTGCGACACGTCGTTGCCGTTCGGAGCGGTGGAAGCAACGTCGATCCTCGGTCGTCGCAGAGGCAACATGGCTTAGCCGCGGACTTTTTTCTGTGCCGGCTCGCCACGAGGAGTGGGAGCTTCTTGAGCGATCAGATTTTTCGCTTTCAACTCGCTCCAAAAATCCTCTGGAATTTGAACCTTCATTGAAGCGATATTTTCTTCCACTTGCTGGGCGGTTCGGGCGCCTGGGACAATCGCCGAAACCGTGGATGGCGCCTCGGCGAATTGCAATGCAGCGGTTTTGATATCGATGCCATGTTTTTTCGCAATCGCGTCGATTGAAATAAACTTTTCCTTCATCGCCGGAGGAATTTTGCTCGAATAATTGAACCGATCTCGGCCCGCCAGGAATCCGCCATTCAGCGGCGCGCCGATGACGACCGAGATGCCTCGTTCATCCAGAAGCGGGAATGTCTTTTCGAGAGCTTGTTGGTGATCCAGGATCGAATATTGCAGCGCCAACAAACAAATGTCGGGATCGGCAACGTCAACCGCTTTGTAGATTGCATGTGGTGAATTGATGCCAAACCCCCAGGCTTTGATCATGCCTTCTTCACGCATCTTCGTCAGTTCAGGCATGGCGCCTTTGACCGCTTCATCAAAGTATTTGATCCAATCTTCGCCCATGTCACTGTTTTGAGGCGAAAGGTCGTGGATGAACACAATGTCCAGGGACGAGACACCGATGCGATGCAGGCTGTCTTCGACCGAGCGACGTGTCCCCCCCGCCGTGTAGTCATACTTGTAGTGAAAGGGGGAAGGGTTTGCCCAATGCCACTTCTTCGGAAGTGGTTTGGAGGACGGCGTAAGAATTCGCCCCACCTTGGATGACAAGACGTAGTCCTCGCGTTTCTTGTTGCGAAGCAGGTCACCGTAACGTCTCTCGCTCAGACTCAGTCCGTAAAACGGTGCCGTGTCAAAGTAGCGAATTCCGGAGTCCCAAGCCGCATTGAGCATGCCAAGAATTTCTTCGTCACTGGATACGGTGTTAAAACCGTTCCCCGCAGCAAGGCCCCCCAAGCCCATTCTGTATTTGGGGCGATATCGACCGTCGTCGCGAGTGTCGTTGACTGGCAATGGCTCCGTGGCATCCACCTGACCTCTCGTCTTCATGACTTCGCCCGAGGACATTTGGAACTTCAGTGCTTGCGCGGAAGCCGCCGAACTTACCGCCGAGCCAACGCCCAACGCCGCACCTGCTTGCAACAAGTTTCTTCGTGTCATCATTGGGGCATTCTCCGTAATCGATTTTGAGAGACGTCGTGTTGTGTGTGGTTTCGATGTGCGTTTCGTGAATGTTGTGGCCGCAGCATCATGGATGCGGAATTGCGTCACGCACGCGCTAGTTCAATGACATTGCGGACGCGTGGACCGCCAACGCTTGAGCAAAACAAAACCGGTTGCGGTACGTGGGCGGGCAAACGAAAATTGCAGCATCCTTCATAGTGACGCTCTCGATGCCATTGTGTCCAGCTAAGGCCAGTCGTATTGCGCCATCGAGACTGTCAGAGCCGAAAGTGGTCGCTGCCAATTTTTCTTCACTTTTGTTCCGATATGCAGCGATCGAGGTCGAGGACAAGGCTACGAGTCCCGTCCGTTAAGCGTAGTGGACGAGGCTACGAGTCCCCGCGGCGGAGTGGCACGTCCCAAATCGATGTCACCGTGAAAGTAAAAAACGAGATTGTCGCGACGGCGGAGCGGATCCGGGTGCGGGCATTAGACCCAAAAGGACATTGCCCCCCGACGCTCGGCATGGCGCCCCCGCACGTTTGGTCGAGCGTGTCCAAAAATGTCTACATTCGAGTCGATACGAACGTGCAGCAATAGGAAAACTTCAGATGAGTCAAAATATTCGATGCGTGCTTGCCAGTCTGTTTGTGGTGGCAATCACGTCGGTTGTGGCGGTCGGTCAAGAATCGCCTTCCTACAATGCCCAGCTAGATGGCTATCGATATCCGTTCCCGGTTGAGACGTTTGAGTTCAGCTCGCAACGACAAACACTGCAGATGGCTTATATGCACTTGAAGGGATCTGAGGAGATGCCGACGGTCGTCTTGCTGCATGGCAAGAATTTTTCGGGAGCGTATTGGGAACAGACAGCAAAGCTACTGCAATCGAGAGGCTACTCGGTCCTGATTCCCGATCAAATCGGATTTGGCAAGTCCTCTAAACCTGGCTACTACCAATTTGGTTTCCCTCAACTTGCACACAACACACGGCAGTTGATCGAGAAGCTTGGGATCGAAAAACCGATCATTGTCGGGCACTCGATGGGCGGTATGTTGGCAACGCGGTACACACTGATGTATCAGAACGATGTCGAGCGTTTGATCCTGGTGAACCCGATTGGTTTGGAAGACTATTTAAAATTTGTGCAGTACAAAGACGTTCAATTTTTCTACCAGAACGAAGTCAAGAAGACGCCCGCGGACATCAAAGCGTACCAACTAAAGAACTACTACGACGGCAAATGGGACCCCGCGTACGATGAATGGTTGAAGATTCACGTCGGCTGGATCAACGGCCCGGATTGGCAGCGAGTGGCTTGGAACAACGCGATGACCTACGACATGATTTTCTCGCAGCCGGTTTGCAATGAATGGGATGACATCACAGTTCCCACACGGTTGATCATTGGAACTCGCGATCGAACCGGGCCAGGCCGTGGCTGGAAGAGGCCGGGCGTCGAGCGGGAATTGGGCCAGTATCAAAACCTCGGTAAGCAGACCGCGGCGGAGATTGCGAATTGTCAGCTGTATGAACTGGAGGGGCTCGGTCACATGCCTCAAATCGAAGCGTTTGACCGCTTCCGCCTCGAGTTCGAGAAAGCGTTGCAGCAGTGATCCAGCTGTCGGTCCAGTAATGGCGGATCAAAGAACCGCAATGGGGGCAAGCGACATCGCCGTGCAGCACGCAGTGCACGCAACGTCCGTTTTACTCGAATGACCACAACTCGGTTGGAGATGGACAGGGACGCCACGTTATCTCCCGTTCGTTCCGGCCCCCGCCACAGCACTTCACCAGTGGAAATCGTTTAAGGACATGGCATCTTGTTCCGCCTCTATCCGACCGAGGTGTTCGCTTCTCAGCCAGCAACGTTCTATGTCCCCATGCTTATGCTTGCCATCGCTGCATCAATCCATTCATGGTTCCGCCACGATCATCAATCGCCGGCTAACCGGCGGGCAGGAACATGAGATGGGCAGGAACATATGAAGAAGGCTGGGCCGAGGTGCGGTATCCCATCTTTCTGCCCCTTACATTTTCCTGCCCAATCCAGCGACCAATGTTGCCAGCGGTGTTGCGACGCCGCTACTCCGTAGACTCATGGTACCGCCACGATCATCAAACGCCGGCTAACCGGCGGGCAGGAACATGAGATGGGCAGGAACATATGAAGAAGACTGGGCCGAGGTGCGGTATTCCATCTTTCTGCCTCTTACATTTTCCTGCCCAATCCAGTGACCAACACTGTCCTCGGTGACACAACGCCGCTGCTCCATCGACTCGCCAATCCGAGACGTCTACTCAGGCCAGCACCGCCGGTAGGCAAAAAGATGGATGGCAAAAACATTAATAAACCGGAAACACTCCGCGGTGTCCGATCTTTTTGCCCTTTATGTTTTTGCCAAGATCAGCGACCAACGTTGCCCGCAGTGATACAACGACGCTGCTCAATCGACTCATGGTTCCGCCACGATCATCAATCGCCGGGTAACCGGCGGGCAGGAAGATGGGATGGGCAGGAACATATGAAGAAGGCTGGGCCGAGGTGCGGTATCCCATCTTTCTGCCCTTACATTTTCCTGCCCACTCACGGACCAATGTTGCCCTCGGTAACATTGCGCCGCTGCTCCATCGACTCGTCTATCCGACATCTCGAGTCGGCCCCGCTTCGCGAATTGGCAAAAAGATGGATGGCAAAAACATTTAGAAAACGGAAACACTCCGCGGTGTCCGATCATTTTGCCATTTATGTTTTTGCCGAGATCAGCGACCAACGTTGGCCGCAGTGATACAACGACGCTGCATCAATCGATTCATGGTTCCGTCACGATCACCAAACGCCGGCTAACCGGCGGGCAGGAACATGGGATGGGCAGGAAAATATAAAAAAAGCTGGGCCACTCTGCGGAATTTCATCTTTCTGCCCAATTCATTTTCCTGCCCAATCCAGTGACCAACACTGTCCTCGGTGACACAACGCCGCTGCTCCATCGACTCGACCATCCGAGACATCTACTCAGCGCAGCACCGCCGGTAGGCAAAAAGATGGATGCAAAAACATTAAGAAACCGGAAACACTCTGCAGTGTCCGATCTTTTTGTCATTTATGTTTTTGCCAAGATCAGTGACCAACGTTGGCCGCAGTGATACAACGACGCTGCATCAATCGACTCATGGTTCCGCCACGTCCACGAAGCGCCGGCTAACCGGCGGGCAGGAACATGGGATGGGCTGGAACATATGAAGAAGGCTGGGCCGAGGTGCGGTATCCCATCTTTCTGCCCCTTACATTTTCCTGCCCAATCCAGTGACCAACACTGTCGTCGGTGACACAACGCCGCTGCTCCATCGACTCGCCAATCCGAGACATCTACTCAGCGCAGCACCGCTGGTAGGCAAAAAGATGGATGGCAAAAACATTAGTAAACCGGAAACACTCTGCAGTGTCCGATCTTTTTGCCCTTTATGTTTTTGCCAAGGTCAGCGACCAACGTTGGCCGCAGTGATACAACGACGCTGCATCAATCGATTCATGGTTCCGTCACGATCACCAAACGTCGGCTAACCGGCTGGCAGGAACATGGGATGGGCAGGAACATATGAAGAAGGCTGGGCCACTCTGCAGTGTCCCATTTTTCTGCCAGAAGCTTGGTCCTTGTGTGGGGCTGTGTGGTGGTGAGATGATTTCGGTCGGGCGTGATGTTTGAGCGTATACGCCAACTCCGTCCAAACCGGGGCTTCATCTTGATCGGTTCTTTGAGAAGATTGAAGCCGAATCGGACTGCTGATGATTCACGTTCGAACAACGACGTCGATGTCGTCGCGTGATCGTGTTTCACCCCATCGGCAGCAAAAGCCGTTGGGCCGACGACACCAATCGATTCCGCATTGATGTACCCGTGATCCAATATCCTGCCTTTACGCCTTAGAACGCAAATTGACGCCGACGATCACTCCACCAGCAGACGGGGCTTGATTAGCGTTAATGAGTGAAAATTAGGGTTCCGCCGATTCTCTCGGAACTGACTTGTCGCCTTGTTGCGGCGGAATCATCCAGCACGATTCGTGCTTCTCCATGCCGATATGCGGGTAGTAGCTCGCTGCTGCAGGAGCCGCCAGCAGAATCAATCGCGTTTCGAGTCCTGCGTTTTCATGGGTCACGCGAATTAACTCGCGACCAATTCCGTGCCGCTGCAGAGCAACATCAACCGCCAAGTCCGCCAGGTACGTGCAGTAAGCGAAGTCCGTAATCGACCGCGCCACGCCGACAAGCACGCCGTCCTCCGTGCGTGCCGTAACGACCAAGTCGCAGTTGATCAGCATCTTGGCAATCCTTGCGGTGTCCCCGACCGGGCGTCGCTCGGCTAGTGTGGAACGGCGGAGTATATCAATAAACTCCACAGGCGTTAGATTGGGTTCGATCGCGTACTGCATTTGTTTACTCACGTATCATCTTTTAAAAACTCAACCAAGCGTGTTGCAGCTACCTACCGACCACTTGCTCTGTGTGCAACGGACGTCCCATGGCAACCGCCTCGCAAACACTGACGACCGCTAGGTTTACCCCGCCGACTAATTCACGACCGCACGATGGTGGGGGCACCGTTTCTCATGCGATTGGCAATTACCAAGCTTGAGACCGGATTGTTGTTAAAGCGAGAGATGCGATGATGCTCACTCACTCGAACTCGGAGTCGGCGAAATCAAGATCGCGCAACCGCTTCCGGAACTCATCTTAGCTGTCAGCGAAATACTCGAAGTAACCTGACGTGATTCGATCGTGACGAGCTTTTTGTCCTCGGGATGCTCGGCATAGATTGTCGCCGTGAACGCTCCTGGGCCGAGGAAATTCAGCGGAATGTCGAGGCTACGAGCTTCATTGACAATCGTTCCCACAAACCAGCGGTCGCCTTTTCGCCGAGCCACGATCATGTAGCTTCCGACCGATCCGTTGACCACATTTGAATCATCCCAAGTCGTCGGCATCTCCTTCCAAAACTCAAGCTCAGGATAAGATTTCCCGGCATACCGATCCGCCTGGTCGTACCAATGCAGATACTGCAGCGGGCTGTAGAACACGACTCCCAACGCCAGCTGAAACGAGCGGCTGACCACCCGTCCATTCAGGTAGCAGGGAGTGAAATCGCCGGCTCCCGCGATCATCCGGGCAAAGGAAGTGGTCAGAACATTCTTCGGAGGGTTCCCTCGATCGGCTTGTTCTTCGTTGCCCAGGATGCCTTCGACGGTTAACACATGAGGGTAGGTTCGTTCGATCCCGGTCAGCCGAAAATTGTCGTGGATGTCAACGACCAATTTGTATTTCGCCGCCGTCTTGATCGCAGCGAACAAGAACTCCATGTCGGATTGGCTCCTCCAGTCGACGAAACCAAACTTCACTCCACGAATGCCCCATTGATGGTACGTGCGAAACGTCTTGTCCAGATCGTATCGCGACATCGCAATCTTGTTGATGTAGCAGATCAAACCGATTCCATGTTCGTCCGCATAGCGAATCGTTTCCTTCATGTCGATCGAGTCGATGACGGTCAACGGTTTCGAATCGGCAGCCCGCTCCGGTCCATACCAGCCAGCGTCATAATGCACATATTGGTAGTTGTTGGCCGCGGCGTAGTCGATGATTGCCTTTGCGGCGTGTGTCGATAGATTGCTTCGCCAGACCTTGCCGGGCTTGATCCAAGAGGTGTCGTCGAGCACGCAGGGTGGCGAAAGATTTTGCAGCAGGTAGTGGTGTTCGACGAGTGTACCAGGATGTTCGGCAACCATAATCACTCGCCATGGAGTCGTGAGAGAATCAGTGGCCGTCACAGTGCCGCTGCGGAACCGCGTTACTAACTGCAGATCGCCGGATCGATTCAGCATCATCGGCGCGTAGTGTTCAAGATCCCCTGCTTCAGCGATCGCCACGAAATGTGATCCGGTTTCCAGCAGTAGCGGCCGAATCGCCTGGTCCGGCATCTCCGACAGCCGCACCTTGGAATACTCTGCTTGCGGATAGTCGTCCCAGTAGACGAAGTGATCGCCGGTGAAATGGAATTGACTGTCTTCCGAAAGGAGTTTGATGTTCGCAACACCCTGCTGCTGTGGAATCGCGTAGCGAAAGGCAACTCCTTCGTCGTACGCCCGAAACGTGAGGTCGAGCCGTCGCTTCGCTTCCGATGTATCCCGAAGCTGAACGACGCATTCATTGTAGGCATCCGGGTACGAACTCTTCGATCCGATCACGGGAACCCAGCTTCCCATCTGTGACCGAGTCCGCGTACTGTCGACCACGAAGCGGTCACTCAATCCGTCACCCTCGAGGTTCAACGAGAGTGCAGAATCGGAAAGGATCGTGGTTCCTTGGTAGGAGACTCGGTAGTGTGGCACTCCATTCTGCAATGAAAACTGAATCTCATGGTTTCCCGACGGCGAAGCGACCGTCACTTCCGCAGCCGACAAACCGCGATCAGGCAACACGAACATCAACAAGCTAACAGTCAAGAAGGAGGGAAGCTTTCGTATCAATGTCACTGTTAGTAATTCCAGTCGTTCGGGGGCGGTTCTCGAAATCGGATCTGACGATTCATTCGGTGCATCAATTATGCACCAAAACCCGAGCCCTTGTAGAACGCTTCCCCAATTGGTCACAGAACTCGTCGAGAGCCGTAGCGGAACTCGTCGAGAGTTTCGAGCCGATCCCATCATCCGATCCAGTCCACGAAAGCCGTTGACGACTTCTGCTACGACGAAGCCTACGATACGCAGCGTTCATTACGTTTTGCGCCAATCTACGTCTGTCCCCGCCAACTGCCCCGTCTGTGGAAATTCGTCGTTAAAAACCAGCAAACTGATTGCTAAACAAGCATTTCTGCGGTCATTCATCGTTTTCGCATTCCGAAGATGCAGAATTTTTTTTCACGTTTCCATTGACCGAACGGCCATTACCTGTAGCATACAGGCATGCGAATTTGGATTGAAGAAGCTGGATCTCATGCCGCTAGCGAATTTGACCATGCTCGTACACTGAGACCTTGGACAACCGGTTTACATAACGTCCTGCGAAAAATGCAGAACAACTTCACGAACGACTTCGCAAAGGATCACACACGATGAACAAGAAGGCCTTTCCACAACTACTTTCGCAACTCACGGCGAGCACGACAAAGTTTGGTCTTTTGATCCTCTTGGGGCTGACCGCCGCACCCGCTCGCGGTCAAACGCAAGTCCAACCCGAAACCGCTCTGCGAATGCTGAATTCACAGCAGCACCAATTCGAGAAGGGAGTGGTCCAAGTCGCCGACAACGTTTTCACCGCGGTGGGTTTCCATGGAGCCAACACTTCGATGATCGTCGGCACCGACGGTGTCATCATCATCGATACGCTTTTTGGGCCTAAGAGTGCCACGGAAGCAGCGGAGGCATTCCGACAATACAGCGACAAACCGGTTAAGGCGATCATCTATACTCACAGCCACGGTGATCACATCGGCGGTGCCAGTGCCTTTATCCGCGACGAGCAGCCCGACATCTACGCAACGGAACGCTTCGGATCTGCCGAAGGCGTCAACAAGGCGGTTGACCCGGTCAAGGCCAAGCGGAACGTGCGTCAGTTCGGACGGAAACTGTCGGCGGCCGAAAGTACGAATCGAGGTGTCGCACCGGCAGGGACCGAAGACGGCGATCGCGGCAAAGGATTCCTGCCACCGACCGTCACCGTCCCCAACAGCGGACTGAAAACATCGATTGCGGGTGTCGAAATTGAACTCCACTTTGCACCAGGGGAAACGGATGATGCTCTGTTTATCTGGCTGCCCAAAGAGAAGGTCTTATTCGCGGGCGATAATTTTTACAGCTCCTTTCCTAATCTGTATGCGATTCGGGGTACCGCCTATCGCGACGTACTGAATTGGTCCCAAAGCGTTGGGAAGATGGCCGAGTTCGATCCGCATGCGGTGGTTCCTGGCCATACAATGCCAATCCAAGGACAGGAAGCAGCTACCACGGCACTGAAGGATTACAGCGAAGCGATTCGCAGCGTGTACGACCAAACGGTGCGAGGCATCAACGCGGGCAAGGGGCCCGACCAACTTGCTCACGAAGTTGAACTGCCTGAGCATCTCAAGGACAAACCGTATCTGATCCAGTTCTATGGTTCGGTGCCTCATGCGGTCCGCGCCATCTATTCAGGGCTATTGGGCTGGTACGACGGCAATCCAACAACACTGAATCCGCTTGAGCCTAAGCTCAAAGCGAAGAAGATGGCCGAGTTGGCTGGGGGCACGCAAAAGCTGACCGAACAGATGCAATCCGCCTTGGCCGATCACGACTATCAATGGGCGTTGGAACTGGCCGATCACGTCAAATGGTTGGACGATGCCGACCGAGAACTAGCACGCAAAGTGAAAATCGCGTCGCTACGAGGCTTGGCAGCACGAGAATACAACGCCCCCAACCGCAACTATTACCTTAGCTACGCGAACGAACTCGAATCAGGTCAACTCAGCGAGATCTGGTTCTAGTCACAGTTCCTGGCAACCTGTACCACGAAATCGAGGAAACGATGTCCAGAGGCAACACCATCGCAGTCGCGGCAGCCAGCGGTCAGCTTGGCGCAGCTATTGTCCAAGCCACCGTCGACATCGTCGGCGCCGAGAGCGTTGTGGGTCTGGCGCGAACTCCGGCCAAAGCCGCGTCGCTTGGCGTGGAAGTTCGGCCTGGGGACTACACGAAGCGTGATCTATTGACAAAGTCGCTTCAGGGCGTCGACACGCTGCTGCTGGTCTCCGGCATGGACACGCCGGACAAACGGATCGACCAGCATCGCAATGTCATCGAAGCCGCCAAGGCCGCTGGCGTCAGCAAGATTGTCTACACCAGTATCCAAGGGGCGGAAGAGGGCACGGCATTCTCACCGATCGTGCAAAGCAATCGGCAAACCGAACAGGACATCCGCAACAGCGGTTTGCAATGGGCGATCGGACGCAACGGCATCTACATCGAACCAGATGTCGAATACATCGAAACTTACAAACAACGTGGTGAGATTGCCAATTGTGCGGGCGACGCCAAGTGCGGGTACACAACCCGAGCCGAGTTGGCCCATGCGTACGCGCGGATGTTGACCGAGTCCAAGCACAACGGCCAGACTTACAACCTGCACGGCACGTCGATCACGCAGCAGCAACTAGCCGACTATCTGAATCTCGCATTCGGCACGCAGTTGACCTACCGATCGAAGTCCGTCGCCGAGTATCGCGAGGAACGCATCGCCGAGTTGGGCGAGTTCATGGGGACGATCATCGCTGGCATCTACGAAGGCATCCGCGGTGGTGCCGCGGACAACGAAAGCCACTTCGCCCAAGCCGCCGGTCGCCCCCATCAGAGTTGGGAAGCGTACTTCAGCGAACTGGCGCGAAAGAACCATTGATCGAGGATCACGCTGAACAATTTCACGGCATCCAGTAGCAACGCTCGCCAGAGCGTGGATTGGGTAAGCAAACGGTCGGAAATAAGTCCATCATTTCAAAATGTTTCCCGAATGACACGAAACCCTCCGGTGGCGTTTAGGGCCGTTCCGCTAGAGCTGTACTGGAATCGGCGTAGCTCGACCGCCAGCAGTTGAGGTAGTGGACGAGGCTACGAGTCCCAGCTTCGGGGGTAGTGGACGAGGCAACGAGTCCCAGCGACTGAGTGGCACGACGGGACTCGTCGTCTCGTCCACTACCGAGAGAACCCTTCACTCGCGTGATTTGCCGATCAACCACTAGGCCAACAAAAATCGCGACATCCCATGACGCCCCGTTAAAAACAAGAAAATGATTGACAGAAAGGTGAAGGCAGAACAAGAAGGTGTTCGCTTCTGCTTCCTGCCAATCTTTCTGTCGCATCCATCTTTCGGTCGACTATCCGCTATTTGCTGAGGCGTGCGAACAGGCAGCGGAGGCTAACACTTTTTTTATCCACCACTTGATCTAGTCGTTGGCGGCGCGGGTTCCCAATGCGTCCCAGGTTCCGAAGCGGCTGGGACTGCCCGGGGCGAGGTCACCTTCCATTCCCAGTCGAATCGTCCCGCCCCAGAGGTCTCCGCAATCGATCGCGTCGGAAATGAAATTGCCGACTGCCGTTAGCGATTTAAATACTGATCCAAGAACAATTGCTGCGAATCGTCGCTGCCGATCACGATCATTTCCCCGTCCGCGGGCAGCGGCGTGTTGGGGTCGGGGTTGGCTTGGACTCCAGCGTCGGTGCGAATGGCGATGACACTGCAGCCGGTCTTTTGGCGGATCGCAGCTTCGGTCAGTGTCTTGCCAGCAAGCGACAGCGGGATCTTTACTTTAAACACGTCCAGCCCCTCAGCGAGCAGCAACACGTCGCTGCGACGAAGTAGATTAAAGATCGCGTTCGCTCCCATCGATGCCTCGGAGATCACGAAATCGGCGCCTGCGCGGTGTAGGGTGTGAACGTTACGTTCGAGCGTCGCTCGGCTGATGATCTGGATGTCTGCGCGGAGTCGCCGGCAATAGAGCGTCAAGTAAACGTTTAGCGCGTCGTCATGCGTGGTAATCACGACGGCAGACGACTCCATGATTCCGGCTTGCTTGATGATTTCCAAGTCGGCGGCGTCGCCGACGATCAGTTTGCCGTCCTCTGTCTTTTGTTTGGCATTTTTTTCGACGATTCGATAGTCGATCGACTGCCGAGCAAGTTCACGCGCGGTCGCCGATCCGACTCGGCCAAAACCGAGAATCACGATCGGCACCTCGCTGGTGCGATAGATACAGAACAGGGCGTCATATTCATCGAGTTGCTCGCGTGATCCCGCCAGCACCAAAACGGTGTTATCGGTAATCAGTGTCTCGGGACCCGCGTTCTGATACCGGCCGCGTTCCCAAACGCCCGAAACGGTAAGGCTGACGTGATCCCGCAATCGAATTTCTCGGAGGGTTCTGCCGACCAGCGGCGTGCCTGCGGCGCTCGCTTCGGCGATTAACAATTCATCAAATTGCCCGATGACATGCGTCTTGGCATCGCGACCGATCACACGCCGGGCCAACGTTCGCCCCATCATCTCGGCCAACTCCAGGACTCGGGTGCAGCCCGCTAGTTCCAGGACGTCGACCGACGCGACATCGGCTGCGGTGGCAACAATCGGCACCTTTTCGGCGACTTCACGCGCAGTGAAGGCGACGTTGGTGTTGATGACATCGGTGCCCACCGTCGCGACCAACGCCGCCTTGTCGGTACGCAACCGCCGATAGGTCTCGGGATCGTCTAATTCGCCCACCACGACTTGGATGTCCAGATCATGAAGCCGCAGCGCTTCATCGACTTCCGGGACCAACACGACGTAGGGGTATTGGTACTGTGTCAATTGTTTAATCAAAGCAGCGTCGACGGGGCCGTAGTGAGTCAAGATCACGTGCCCTTCGGTGTTTGCCGGTAACTCGCGAGGAGCACGCGCGGCCTCCTGGGCTTGGATCCATGGTGCATAGAAGAATTGGATGAAGGTAAAGGGCAGCAGGATCAGCATGAACATCGTTCCGCTCATCAAAACCAGCATCGAAAACAGCCGGCCAAGGTCGGTGTGAAACGTGATGTCGCCGAACCCCAACGTCGACATCACCGTGAGCGTCCAATAGATGCCAGTAATCCACGTGTAGTGATGGCCCTCCCACTGCATCAGGTAATGAAAGATGACACTGTAGACGAGTACCATCGCGACCAGAAAAAAGATGAATTGAGCGAGCACCCGCAAGTTGCGGCGGCTGGCGCGGTCCCGCATAAAATGCAGGTACAGCGTTGTAAAGGACTTCATTGCGTCTCCTCGGGGCGTGTTCCGCATTCTAGCCGCGAATCCGACCGCTGTGGCGAAACTTCATTGGGTAGGGCCCGTTCCCTGCGGCCGATTCGATGCGAACGCAACGCCGGTCGTCCCCCAAAAATCCTATTCGTGCTCGGAATCTATCCTCGTCCGATCAAGGTCGTGGGCGGTGCCGCCCGAGGGAGATAGGGAATAAGAACCTTTCCCCAAAACATTGGCCGCGGTTCGATTCGCATCAACCGGGGCTAATGCCCAGGCCGCTGATTGGTGACCCCCGTTTTGGGATAGGTTTCAAGTAGCGATCACGATCAAGATGCAACGCAGATCACCCGTGCGACACTCCATCCGCAGTCGTTGTGTATAGGCTTCCAGCAACGATAACCAGCGAGTAGCATCCGGGGATGAAAGAAAATCATTGGCGTACATACAAGACGATCTCGCTAGCGGTACTGGCCTTTGCTGCGGTGTTACCTGTTTGTGGCGTTTCGTTTGCAACGGAATCGAGGCCCCAGGACATACAATACATTGTTCTGGAGGGTGGTGGGCCTGACCAGGGGCCTGGTCGAGATGTCACCGCCAATTTTCGCTCGGTCGCTCGTCGATTCGGCGCCATGCCCGCCTCCTCGAGTCGGATGGTGGCCTATGGCGTGCAACAACTTCGGATTCTGTCGCGTTCCCCTGAGGTCGTCCGGCGCGATGTCGAGCAGGCACTGGATCTCGCCGAACGCGCCGGCATCCCCGTGTTTCTGCATGTCGATTCCTGTTACGGATGGGGCGCCGAAGACACGGCCAATCCAGAGGACGCTCCGCCAACGCGTTTTTGGCAGCACCCCGAGATGCGAGAGTGGGATCGTTTTCCCGTTGCGGAAAAGTTGCCCGAACGTATTCCGCGGCCCTGGTTCAACTGGGGGCCATGGTGTTCGCCCGCCCCGGCGGTCCCTGCCTTTGGATCACCAGCGCTGACCACCTTCGCCTCGTCGCAGCTTGACGCGGGAGTGCTAACGCCCTTGGTCGCTCGGCTTCAGCAGTGGCGGAATCGTGATCTCGAACATCTGTTTGCCGGAATCAATATCGGCTGGGAAGTCCACGTGCCCGACTTTGGCGATCCGTCCTTACTTCGTTTGATCGATCGCGAAAACGGCGTCGTGCGAGCGGAGGCTCCGCGATCAGCTCGAGGCATCGAAATGGACCGCTCGTTCATTGGCAAGCAGCTGGGTTACGCCTCTTTGCACTGGCGTGGATGGAACGAAGCACGCTTGCTGCAGGCCGCTAAGCAGGAAGGAATTTCGCGTGAAGCGAAGTTTCGCCAGTTGTGTTATGAGTCGATGCACGATTACATGGAAACACTGGCCAAAACATGTCACGACCGCGGCATCGCATCGGATCGAGTCTACACGCACATTGTTGCACTGGCGACTGTTAAACCCTCCAGCACAACGCGTCCGCCGATTTGGACTGCGGTGAATCGCTACTCGACCGCTGGGTTCACGATGGACAATCGCGGCGGAGCTCGTTTTAACCTGCACGAGCTTGTCAAACAAATCCGCGAGGCCAGTGGGGATCAAGACGTCCGCTTTGGAATGGTCGAATCTTACTTTCGTCTCGGCGATCAGATCTATGTTAACGATCCCGAACAGTGCCGCCAGGAATTGGAGGCGATGTTCGCGGCGGGCGCAAGCATCCAGGCTTTCTATGGTGGCTTTCCACTGGCCAACCGAACGCCCGAAGCCGCACTTTCTGCGATTCAAGCGTGGCTTGATGCGGAGTAAATTCTGGTTGATCTGACTTTTTGAAGCTACGTTTTTAGATGTTCCCCGGGCCATCGGCCCTACAATTCATTGGTTTTCTTGTCCCCAGCCCGTTGGGCTGGGCTAGGTAAACTTCCGGGGCTTTGCCCCAAAATACAAAAAACGCAACTTCAAAAATCTGACTCGAGGGCATTCTCAACTTCAGCCAAACGATGAATACGCAAATGCTGCCGGAGCTCTTTCCTCGGCATCCACAACCCGTGGCCGATAACAGGAAGGTGTTGAAGTCGGATATTGCGAGTGATTCAGTTCGACGCTGTCACCTCTGCATCGATGAAGAAGACTGCTGATTGAGTGGCATTAATTACAGGCCGGAGGCCGATACACCCTCTGCCGGTGGCGTGAGCCACCGGCTAGGGGAGTTGGTAAAACATAGCCCGGCGGGCGACACACTCTGCCGTCAGTGTGTCGGCCTCCGGCCTACTCGCTTGCTACTAAATCAGCAGTCTTCGAAGTTGGTGGAGAAGTCCTGAAAAATTGCGCCACCAAACATCATACCCCCCAGCGTTTTAGTAGTTCAGACTAGCCCTAGATGCAACCCATTGCACTCCACGCGGTGGCTCGTGGATGAATCAGAACAAGAGTCGGCGTCCCGTCGTCGCAAATGCAATAGAGTGATGCGTTCAGGGGGGAGGCGTGTCATGCTCATAGACGGGTGAGTATTCGCCGGTCGCCCACCGGAAACGCTGGGGTTGCCGGCTTGATGCGGAGGTTGGCAAAAAAACGAAAGGCCGCTTTTCGCTCCGCAGGACAAGGTTGCGAAGAACTGTCCCCCTTAGCCGCGGTGAGGCCGACATTAACGAACCACGTCACTTAATCAACTTGTTGATTTCTTGTATCAATTTAAACTGAGTGAACAAACCGGTGCCCGGTCGCTACGGGCCATTTTGCAAGTAAGGCGGCAAATCAAGAGGTTGTTTTTCCATGCGGTCGCCCTGTTGCACCCCAAAATTGACCATCGTTCTGTGGATCTTGGCCTTTATCACATGGGGGCTGTTTCACGTTGTCACGATCGAGGGTGGCCTGGAGGTTGCGGCCGCTGCCGAATCGAAAACAACCGAATTAAAAACAACCGCTGGCGACCCAGAAAGCGACGGTGATCGCGTCTCCCAGACAACGCTGCCGCACGCTGCGTCGCTAAGCGAACTAAAAACGTTGGGGGCTGAGAAATCCGCCTACCTCGAACCGTCGCACATCACGGTGGATCAGCCACGGCAACGAGATGCCGCCATCTTTGATCAAAAGATCAAACCGATTCTGAATCAGGCCTGCACCGATTGTCATGGTCCCTACGGCGCCGAAGCGAACTTTGACATCACCGCGATCGATCCCGATATGGTCAACGGTGGCGATGCCGAGTGGTGGGAAGAGGTGTTGGCGGCGCTGAACAACGGCGAGATGCCGCCACCTGATGAGTTGGAGATGGAGGATCAGGATCGGGCAACGGTCGTCGAGTGGCTAAGCAACGAGATTCACTTCGCGTCCATCGCACGTCGAGCACGCGAATCCAACACGTCGTTCCGTCGATTGACGAAGTACGAATACAACTACGCGCTACAAGATTTGCTTGGCCAACCGTGGGACTTCGCCAAAGACCTTCCGCCAGAGTCGGTATCCGAGGACGGTTTTCAAAACAGTTCCGACTCACTGCATCTTTCGGTATCGCAGTTCGAAACGTATCGGCAACTTGCACGACGTGCGCTGGATCGCGTGACCGTACGAGGCCCGCGTCCTGACCTCGTTCGCTGGGATCACCGTATGTCGGATGCGGCCGCGATCGAGGAACGAATGTATCAAGCGAAGATCAAGCGGCTTGAAAAACGTTTCGCTGACGACGCCGAAAAACGCGAAAAGCAAATCAGCACGTCAACTCGGCTGTATCGGAACCCAGGCGACAGGCCTTACTATCTGAACGTTGCGACCGGAGAAAAGGCCCGCGCGAAATGGGAATATAACGGAGCTCAGTATGCGATTGAGCCTGTCAGTCCCACCGAAACGGCTTCCCAAGAAGCGGCCGACGTCGAGCCAACTTATGTCGCAGTGCTCCCGGCGGGTAAGAATTCGAATATGACAATCGAACTTGGCAATCAGATTCCCGATGAAGGTTTGCTGCGGGTACGTGTCCGCGCCTCACGTGGCCCCGACCAAGAACGAATCCCGAGTATGCAGTTGGTGTTCGGTTGGCGAGCGACCAACGAGGGCCGCGCCGACGTGCGAGTCAGCCAACAAGATACAGAGGTAACGGCCGTAGCAGGATCGACCGAAACGTACGAGTGGTTGATTCCGCTTGGCGAGATCGATCCGCGAAACGCCGAACGCAAGACATCGACGATGGGGCAATATCCCAGCCCATCGGAATACATTCGGCTGGTCAATAGTTCGGTTCCCAAAGATCGTGACCAGCCGGCCGATATCGTGATCGAGTCGGTCGAGGTCGTCGCACCGATTTTCCACGAGTGGCCGCCAAAATCGCATCAGCAAATCTTTGTTGGCAACCAAGACAACGAGAATCTGTCACGTGAGCAAGAAGTTGCTTATGCACGCGAGATCCTGACGAGCTTCATGCCCCGTGCATGGCGATCGCCGGTCGATTCCGCTGCAGTCGAAAAGAAAGTCGCTCTGTTCGAAGCGGTGCGTGATGGCTGTGACGATTTTCAGGATGCGATGCTCGAAGTGCTAGCCACCGTACTGACTTCTCCAAAATTCCTGTACGTTGCTCCCAAGCCAATCACGTCGGCGGAAGATTTCATCGATGGCGAACCGGTGACGAAAGCATCATCACCGAATCGGCGACTGGCCGACGGGGACCTCGCCACGCGGCTGTCGCTGTTCCTGTGGTGCAGTGTGCCGGACAAGCGATTGGTGGAATTGGCCGCCTCGGGGACTCTGCATCAGCCAGAGGTGCTGCATGCGGAGGTCGATCGAATGCTTGCCGATCCTCGTCATGAACGTTTTGTCCAGCATTTTGTAGGGCAGTGGCTCGGTATGCGAGCGTTATCGTACTTGGCGGTCGACAAAAGCTTCACCACATTCGATCCGTCTTTGAAAGAAGCGATGCAGCAAGAGCCTAGTGCGTTTTTCGCGGAGTTGCTGCGGACCGACGCCAGCGTGCTGGATATCATCCATGCCGACTACGCCACCGTGAACGAGCGATTGGCGGTCCACTACGGAATCGCGGGTGTCGAGGGCAACCAGTTCCAACGCGTCTCGCTAAACGACGAAGCGTCGCGGGGCGGAGTCTTGACCCAAGCGGGCTTGTTGGCAATGAACTCCGACGGAGAGCACTCGCATCCGCTCAAGCGAGGCGTCTGGATACTGAATTGTTTGCTGAACGATCCGCCGCCACCGCCACCGGCAGCGGTTCCGGAGATCGATTTGGCGGACCCCGAGATTGCGAAGCTGACCTTGAAACAACGCATCGAAGACCATCGTAATCAGGCCGCCTGTATGTCTTGCCATAAGAAGATCGACCCGTGGGGGATCGCCTTCGAAAACTACGACGCCATTGGGCAATGGAGAGAAGAGATCAACGGAACGCCGGTTGATGCCAGTTCCGCGTTGTACAACGATCAAGTCCTGGACGGGATTGATGGGCTGAAACGCTATCTGCTGACCAGTCGCCAGGATCAATTCGTTCGCGCGATGGTCGAGAAGCTCGCCATCTTTGCCTTGGGCCGACCGTTGGCCTTTAGCGACAACGCGGCGGTTGACGAGGTGACACGTGCCGTGCGGCAAAAGGGCGATGGACTGAAAACCCTGCTGCACTGTCTTGTCACTAGCGAACTGTTTTTGGCGCCATGATGCTTGCCGCGTGACACTTGCCCCCGTACGCAAGTCTTCGTCACGGACGACTGACTCGTTTCCGCCGATACACACTCCACCACCACTCGATTGACAAACGCATTCCGCAGATTGCCCTGTCCCCGCAGTAGGAACGACACTATGAAATTGAATCTGGATTCATTGGACCGCCGACGTTTTCTGCGTGGAGCCGGGGTCGCGCTCGCCTTGCCCGTGTTCGGCTCTGCCGTGAATCTGAGTGCCGGCACATCGTCCGAGGCCTTGGCAGCCACTGGGCAATCGGGGGCGGATGGAGATTCGCCGCGGGACGTGAAGCGTTTAGGCTGTTTCTACTTTCCCGATGGTGTCCCGATGCCATTGGCCGAGGATCCTGCCTATCAAGATTGGTCATGGTTCCCTCATGGTAATGGCACCGATTTCACCTACACCAAGTGCATGGAGGTGTTTCAGCCGCTGAGAGATCATGTCACGGTGTTGTCGGGGTTTTCCCATCCCGCGGTGCGTCAAGTTCACGGTCACTCTAACGCGGACCAATTTTTGACGGCGGCTGCCACTGGATCGGATGGCCCCTATAAAAATTCGATCTCGCTTGACCAAGTTTACGCAAACCACATTGGTGATCAGACGCGGTTCTCGTCTTTGGTGTTGTCCACTGACGGAGGCACCGGAACACCGCGTGGCACGCATACGATTTCGTTCAACCGCACCGGGCGAGCGATTCCAGCGGAGCACCGGCCTAAGCGTGTCTTTGACATGCTGTTTGTCAAACGCGATGCCGATGCCGCACGACGCTTGGCGTTAAGCAAGAGTGCTTTGGATGAATTGTTAGCCGATGCCAAAACACTGCGGCGTGACTTGGCGGGCGATGACCGCGAGCGGTTGGATGAGTATCTGGATTCGGTCCGACAAGCCGAGCAACGCGTTGAAAAAGCCAAACGCTGGGTCAACACTCCGTTACCGACCGTCGAGTCGGGCGGTCTCGATCTGGACGTGTCACCCGAGGACCCGCAACGTTACGTCCAGACGATGTTCGAGCTGGTCTACTTGGCATTCCGCACCGATTCGACGCGGGTGGCGACTTACCAGATCGGTCGTGAAAATGCGTTTGGAATCAGCGACCGCTTAGCTCGCGCCGTCGGTTTCAATTTGGCGCACGCGTTGTCGCACGAAACCAAGCAGCCTGGTGGGTGGGAAAGATTCTCGACCTATTGCGGATTCCTCAACCGCGAATTCTATCGATTCGCGTCTCGGCTTCACGAAACCCCCGAACCGGCTGGCGAGGGGACGATGCTCGACAACACCCTGTTGCTGTTCGGATCCGCGTCCAGTGCATTCCACCTATCACAAAACTATCCAATCATTCTGGCCGGTGGAAAGGCGATGGGGTTCAAGCACGGGCAATTCCTGAATCACGCCGGATCGGGTGCGGTCGGTGGATTATTCGACGGGGTTGCCGAGCCGTGGATGCGAGAACCGGCCAAGGACGATCAGCCTCTGACAAAGGTGTTTGTCACGATGTTACAGCAGTTGGGCCTCGAAACCGAAAGCTTTGCCGGACAGACCGGTGGACTGTCTGAATTGGTCTGACAAGCGGCTGATTTCATGTGAATCGGCGACGATGCGGTGATGGGGTCTATCGATTTCAGCGAATGCCAAAGAAGGTGGCGGACATTTGTTTGGTTCACAGATTTGGGCAGAAATACGAAGGCGGCAAAAAGATGGGACACCGCAAATTGGTGTTTCTTTCTTAATATTTTCCTGCCCCGCCCATGTTCCTGCCCGCCGATTATCCGGCGTTTGATGGACGTGGCGGAAACACGAGTCGAGTGAGCCGCGGCGTTGTGTTACCGGGGCCCGCGTTGGCTACTGAATAGGGCTGGAGAATGTTGGGGGCAGGAAAATGGGATGCCGCATGATGGTTCTGCTTTCTGACATGTTTTTGCCCTCCATGTTTTTGCCTACCTGCGGTGTGGCGCTTCGTAGACGTCGCGGAACGACGAGTCGAGTGAGCTGCGGCATTTTATTGCCGAGGTCAACGTTGGCTGTTGAAAAAGGCAAAAACATGAGGGGCAAAAAGATCGGACACCGCAAATTGGTGCTTCATTCTTAATATTTTCCTGCCCACCCCATCTTCCTGCCCGCCGGCTATCCGGCGTCTGTTGGACGTGGCGGAAACATGATTCGACGGAGCCGCGTCGTTGTGTTGCCGATGGCAGCGTTGGTCGCTGTTTTGGGCAGGAAAATGTAGGGGGGAGGAAAATGGGATGCTGCAGGATGGTTCTGCTTTCTGACATGCTTTTGCCCTCCATGTTTTTGCCTATCTGCGGTGTGGCGCTTCGTAGACGTCGCGGAACGACGAGTCGAGTGAGCTACGGCATTTTATTGCCGAGGTCAACGTTGGCTGTTGAATAAGGCAAAAACATGAGGGGCAAAAAGATGGCACACCGCAAATTGGTGCTGCATTCTTAATATTTTCCTGCCCAATCCATCTTCCTGCCCGCCGGTTATCCGGCGCTTGATGGACGTGGCGGAAACATGATTCGACGGAGCCGCGTCGTTGTGTTGCCGATGGCAGCGTTGGTCGCTGTTTTGGGCAGGAACATGTTGGGGGGCAGGAAAATGGGATACCGCACATTGGTCCTGCATTCTTAATATTTTCCTGCCCACCCCATCTTCCTGCCCGCCGGTTATCCGGCGCTTGATGGACGTGGCGGAAACAGGAGATGAGTGAGTTGTGTCGTTGTGTTGCTGGGGGCAGCGTTGGTCGCTGTTTTGGGCAGGAACATGTAGGGGGCATGAAAATGGGATGCTGCAGGATGGTTCTGCTTTCTGACATCTTTTTGCCCTCCATGTTTTTGCCTATCTGCGGTGTGGCGCTTCGTAGACGTCGCGGAACGACGAGTCGAGTGAGCTGTGGCATTTTATTGCCGAGGTCAACGTTTGGCTGTTGAATAAGGCAAAAGCATGAAGGGCAAAAAGATGGGACACCACAAATTGGTGCTGCATTCATAATATTTTCCTGCCCAATCCATCTTCCTGCCCGCCGGTTATGCGGCGCTTGATGGACGTGGCGGAAACAGGAGATGAGTGAGTTGCGTCGTTGTGTTGCTGGGGGCAGCGTTTGTCACTGAATTGGGCAGGAAAATGTAGGGGGCAGGAAAATGGGATACCGCATGATGGTTCTGCTTTCTGACATGTTTTTGCCTATCTGCGGTGTGGCGCTTCGTAGACGTCGCGGAACGACGAGTCGAGTGAGCTACGGCATATTATTGCCGAGGTCAACGTTTGGCTGTTGAATAAGGCAAAAGCATGAAGGGCAAAAAGATGGGACACCGCAAATTGGTGCTTCATTCTTAATATTTTCCTGCCCAATCCATGTTCCTGCCCGCCGGTTATCCGGCGTTTGATGGACGTGGCGGAAACATGATTCGAGTGAGCAGCGTTGTCGTGTTGCCGGGGTCAGCGTTGGTCACTGAAAAGGGCTGGAGAATGTTGGGGGCAGGAAAATGGGATGCCGCAGGATGGTTCTGCTTTCTGACATGTTTTTGCCTATCTGCGGTGTGGCGCTTCGTAGACGTCGCGGAACGACGAGTCGAGTGAGCTACGGCATATTATTGCCGAGGTCAACGTTTGGCTGTTGAATAAGGCAAAAGCATGAAGTGCAAAAAGATCGGACACCGCAAATTGGTGCTTCATTCTTAATATTTTCCTGCCCCATGCATCTTCCTGCCCGCCGGCTATCCGGCGTCTGTTGGACGTGGCGGAAACAAGTGATAAGTGAGCCGCGTTGTCGTGTTGCCGGGGGCAGCGTTGGTTACTGAATTGGGCAGGAAAATGTAGGGGGCATGAAAATGGGATGCCGCATGATAATTCTGCTTTCTGACATGTTTTTGCCCTCCATCTTTTTGCCGGCCTGCGGTGTGGCGCTTCGTAGACGTCGCGGAACGACGAGTCGAGTGAGCTACGGCATTTTATTGCCGAGGTCAACGTTTGGCTGTTGAATAAGGCAAAAACATGAGGGGCAAAAAGATGGGACACCGCAAATTGGTTCTGCTTTCTTAATTTTTTCCTGCCCCCTGCATTTTCCTGCCCGCCGGTTATCCGGCGCTTGGTGGACGTGGCGGAAACAAGAGTCGACGGAGCCGCGTCGTTGTGTTGCCGATGGCAGCGTTGGTCGCTGTTTTGGGCAGGAACATGTAGGGGGCATGAAAATGGGATGCTGCAGAATGGTTCTGCTTTCTGACATGTTTTTGCTCTCCATGTTTTTGCCTATCTGCGGTGTGGCGCTTCGTAGACGTCGCGGAACGACGAGTCGAGTGAGCTGCGGCATTTTATTGCCGAGGTCAACGTTTGGCTGTTGAATAAGGCAAAAACATGAGGGGCAAAAAGATGGGACACCGCAAATTGGTGCTGCATTCTTAATATTTTCCTGCCCAATCCATCTTCCTGCCCGCCGGTTATCCGGCGCTTGGTGGACGTGGCGAAAACAAGAGATGAATGAGCAGCGTTGTCGTGTTGCCGGGGGCAGCGTTTGTCACTGAATTGGGCAGGAAAATGTAGGGGGCAGGAAAATGGGATGCCGCACATTGGTCCTGCTTACTTAATATTTTTGCCCTCCACCTTTTTGCCGGCCTGCGGTGTGGCGCTTAGTCAATGTCGCGGAACGTCGAGTCGAGAGATTCGCGACGGCACCTCACTGGTGTCAGCCTTGGCTACTGAATAAGACAAAACATGAAGCGGCAACAAGAAGGGGACACCGCCGAGTGGTCCTGCAATCTTGATATTTTCCTGCCCACCCCATCTTCCTGCTCGCCGGTTATCCGGCGATTGATGGACGTGGCGGAAACAGGATTCGACGGAGCCGTGGCGTCATGTCACTGATAGCAGCGCCTGCGTGATAGTGGTCGCCGCGAACGTCGTTATCATCCCCGCTACACTCATCTCGTTGCGGGGAGATCGCGAATCCATCCAACGCACACTCTCTACTTCGGCTCGCGATTTCGAACGGAGTTCGAAAAAACGAGCCGAAGTCGGGGCGACAAGATTTGAACTTGCGACCTCTGCGTCCCGAACGCAGCGCTCTACCAGGCTGAGCCACGCCCCGTTGTGAAGGATGCCCTATTTTTGTTACTTCCGCGATCCTCGTCAACGGTCTTCCCGCCTAAAGATTTGGAGTTGCCAGGGGGCGATTGTTTGGCAGGTCTCTTTGGCCGTCGATCGCTGGTTGCTCTGCCCCTGTTGCTTCGGCCCCATCGCCTTAGAATGGGGCGATGTTTGAACTTCGCTGTACCGTCCGAAATTGTCGTGAACCGCTGCAACAACGTGAAAGTGGGCTGTTTTGTGCTGCCGGTCACCATTTTGATCGAGCCAAAGAGGGTTACTGGAGTCTGTTGCAGCCGCAGGATCGACGCTCCAAAAATCCAGGCGATGCGGACGCAGCAGTGCTGGCCCGGCATCGCTGGCTTGCACGTGGCTACGCCGCGGGGTTGATCGAAACTCTACGGCCTTGGATTGCCGATTCGGCATCGGCGGATCCGTCTGCGGTGTGGCGGACGATGGATCTCGGATGCGGCGAAGGATCATTCGGTCCCGCGCTGTTTTCCGACGAAGCGGACGGATACTGCGGCGTTGATCTGTCCAAACGAGCGATCAAGTTGGCTGCACGGGGATGGCCCGCTGGAACTTGGGTGTTGGCTAACGCCGACCGGATTTTGCCAGCTGCTGACGCCAGTGTCGATCGAGTGATCTCGTTGTTCGGGCGGCGTCCCGCAGCGGAGATTCATCGTGTGCTCGCGGAGACCGGTGTCTGTATCGTCGCGGTGCCTGGCGAAGAGGATTTGATCGAACTTCGCGAACAGGTTCAGCAAGCGGGGCATCGACGGAGCCGTTGGGAAATGGTCGTCGACGAGTTGTCCTCAGCCGGTCTGGAATTTATCCAGCACAAGCATTGGCAACAGAGCGTTGACTTGGACACCGATGCGATCGCTGACGCCTTGGCGATGACTTACCGCGGCGTGCGACATTCCCAGCAGACTCGTTTGGAATCGTTAGCTGCCATGTCGGTGACATTGGCAGCGGACTTGGTACTGCTGCGACGCCGTTCATAGCACGGCCGTGGATATCGTCTCGGAGGATTGAGTGGACTTCCGTCAGCCGATGACGCTAGCCAAGCGGTTTTTATAGCGGTGCGGCGCAAGCCGCCCAGTCAAATTCCAACGTTTGATTCGCCGCAACCGGACGAGGCCCTTGCGACGTTCCGCTACCATGATCAACGGCGATTAACAATCGCCGTTGGTTCAAATACAAAACGCGATAATTTTAGCGGCGCGAGCGGCGATTTGCTTTGCCGCCGTCACGCTGTTGTCCCCGTTTGCCTTGGTGCATCCCGCGAGCACCTGAATTTGGTCTCTGAGGACCGCGGGTCATCGCGTGACGTACTTGAGGATGGCCGCCGCGACGATGGCTGACGCCACGCGCACCATGCTGTTGTCCCCGTTTGCCTTGGCGCATCCCGCGAGCACCTGGTTTCGGTCCTTGAGGACCGCGGCCCATCGCGTGACGTCCTTGGGAATGGCCGCCGCGATGATGACCGAGTTGATGCCGGCCACCACGATGGTGGCTGATATCACGGTTGCCGCGACGTTGTGTGCGTCCGTGAGCAACACGATCACGGTAGTCTTGCTTCTTATTTACGTTTCGTTGGTGTCCGCGGCTGGCAGATTGGCGTGATTTGTCCTGTCGTCCATCGGTCGTGGCGTGATCGCGGTGCTTTTTGTTGCCTTGACGGTCTTGTTTACCGACTTGCGTTTTTTCACCCTTAGCGTGCCCGTCTTTAACGTGCCCTTCTTTGGCATTATGGCGAGGCGACATGGGCATGCGGTCTTGGGGTGGCCGTTTGGCGTCGTAATCGCCGTGAGGTCTGGGGCCGAATCCGGGGGACCCAGGATGGCTAGGTCCGGCAGGGCCACGTTGTCCTTCTCCGCGACGACCACCAAAATCGTGCTCAGGCCGCTGGCGACCTTCTTGGGACTGCTCAGGTCGCGGACGCTCCGGACGCGGTTGCGAAGCATCTTTGTCGCGGCTTCTGTTGGGTTTTGGAGCTCCGTCGCGAGTGTCGGCTTCCACTTTGGCAGCCGGCCGTTTGGGATGCGGGTTTGATTTTTCTTGATGGTCGTCTTGCGCACTGACCGCTTGCCCCGTGGTCATCAGCAGTAACGCGGTGGTGGAAACTGCAAGTCTTTTCAACGAACGGATAAGCATAAATCTCATTCCTTTTCGAGTCTGATTGTTTTGGTCGTCTTCTGGCCAACAGTGCCAAACTTCGCCTGTCCATTCAACACTTGCGTCGCTGTGTTGTTTCGGAGCAATCAACATCACAAAAAGAAAAAACGACAAAAGCGTGGTGCGCCCCAAGTGGCAAGAGGGTAGCGCTGGCCGTACAGTCACGTTTCAGTGACAGGCGAGTGAGCCAGAGCGGGCTGTCGCCTAATGCCATCTACTTTATTAGCGGCATTGGGCCCCTCGCCGCTCCGCGAACGGAGTCGATGCAAGCGGCGGTGTTCCGTCGCCGAGGGGGCGACGGTGTCGGACTAGAGGAACATCGAGTTGAAGGTCAACCAGCGAGCGGTCAGCAGCGTCAACACGAGGCAGCACCACCACGTCGCGCGCCGTGCTAGCGGTTGTTCGTGCAAGTAGTACAGGATGCCAATCGCGAGACCGGTGACCGTGATTTTAAACAGGATCAATTGAACCGGATCGTGGATCAATCCGTTACCTAGAGGATTCAGTTCTCGCATCGCTCCGCTTTGATGAGCAATCAACGTCCAAACCAGGTCGAGTGCCGAGAGCACGCCGACAATCGTGAGCGACCAGACCGTGGCCTTTTTCGCGTTGGCTAGGGTCAATGGATCATCGCTAATCGCAACCATTTGTTGGGGGTGGGCCATCAGGTGTCCGAACGCGAGGACGACAGTCACCATCGCAATCATGCTGAGCGGAAAGGCAATTTGTTGGCTCAACATAAAAGCTGCCGTTTTTCGATCGTTGGTTTCATAGATCTGTTCGAGCCGGTTGACCTCTTCCGAAGCACGCGTGGCGAATTCAGGTGAGATCTTGAAATCTTGAACGAGACGGTGCCAGAGTTCAAAGTCAATTCTCTCGGACCCAGAGGACATCAACTCCGCTTCGGATGGCGTTTCTCGCCCCAACAGTGCCTTGAGCAATTCGTGCCCCTGTTCGGATGCGTCAAGCAGCAGTGGGGCTTCACCCGAGTAAAATACGGCGACCACTCCTGATCCCGATGAAGTGAACGACTCTGCCAAGGATTGAAACGGGGATCGGGGAAGGTATTCACGACCTCGCTGTGCACGGTCCCCCCATTCGCCGCGGTCTCCCCAGTTGCCGCGACCTCCCCATTCGCCGCGATCTCCTCGGCCACGCATGTCCATGCCACGGAACCCATAGCCTCGGCCTGACCAGCGGCGATTTTCAACGTAGCTCGAAAGGTCAAATGCAGTTTCGTCAAAGAATTGACCATCGATCTCGATTCCCTCGTTACTGAACTTGATGTCTAAAGGGGGGGGCAGATAGACGCCGTTTAGAAACACAAAGGAATCTTCGGTCAGGGGCGTGCTTTCAAACTCGCGATATTTTGGCGAGTCGGTGTTTTCCTGAGCCGACTCGGTTTGAGCCGTCTTGTCCTGAGCCGTCTTGTCTTCAGCCGGGGCCGCCACGGTGATCAATCCAAACACCAGGGTAGCCAGCAGTACCGTGACGCGAATCCATTGGGATTTATTTGTTTGGACCATGCAAAACATTTCCTTTTTCAGAACCATGGGCGGTGGTGTCTCCGTGCCCCTTTTTTCCAGTAAGGAACCAAGTTCACCTTTGAAGGAACCAAGTCCATTTTTGGGGGGGGCGGGAAGATCAATGACAAGCTAGCGACGATACGTATGTCCGAAGCGAACATGCTTGTCTGATATGAACCCCGCAGCAGAGCAAAGGTAGCGAGCGGGAACGCATTTTTTTTGGCTGGAGAGATTCCGGCAATGCGGGCCTTTAGCGGCGTTTCAAGATAAAGACGGCATCGACCAAGTCGTCATCCATCCTCCGCGGTTCATCGATGTCGTAATCAAAGTCGTAGGCGGCCTGCAATTCAAATTGGTCTTCGACTTTCCGAAACAGGCTTTTGGCTTGGGCGATCGTGTACAGCCGCAGTGGGAATTCGCTGCGAACGCGATGAATTTTTCCCGAACGTGTTTGTGCTTTGATACTCGCTCGCAGCGTTTCTTGTCGTTTTCGGCGATTAAAGTCGATCACTTTCAAAGTGACATGCACCTTGGTTCCCCCGTGGGATGCGGTCCAGCGTTCGGTGCTTTCGGGATCGGCATCCATCGGAATGCAGTGGAAACCGAGAATGTAAATGCCGCCGGAAACGAGATTCTCTGCGATCGAACGCAAATGGGATTCGGCGTCCGCTTCGCTCAGCAGATGGCGGAACGTATTGAACGTGCAGAAGGCGGCATGAAAAGGTTCCGGGAACTCCATTTTCGTCATATCGCCCTGCACGAGCGTGGCATCGATCTTTCGCCTTGCGAGCCGTTTGCGGAGATAGTCGAGCATCGGTTGGCTGAGGTCCAACCCAGTTAACTCGTAGCCACGGGCTGCCATTTCCGCAACAAGGCGGCCGCTGCCGCAGCCGGGTTCGAGCAGTTTGGTGGTAGGGACATCGCTGCGGAAACGCTCGAACGCCTGCTCAAAAAATTCCACTTCGGCTCGGGTTTCATCACGAAACACCATGTCAAAGTATTGAGGATAGTCGTACCAGTTTTCCATAGCGGGCGAGCGGTTGGTTGTAGGCGAATGCATCGCTGCATCGCACCAGGCGGGCAGAGAAAGCCAGCATTGTAGTCAGAATGCGTTGCTCGGCCATGACGCCATTTGAGGTGCGAAAATTGCATGTCTTGGTGGGATCCTGTTCGCCGCGGCGGGGGGCGGAATACGCAAATTTACGTGATCTTGTCAGGATTTGTCCGGAATTAGCCACGTGGCGTGACAAACAAAACGTAGGCGGATTCGGTTTTTAAAGGTTTTGGGGTGTCACCATGGGGGCGAGGGGCGAAGCGGACGAGGGGTTTATCAAAGCCTACGCAGCGGCGCAGGGGCCGTTGCTTCAGTTCATCCTTTCAATGATTCCACGACTGAAAGATGCGGAGGATATTTTGCAGGAAACCGCGATCACGCTTTGGAAAAAGCGAGAGGAGTTTGACCCGAACAAGGGAAGTTTCGTGGCCTGGGGATGTGGAGTGGCTCGCTTCAAAGTGCTTGATCACTTACGCAAACGCAGCCCCCAATTCACTTTGAACGAGGTGGTTTCGGAAAAACTGGTTGATATCGCCATCCAGGCTGCAAGCGATTTGGAAGCCCGCCAGCGACGCATTCATGCGCTGGAACAGTGTCTTAAAAAATTGCCCGAAACCGAACGCTTGCTCGTCGAAGAACACTATCGCCAATTGCGTTCGATCCATGACATTGCCCGATCCGAGGGCAAAGGATTGAGCACCATCTACGAGCGTCTGCAGCGAGTGCGAGCTCGATTGGGACGGTGTGTCAAACGCCAACTTGAAATGGGAGCGGTTTAGACAATGGAACTTACAAAATCAGATCGTCGCACTTTTGACTTGCTCGTCAGCCGCTGGTGTGCCGGAGACATCAGTGTTGATGAAGCAAGCCAGCTCAGCGAGCTGCTTGCGCGCGACGAGACATTGATTGCGGAATTTGCGGAGTCGATCCAGCTCAATTCGATGTTATTGCAAATCAAGCGTGGGCTTTCTGCGGCGACGATAGATGAAATATTGGAGCCACCCGCAGCTGACACTGCAAACGACACCGATACCGCCGCCAAGGTCGACACCGTCAACGAAATGGAGTGGTTGGTGCCGACGTTGATCGAGCAAGCAGCTTCGCGGAACCGAGCGGCATCCAAATGGAGAAACGGGTTGGTGATGTTCGCCGTTATTTTGATGTGTGTCGCAGCGGTATACCGTTTAGCGAGCGACCGCGACGGGGATCCGAGTCGAAATCCGAACATTGCGTCTCCGGCGACAGCAGTGGATACTCCGCTCCGCCAGCAATCGGGGCGGATCGACGAGCCGGCATATGCGGCAAAGGTGATTCGCCGCATTGATTGCGAGTTTGATTCGGATCGCTGGGAATTGATTCCAAGTAGCTTGTTCGTCGAGGGGCAATCCGTTCGTGTCTCACGCGGGGTGGTGGTGCTCGAGTTTGTAACCGGAGCAACGGTTTCACTCGAGGGACCTGCGGAACTAGAGATCGTGTCCGCCAACAGCGGGTTTTTAAACGAAGGCAAACTGACCGCCGTGGTCCCTCCGTCCGCGGTTGGGTTTACTATCCAAACGCCGACCAGTCATGTGATTGATCATGGTACCGAATTTGGCGTACAGGTTCTGGCAAATGGGTCATCCGAAACGCACGTGTTCGAAGGCGAAGTTGAGTTGCAATTTGATGGGAATGCCGAAACCAAGCGGTTGACCGGAACCATGGCAACGCGATCCGAGATGAATCGAAGCTTCCATTCGATCCGTTCGCAGCCCGACAAGTTTATTCGGGTTCGGGATATCGTTTCGACAACGCCAACTGTTGTCGGTGATATCGCGAGCCAGTGGGACGAAGTTGTGCCCAAGCTATGGTTTGATGCCAATCAAGGCGTGCAGCTGGATGCCGAGAAACGCGTCACTGCTTGGCGGAACGTCGCCCTGCCGTCGCGCGAGCTCGATGCCTGGCAGGTCAATGCGGAGCAGCGTCCACGTTTTGTTGCTGCCGATGAAAGCCTCGATGAAAACGCGAATCAAGACCGCGCTGGTCCGAAGCAATATGCGGCGGTGCAATTTGCAGGCTCCGAATACTTCGTGACACCCCCGTTGTCGATTGGAAGTGAAATCACGGCGTTGGTCGTGATGCAAATGGCCGATGCCGAGCATCGACGCGGCCGTGGGCAAATCTTGACCATCGGCGGCTTTCCCAATTTGGTTCTCGATCACAACGCCCACGGCGAATTGCGATCACGCGTCTATTCGTACAGACCGAAACGGCATGGCATTCTCAAGGCTGATGACCCGTTGTTGTCGGACCAAATCTACGTTGTGGGGTACCGGTACAGCGTCGCCGAAGACCGTTTCGAATTGTATCGCAATGGTGAACTAATGGGCACTGCTTCGCATACGTCCGCAATCAAGCCCGCAGCACAGCTGGCGATTGGAGGCAATCGCATCAAGCAATCGGATTTTTATTCCGGAGCGATCCGTGAGATTGTGATCTTTGATCAGCTCCTCTTGCCGCAGGATTTCCAACAGGCCACGGACCATTTGATGGAAAAACACGGGATCGTCGCTGCGGAAGTGCTCGCGAAAGAAGAAGTACCCGCAAAAAACGGAGCCAAATAGAGAATCTCGAGCTGGTTTGCGGTTTGGACGGGGGCTTCACCGCAAAACTCAGGAAGCTAGGTAGGTCACGTTTCCGGCAAAAAAAATCTGCGAATTTTGATATTTTGTCCGGAAAGTTCTGAGTTTGATCCGGATATCTCATTGCAAACGATTCTTTTCTTTTCCGAGGAGTTTTTTCCGATGAGACATTTTAGACGCGCCAAAACGGCATTTACGTTAGTGGAACTGCTCGTTGTGATCGCCATCATTGGAGTCCTCGTGGGCTTGCTTTTGCCTGCGGTTCAAGCGGCGCGCGAAGCCGCGCGGCGGATGAGCTGTAGCAACAATTTCAAACAGCTTGGCTTGGCACTTCACAATTACCATTCCGCCTACAAGAACCTGCCGATGCAAAAAGGCGGCACGAGAGGACCGGGGCTGACCAACAAAGGCCGTCAGAGTGCGTTTCCTGGATTGACACCGTTTATGGAACAACAAGCGGTATGGGATCAAATCTCCAATCCTTGGACCGATCCGGCCACCGGTATCACCTATCCGGCAATGGGCCCGCCGCACTGGATCGATCAATACCAGCCCTTCAATACCCAAATTCCCACGCTGTTGTGCCCCAGCGATCCAAGTTCGGTTGGGATTACACCACAAGGAAAAACCAATTACGGCTTTTCGATGGGGGACAGTTTTTGGAACATCAATAATTACAAAAACAATGGATCCAATCGAGGCCAGCATCGTGGCGTTTTCATTAGCAAACGTCACACTCGATTTCGTGACATCCTGGATGGTTTAAGCAACACGATTGCGATGGGGGAAATGGTCAAGTCCCAAGGGACGCGTGAAGTGATCGCGGATGTCGCCTATCGCGGTCACGGCAATACCGCTGCTCGAAATAAACCGAAAACCAACGGCTGGGACCGTTTTGTCGATCCTGAGCGACCGCTTTTCTACGACGAATCGACTGACTTGACCTACGATGCGGATTCGGGACGAACCCGAGGCAACAATTGGGTTGCCGGAGACGCGATCTTCACTGGCGTGACCACGGTGTTTCCACCTAACGCACCGAGCTATCAACGCGGCGCGAACCCCAGCGGCAACGGGGGGATCTTTACGATGGCAAGCCGACACGCCGGAGGATGTCATGTGTTGATTGCCGATGGAGCGGTGAAATTTGTTACCGCCAGCATCGACACCGGCAACTTGAATTCGCGTCCCGTGGCAGTGGCTGGCGGTCCTGCCGCTGGAACGAAAAGCCCTTACGGATTATGGGGGGCGCTTGGCAGCCGAGGCGCGAAGGAAACGATTGACGGAGAGTTTTAATCGGACGCCGATTCGCTCTTCTCTCACGCTCGACCTCTCCCCTTTTATTCAGGAAGTAAACACGTGAAACCTTTCCGGCAATTATGTCTCGTCACGTTCGCGGGCTGCATGTTCGCGACGGTTGGCTGTAGTGACTCAAACGAAGTCACCGTCAATCAACCTAAAGAGGTGAAAACCCAGGAGCAAATTTTGCAAGAGATTGCCGAGATCGACGCCGAAAATGAGCGTCTGGCTCGGGAACGACAATTCGATGATTGACGAGCCCCGGGTTCGCTAGACCAACGCCGTCTGCTTTGGCACTCAACGGGTGATTTTTATAGCGGAGTGGCGCGAGCCGCCCGGTGGATTTCGAACGTTCTATTCGCTGCAACCGGACGGCTCGCGCCGTACTGCTAACTAAGGTCGACGGCATTGAACGTAAGCTACCGGCGCGAGCAGACGGAAAAACTTACCCTCCTCATCCGGCGACACCTGCTACGTTTCAGCGGTCCAACGCCAAGTCCTAATCGATTCGACAGCACCGATTCGCTAGCACCGATTTCACTGCATCGGTGTCACTGGATCTATTCCAGTGCCGTTGCGTGAATCCGAGCGAGCGGTTGCTGGGGCAATCCCGGCAGCGAGACGGTTTCGTAGGTCGCGTGATTCAGAATGGCTGTGAACTCACGCGTTACCCGCGGATCGGCAAAAACGCTTTCGCTGAGCAATAGGTCCGAACCCGCGAGCGAGGGCATTGCCATCGCGGCGCGCGCGGTGCTGCCGAAATAGTCGAGTCGATCGTTTGCCACGGCGACCAGTGTCCGACCGGCATGCACGGCGATGCCAATCGCGTGTCGGCTGTCTTGCTCGGACTCGCGAATTTGCAGCGCTGCCGCGACGGCGTGTTCACAGCGGTCAAACGCGGCCAGCATGCTTTCGCCCACGGTCTTGGCAACCGTGCCGTGATTCGCAAGCACGACTCGCTCGACTCGCGAGTGAATTTCGTGAACAAGCTTGTATGCGTCGGCGTCTCCGAGATCGACGTAAAGGTCTTCGATGTTATGAATCGTCGTGGCTAAAAGCGTTAACTGTTCGGCAGTAATCGGGTTGCTTTCGGCAAAGACTTGATCGGGAAACAGTTCCCGAAATCGTTGGATCGTCGACGCGGTGGCTGCCGTCACCACATCGTCGCGTGGGATCGTTCGTTCGATCCGGATCACGTGCAGCGACGTGTCGTCGTTGATCAGTTGGATTCGCTGTGTGCCTGTGCGAAGTTTAGGGATGTGCGACGATTGGCCGAGCGAAAGCAGTTTGGTCGAATATTCCAGTTGCCCACGTCCCTCTTCGACTCGGATCGACTGCGTTTGTGGAAGCCGAGGACCACGAAGCAGATAGTCGCCCGCCGCGAGATGCAATTCGAGCTCGAACATCTCATCGGATTCAAGCCGGATCTGCGCCACCACGTGAGGCGAGTGTTCGGGGCCGCCGATACAGTAGCTTTGGTCATCCACTTGGCGGATTTCCGGATGGGCTCGAAACACCATCTCGATCGCATTGCCGCGGTTGGATTGGAACGCGACATGGCAGGCTTCGCAATGAGTGTGATCTTCGATCGCGGACAGATTTTGATGCGTGCCGGCGGGGGCTCGACACGTCGGGCAGAGCACGTCCCAGCGTAACGACAACAGGCCCGCGGAAGCGGCGACCAAACAAGCGTCGACGGTGTCATCCGAAGGGAAATGGATCTCCCTTGCCAACGCAATCGGACGAATTTGAGCCAATCTTTGCGGCGGGGACTCACTGAGAAAGACACCGATCGCGTTCGCCAAACCAGGATCGACGCCGGCATCGATCAAGCGATCGAGACGCTGTTGCAAACGCTCGGAATCCGCGGTGCTGATTCGGTTGGGCGGTTCAAACGGATCGAGTTTCTGACCCTGTTTGCGACTTTGAATCGACTTGTCGATTCGCGTGTAGACGCGGTTCAAATTGCGAAACGCTTTCCAATCGGCTTCCACGGTCGTCATCACGCGGCCCAGCAAATTGCGTGGCTGGACACGGATTTCATGGCTCAAGTTGGTACCGCCTCCGGCAATCGGCTCCATCGTCACGATGCTCATGAACCAAATGAAGGGACCCGATTGGAACTCTCGCAAAATGCCCATGCGATTGGCTTCGATCCATTCAAACGGATGCTCTTCCCAGGCGACTTGCACGCCGCTGATGCGAAAGGATCCGAATTTACGGATGCCGCGTTGTTCGTCGTACTGCGTGCGGTAGGTGACTGCGGGTAATCCGATCGCGCGATTGAGTCGTTCGGTATTGGAAACGTACGGCCAAATCTCTTCGGGGTCGCTGGCGAGTTCCCAGTGCTCGGTTTTTTGCCAGAGTTTGTCAGCACGATGCTCCGGCATTTTCGGATGCGTTTCAATATCCGAAGGCGTGCCTCTTAAAACTCGGTCGATTTCGCGGCTGAACTGCGTCGCATCGACAAATCGCTTTTCGGGTTCCTTGGCCAAAGCACGATTGACGATGCTAACGCAGGCGTCTGAGATTTTGGGATTGAACTGTTGTACCGACGGAGGTCGGTCATACAGATGCATCGTGGCTAATTTGATCCGGTCGTCGGACTGAAACGGCACACGTCCGGTCAGTAATTCGAACAATGTAATTCCCAACGAGTAAACGTCGGTGGCTGGCCCGATGTCGTGGCTGCCGCGGCACTGTTCGGGCGACATGTATAGCGGCGTCCCGATCATCACGCCGTCGCCGGTGACTTCCATCGATTCGGATTGGTCGACGTGGCGGGCGATGCCAAAGTCGGACAGTTTGACTCGGTAGTTTGCGATCTTGGTGTCGTCATCGTCAACGGACGGTTCACGACGTTGTAACAGCACGTTTTCCGGTTTGATGTCGCGATGCACGATGCCTTGCGTGTGCGCAATCGCGAGGGCACGAGCGATATCGCTGACGATATTCAGGGCATCATGTTCATCGATGTCCACACGTTCGCCGGAAATATGTTGGCTGATCCATTTTTTTAAATCGATACCGTCAATGTATTCCATCGCCAAATAATGGACGCCGCGGTCCTGGTCGACGTGAATCAACCGGGTGACGAATTCGTTTTGGATGTCCGCCAATAGACGTGCCTCCTTGCGAAACCGCCGGATCGATTGGGTCGAGTCGCCGCAGGTCATCTTCAGCACTTTGATGGCCACCGGGGATTGATCCAGTAAGTCGGTGGCGGCAAATACGGCTCCCATTCCGCCTTGTCCAATCTTTTCCCCGATCAAAAAACGTCCCAACGTATCACCGCAGTTCACGATCGCGGCGGCGGGGGTGAACGAGGATTCGCGGATCGAACCGCCATCGGTATCCGGATTTTGTTCTGCCGTCGCCGCATCGCTTCCCCGCGTTGGTTTGGGCTCGCGTGTGATTTGCAGATCCGGATTTTCTGCCGGCGACTCGCTTGGTTGGGTGTGCGCGTTGTTTCCGAACTCGACCGAGGTCGCAACCGTGCCGTAGCGATACGAATCGGCGTGCCGAAGCAACGTCAGTAACTGTTCCGCAGCAGGGACCGAATCGCTTTCGAGCGATTCCAAGATGGCGACAGCCTGTGAATGTAAATCAGAAGCGGCCGCGCCGGAGGCGTCTTCACGATCGATTGTGTCGCAAAGCAATCGCGTCAGCACACGGCACAGTCCGTCTCGATCGGCATCTCGCGGGTCTTTCGCGGCGTCAGTCGGCGGCGCCGGGGTGTCGTCGATGGCGAGATTCAGATAGTCCAACTGAATTTCCCAATTCCCCGATGGCCGCTGCAAGGCAATGTTTTCAGCCGCGAAATGGGGATGATACAGACCGATGTGATGGGTTTGCACCACCAGCGAGGTGAGTTGGGCCGCAATCGCTAAGGCTTCGTCAAGTCGGAGGTCCTCGGACGCCGCTGCCAAGCGTAATGGGGCAAGTGACTCGGCCACCAAGATCGGCGGCGTTTTTGAAAGTCCGTTTTCGATCACTCCACACACGTACGGTGATTGCAATAGATCAATGAAGCGAACGTTGTTGGCAATGGCAGCAAGTCGGGCGGGATCGATCGCCGGTCCGGTCAACACGAACCGCCGCTGGAGGCATGCGGTGACGGGATCGCGGTGCCGGTAAAGGGCTCCATCAGCACCCTGGGAAATCAAATGGGACGACGGGGATGTCACGAGAGCCATTGCATTGAAGACCAATCCAAGTCGGGTTCAGCAGCGAAGTCTTTGCCCTCAATGTAGCCGATCTCGACAGTACGGGTGGCTGATTGTCAGTGGCACGCTGATTGCATTCTCGACTGGCATAAACGCAATCGCTACACAACTGAACGCGGCCCGTGGTCATGTCGTTGCTATCCATGGCGGCGTGATCGATGTGTGCTTCCCCGATTACATTCCGGCGATGATTCACGAGTTAGTTTCCCGTTGACCGATTCCGGATGGGCGATCAATGAAACATTCCGTATCCCCACATCGGTGCCTTATGGACCACGGTTCACTGAATCCGCAGTCTCCGTTGGGGGATGAGGAACGCACAATGTGTCACCAAAATGCGACTCCGAAAATGGGCGGAATGCCAAAATCGGGTTGTCTGGCTAGAATAATGTCGTCGCCACCCCGTCCCAGCAAAACGTCGCTCAATTCGCCAATCGAAATGCCGTCTTGTGAGGCGGGAAGTGTGGCAAAAGTCCCCTTGTTTCCCGATTGATGCAATTGACGGATCGCCCCTCCATGCCGGATGACCCTAAAAACAAAACGGCCAAAAACAAAGCTGGCCAATCCAACGAATCTGTTGACAAAGCAAGCGAAGTCCAATCGACGGACACCGCGGGTGACGATCTTCCCGCGGAGCTTGGATTTAGCCATGCGGCGACCAAGGTGAAAACGTTCCCCCAGTCGCCCGGGGTCTATTTGATGAAGGACGATGCAGCGCGGGTGATTTATGTTGGCAAGGCTAAGAATTTGCGAAGTCGCGCAGGAAGCTACTTTTTAAAGGCGGCGGCCGAAGATCAGCGGACCGCACCTTGGATCGGCGAGATCGCGGATATCGACTTTGTCGAGTGCGAGACCGAAGTCGATGCGTTGTTGATGGAAGCGCGGTTGGTCAAGGATATCCAGCCTAAGCACAACAAGGATCTCAAGGACGACAAGTCGTTTCCGTATTTGATGATCACCACGCGTGACGAGTTTCCTCGCGTCGAGATCACACGCGAGCCCAAAGAGAAGGGCGTCAAACTGTATGGACCGTTTCCGAGTGCGGGGGCGCTGCGGGGAGCGATTCAGGTGCTGCAGCGGATCTTTCGTTTTCGCACCTGCACGCTTGACATCAGTGAATCCGAGGAACGTTGGAAGTGGTTTCGCCCCTGTTTGTTGGCCAGCATCAACCAGTGCACCGCGCCATGTAATTTTCGCATCAGCAAAGAAGAATATCGCCGCGACATCAAACGATTGCAAACGTTTATGGAAGGCGGCAAGAAGCGATTGCTAAAAGAGATGCACGACGAGATGAAAGCCGCCAGCAAGGCGATGGATTTTGAGCGAGCGGCGGTGCTGCGAGACGAGATTCGTATGCTCGAGAAACTCGAGGATCGTGGTGAACTCGACACACACGTTCAGCCCGAAGTCTTTTATATTGATCCCAAAAAGGGGCTGACGGGACTTCGCAAAGTGCTGGGGCTGGCTGAAACGCCACGGATCATCGAAGGGGTCGACATCGCTCATCTCGGTGGCGGCGAAACGGTCGCGAGTCTGGTGCAGTTCATTGACGGCTTGCCGTTTAAGCCAGGCTATCGCCGATTCCGCATCCAAGACGTTGACGGCATCGATGATTTTCGCAGTATCTATGAAGTCGTCTCACGACGTTTTCGCAAGCTTTCGGATTCCGGTGAATCGTTCCCCGACATCTTGCTGATCGATGGTGGCAAGGGACAGCTGAATGCAGCGATGGCGGCGTTTCGTGATCAAGACATCACGCCACCGACAGTGATCTCGTTGGCCAAGCGTGATGAAGAGATTTTTCGGCCCGGTGATTCCGAACCGCTGCGGTTAAGTAAGAGTGCGTTTGCGCTGCGATTGTTGCAATATGTTCGCGACGAGTCGCATCGATTTGCTCAACATTACCATCACATCCTCCGCACCAAGTCCACCTTTGATCGCTAGCGGTCGTGAAAGTTGTAGTCCGGGTCGCAGTTTCAGGTAGGAACCGGCCCTACGCCTAGGCCACATAAAGAACCTACGGGGACCGCATTTCTCGGCTACGGGGGGCGAACCTGCGTACGTAACTCGCGGTCTGTGTGACTGCGGATGAACGTTACGTTTCCCGAAACAAAAAAAGCGAATCCCCGCGTTTCCTTTGGGAAACGTGCTGATTTGGGGAACTTTTCCTGGCACCGACGCTGCTTTTGCTCTGCCAAACTGCTGTGCACAGAAACACACTTTTTGACTATAATGGCATTGACGTTCAGATTTCATCTTTCAATTGGAGGGACCTCCCTAAACCGTGCGAGAACAACACCAACTTCGCGATGATTCGCCGGAGCGAAGCATCTTGGCCCGCCTGATCCTGCCCGAGCAAACGGTCGAGGCGGATCCGCTGGAAGAACTTTACGGATTGGCCACGACCGCAGGAACCGAAGTCGTCGATGAGTTGATGCAGCGGTTGACGCGACCGAATCATGGCACGTTTTTGGGCAAGGGCAAAGTCGAAGAGCTGCGGCTGATGGTCGAGCGACATGACGCCGACGTGGTGATTTTCGACAATGATCTGAACCCCGCTCAAGTTCGAAATCTCGAGAAGGCGATCGATGCCAAAGTGATCGACCGCACCGAATTGATTCTCGATATCTTTGCCGCCGGAGCTCGCACGTACGAAGCTCGCTTGGCGATCGAGTTGGCTCAGCTTGAATACTCGTTGCCGCGGCTCAAACGCATGTGGACTCACTTGTCGCGTCAAGCGATGGGGGTTGGTATGCGTGGTCCGGGTGAAAAGCAATTGGAAGTTGACCGTCGGTTGGCACAGAAACGGATCCACGATCTGAAAGAGGAACTGTCCAAGGTCGAGCGTCGCCGCGAACAACAGGTCCAGGCGCGTAAAGAAGCACCGACGGTTTCGTTGGTCGGTTACACCAATGCCGGCAAGAGTACGTTGATGAATGCGTTAACGGCGGCCAACGTGCATGCCGCGGACAAATTGTTTGCAACGCTCGATACGCGAACACGGCGTTGGCAGTTGCCTGGTTGGGGAACCGTGCTGCTAAGTGACACAGTCGGGTTCATTCGTGATTTGCCTCACTCGTTGGTCGCCAGTTTCAAATCGACGCTCGAAGAAACGCGTCAAGCTGATCTATTGTTGCACGTTGCCGACGCCAGCAGTCCGACGGTGTTCGAGCAAATCAGTGCGGTCTATCGTGTGCTCGAGGAACTCGAGATCGAAGCGAAAGACACGCTGCTAGTACTCAATAAGATCGATGCGATCAAAAGTGCGGCGGTTCTCAACCGAGTGCTCGACCGTTACCCCAACGCGATTCCTGTGAGTGCCAAGAGCAACACGGGGCTCGTTCCATTGATCGAAGCGGTCGGCGAGGCACTGGGACGCGAGTTCTTCGATTTAGAAGTCGACGTGGCGCCGAGTGATGGCAAGTTGTTGGCCTACTTGGCGGCCAAGGGCGAAGTGTTGTCACGCAAATACGGCGAGGAAACCGTGACGATTCACGTCCGCGTGCCGGCCGGTGCGATGGGGCCGGTGCATCGCGACGCGGTTGCAATTCGTCACATGGACGAACGGAGTGCGAAAACCAATGACGATCAAGTCGCCGAGGATGAAAAGTCCTCGATTTCGATCGATCTGCCATCGGTACCGCTGTCGGATTCGTCAAGCGAAGTCGCCTAGCACCCTCATTCCTAGCTGTAACGCAGCAATAACCATGAAAGTATTGCGGATCGATGCGTTGGATACCCAAGGATTCAATCACCGTCGTTACCGGCGCTAGCAGCGGGATTGGCCGCTGCTTGTGTGAATTGCTGCTCGATCGCGGAGCCACCGTGGTTGCTGTCGCACGGCGAGCCGAGCGATTGGCGGATCTAGCATCACGAGAATGCCCCGGCAAATTGATTCCGGTGGTCGGCGATGTGACCGATGCGGATGTGCGTACCGAGATCTTAGCGGCGGCGGGGCGTGTCGATAACGGCCGTTTGGACCTGCTGGTCAACAATGCCGGGATCGGCGCGATCGGCCCCTTCGAGGACGCTGACGAAGAGCGGCTGCGGCGAATCATGGAAGTCAATTTTTTTGCGCCCGCCGAGTTGATGCGGCACGCGATTCCGATGTTGCGGCGAGGTCGCGCCTCGGTGATCTGTAACATTAGCAGCGTGCTCGGACACCGTGCCGTGCCTGACAAGAGCGAATATTGTGCAAGCAAGTTTGCACTTCATGGCTTGAGTGATTCAGTGCGAGCCGAATTGGCTCGCGACGCGAGTGATGGCAATTCCATTCAGTTGACTTTGGTCAGTCCCAGCACGACACGAAGTGAATTTTTTGATTCGTTGATCGGTTCGGACGCCGAGACGCAATCAAAGAGCATCGGCAGTTGGCCGCCCGCCAAAGTCGCTCGTGCGACCCTTTCGGCAATCGAGTCACGCCGCAGCGAGGTGATCTTATCTCTCGCTGGCAAAGCGTTGGTGTACGCCGACCGCATCTCACCGCCTATCGTGAATGCGATTTTAGCCAGATAAGCTAAGCGTTGCTCACCAAAATTTTCGGCGGGGCTCGCAACGCCGAAGGTCTTCGCGGCTTAAGGACCGTCGGATGAATAGCTGGTGGCATTTTCCGTAGTGGACGAGGCAACGAGTCCTTTTTGGCTGAATGAAGCTGCAGGACTCGTAGCCTCGTCCACTACCGCCCGCCATTGATTGATCCGAAGATCCTAAGCACAACGGAGTTTGGGGTTATTCAGCCCCACTCTCTGTGATTTTGAATTTCAATTTCGTGGCACTGTCGTTCTTCATTTCCAGTACCTCTGCGGTCGCGCCGTCGAGTTGCAGTTTGTCTCCCTGAACCAAGATTTTCTGCTTCACATCCATCAGCAAACCACTGATGGTGTCCGCTTCCTCGGACTCGGCCAACGGCAGCGACAGTCGGCGACGAACCTCTTCCACGCCGGTGGTACCGTTGATAATGAATTCACCCGGTCCCGCTGGAACAATGTCCGGATCCGCGTTGTCAAACTCGTCGTCCACCTCGCCGACGATCTTTTCCAGGACGTTCTCAAGCGTGACCATTCCGGTAATCGTGCCATATTCGTCGATCACGAAAGCCAACAACTGATGTGTCGCTTGAAAATGCCTCAGCACGCGACTGATCGGCATCGTTTCGTGCACTTTCTTGGGCGGCCGCACGATGGAACGAACGTCAAATTCGTCGTCGTCTGGCGGGATCATCAACAGGTCTTTGATGTGGATCACACCGATCACTTTATCGAGCGATCGATCGCATACCGGGTACCGCGTGTGCATCGTCTGGCGAACCAGTTCGCGCAGATTGGATAGCGGTTCGTTGATGTCGAAAAAGATGACGTCACCACGAGGCAACATCACGCGGCGAACGATCATGTCGTCGAACTCAAACACATTGTTGATCAGCGAGTGTTCGTCGCGACTGAGATTGCCATGCACATGAGCTTCTCTCAGCAACGCACGGATCTCGTCTTCCGTACGCACGCCTTCGTGATCAGATGCCCCTTTGATGCCAACCAATCGGAGCAAAAACGAAGTAACGACATTTAGCACCGTCAGAAATGGATACAGCAGCACATAGAAAAACTTTAGCGGCATCGCACACCACAACAACATCTGCTCGGGGCGACGGATCGCGAATATTTTGGGGAACTGTTCTCCGACAACCAAGTGCAATCCGGTGATCGCCGAGAACGCCAGCGCGAACCCCATCACGTGAACCACCCGCTCGTCCGTCACGCCGATCCACCCTAGAACCGGTTCCACCAACTTCGCAAACGCGGGCTCACCGACCCAGCCCAATGCGAGCGAAGCCATCGTGATCCCGAGCTGGCAAGCGGAGAGCGATTCGTCCAATCGCTTGGCGAGCCATTTCGCGGTATTGGCAAACGCCTTGCCATCGCGGGCGAGTTGGTCGATCCGTGAGATACGAACTTTGACAAGCGAAAACTCTGCAGCGACGAAGAATCCGTTTAGCAGAATCAGAAACAGAGCCAAGCCTAGATAGATCAGTGTGCCAGTCATGCTGTCCAACAAATTTTGATAATGATTGCTCGCTTCACAACGATCGCTTCACAATGAGTGAGGGTGTTTCCATCGCTTTGGATCGTGAAACTACGATTCAGCCCGATCGCCGGGAACGATCGCTGCGATTGTGAAGTGTAGCGAATCCCATCCGTTGCCGAATCATCTGTTTCTAGCAACTCGTCAATATCCCACTCTTTAACGGCGAGACGTTTGGCGGACTTGCCGAACCGACGATTTCAGTTTGCAGCGGTGGGGGCACACCGAGGAAACGCGGTCGAGGCGTCCGTTAACCGAACCGGACTCGGCGACGTTTCTCAACAACCGTAAAGCTCAAGATGACTTCGCTGGGACGGGGTTCAATGCAAAACAGGTAACTCGGATCCCTGTTTCGTGTCGCCGAATTCTTGGCCCGATGCCCTGCTGCGACTTCGGATTGCCGAACGTTATGGCGGCTCAAAAATCGATTTGAGTTAATTTTGCCGAGTATTCTCGGATTCAATCGAAACTGTGCTGTTTTTTACGTGTTATTCATCCATCGATTTGTAATAGTGACGAGGTTGATGCCACGTTTTCTGTTGCAATGCGACTTGTAATTAGCTGGCAACTCACACCCTCTTCCCAATTGGACTTTCGTCATGAATCACACAATGAATTTGCTTTCGCGGACGCTGCTCTCTGTTTCTATTTCGGCAATATCGCTTGGCGGCGTTTCGGTGGCAAAGGCCGAAACCAAAACGGGAGAGGTAAAGACGGCAGAAAAGAAGGTACTGGAAACCGATGAAAAGGGACGTAAGGTGCATCGCGAGGTGGCGGAACGCCCTGAAGATGAACGGGGTTGGTTTATCGCGTCCAAAGCAACGTATTGGCCGCTGTGTTACGAGGCCCTCGATCGCCTCGAAGAATCACGTGCACTCGTAGGCCAGGGGCAAAACGACAAATTGGCCCTTTCGCTCGAAAAGAACGCGGCTTGGTTGGGCTTAGCTGGGTCTGCGGCGATGACCAATGGACAAGCGGGGATCAATTCGTGCCGAGAACGACTCGAAGAACTCGCCGAGACGCTGCGTAACGACAAGGACGTGCCATCGGATCAAAAAATCCACGATTGCATTACCCTCGGCGAATTGTGCATGGCCAAGTCGCATGTCATGCGAGCGGACGCACCCGATCAAGCCGATGTCGAATTGGAGCAAGCACCATCAAAATCGAAATCAAAAGCGACGAGTGCGACACTGAAGGAAGCAGAGAAAGAAATTCGACAGGCACAGATCGAAGCTCGCTTTGAACAGTACCGCTACGACGCGGGACAAAGTGTTCGTCATCTTGCGGTGGCACAGAACTACCTGCAGGAAGCGGCCAAGGCGGGAGGATTCTCGGTGCCAAAATCGATCTTGGCTGAATTGCCCGATGCGGACAGCTTTAATAACCGCGATGACATCGCCGAAGAGTACGACGATGCGGTGCGTCCACGAATCGAAGAAATGCTGGCATTCATCGACAAACAACGGAAATCGCTGATCGCGTCGATTGATGGCAAATAGATATCGATAGCAAATCGTTGACGTTTGACAACGCGATTGATTTCGCGTTGTGATGTGAACCGCTCGCTCAGACCAGCTAGCTCAAGTCAATGCTATCTATGTTTGGTCGCTAGCCCCGGTTCCGTCATCACAGCGTAGCGGGACTCGTCAAGACTTTCGATCCACGGCGAGTGCTCCCCCCCGAAACTCTTGACGACTTGTTGATTTAGTCCAAATGCGAATTGCAATGGTGAGCCGTGGGCCGTAAGGCACCGGGTACCGCGTGGGACCCGGCCGCTGACGCGTCACGGCTCAATAAATCAACAAGCCGTTGACGAGTTCCGCTACGACCTGAAAATACGACCTAAAAAAGCTTCAGCACGCCCACGTTTTGCCGGTTGTCGTGATTATTCGTAATTGTGCGATGGTTCGCAAAAGTTCGGTTATAGGGACGGTCGATAATTCTGGATGACGTTCTGCTTGGTTTTTATTCCTTGCATGTGGCCGATTCCCATCTCCGTCGCTGACGTGGTGACCAGGCCGCTGCAAAGCTGTTTGGTTTTATGTCGAGTGCTGCTTCCAACGACGGTGCAAACGGAGACCGCGACGCGAACTTAATTCGCGACGTTGTCGCTATCGTTTTGGTCGCGATGACGCTGATTGCGACCGTTTCGATCATCACACGCAGCCCTGCCGACCCGATCGAAAGGCCGGTCTGGCCGATCAGCGCCCTTTACGCTCCGAACAACTCGGTCTATCCAACCAACCCCACCGTAACTAATGCGTGTGGCTATTGGGGTGCGGTGATTTCCTCGGCGTTATTGGACGCATTGGGGCTTGCAGCGGGGTTGGTGATTGCCGCAGGCGGCGGGGTGGCGACGGCGTTATTGTACCGCGGTCGCTTGAACGCCCCGGTGCTGCGATCACTCGGCGGAACCATCGTCGTGATTGGGGTGGCGACCGCAGGCGGTTTGTTGCCGATGCAACTCGAGCAGATGCCGGTGGTGGGCAACGGAGGCTACCTCGGTGCGATGACGTCGACGTTTTTGCTCGAGCATTTTGCTCCCGCCGGTGCCTGGATCTTAGCGTCCACGGTCATCGCTGTCGGTTTGTTGCTGACCACCGACTATGCACTGCTGTATGCCGGAAAACGAATTCTGGCGAGCGGCGCAATGGTTTCGAAAAGCGGAATGCGCCGCGCCGTCAAAGTCATGCCGGTTACCGTGCGACGTCGCCGAAAAGCGTTTACCGATCTGGAAGAGCCGATCAAGATCGAAGGCGACGAGGTTGGAAAGCCCACACAGGCTGAACAACCCGCTGCGGACGCGGACGCCGCCCAAGCGAACGATTGGGCCAACCGCGAACCGAAAATCAAGTTCAAGAAGTCTCGCCGCAAAGCCGCGTCCAACGACGAAACCGATCCAGCGGCCGCCGACGCGGTGGGAACGGCGACGATGGATGCACCTGAAACGCCAACGAGCGATGCGGCGACGGCGAACCCACAAGACTCGGTTGTCGATCCGGCGACCGGTGACGAGTACGAAGAGACGCACGAGGAAACGCCCGAAAGCGAGCCCGTGCTGCGTGATCTCGAAGTCGACGATGAAACACTGCATCTTCGTCAAGACGAGAAACACTCGCTGACGAATCCCAAAATCAAAGTGCCCAAGCGAAAGCAGCAAGCCGACGCGAAACAGGAACTGTACGACAATGTCCAAGAATCGGCGCCGTATGGCGCCGAGGATTATCGGTTGCCACCGATCGAATTGCTCGAACAGAGTGATGACGTTAGCTACGACGAACAACTGATCGAAGTGCGTCGCAAGGCACAAATCCTGGAAGATACGTTCAAGGATTTTGGGTTCAACATTCGTGTCGTCGAAATCGAAACCGGTCCGGTAATCGCGCAATACGAAATTGAACTCGAAGCCGGATTGCGACTCAGCAAGATCACCGGTTTGGCGGACGACTTGGCGATCGGACTGCGGGTGCCGAGCGTTCGTATCGTTGCCCCGATCCCAGGCAAAAATACGGTCGGAATCGAAGTCCCGAACGAGAATCGCCAAGTGGTGCGACTGCGTGATGTGATCGAAGAATCGGACATGAGTCGTTCGAAGATGAACATCCCGGTGTTCTTGGGCAAGGACGTCTCGGGCAACCCGATGGTCGTCGGGCTCGAAAAGATGCCTCACCTGTTGATCGCGGGGCGAACCGGTACAGGTAAGAGTGTTTGTTTGAATGCGATCATCACTTCGGTGTTGATGATGTGTCGTCCGGACGAAGTTCGCATGCTGATGATCGACCCCAAGATGGTGGAGTTGAGTGGTTATGGCCGCCTGCCTCACTTGATGCATCCGGTGATCACGGACATGAAAAAGGCCGAAGCGATCTTGGCTTGGGCGGTTGAGAAGATGGAAGAGCGTTACTCGCTGCTGGCCAAAGCCGGAGTACGTCACATCAATAGTTACAACGATCTTGGCCGCGAAGAGATCTTGCGGCGGTTGGATATGGACGAAGCCGACGATGCAGACGGTGTCCCCGATAAATTGCCCTTCATTGTGATCATCGCCGACGAAATGGCGGACTTGATGATGACCGCCGGCAAGGATGTGGAAACGCACATCATTCGCTTGGCCCAAAAGAGTCGTGCAGTGGGAATCCACTTGATTCTGGCAACGCAAAAACCGACCGTTGACGTCATCACCGGTTTGATCAAGAGTAACTTGCCCGCGCGTTTAAGTTTCCAAGTGGCAAGTAAGACCGACAGCCGCGTCGTATTGGACGAAAACGGGGCCGACAAATTGCTCGGTAACGGCGACATGTTGTTCTTGTGGCCGGGGACCAGCACGTTGATTCGTGGACAAGGTACCTATTTGTCGGACGAAGAGATCGATGCAGTCGTCGATCACTGCAGTCTCGGCGAACAAAATTTTGTCGGCGAGCTGATGAACTTGAAAGTCGACGACGGAGACGACTCGGATGCCGGAGCGGTCGGCGACATCAAGAATCGCGACGAGTTGTACGAAAGTGCGATCGAAGTCGTGATTCGCGAAGGACGCGGGTCGTTGTCGTTGCTGCAGCGTTGTCTGGGGATCGGTTATGGTCGGGCTGCTCGGCTGATCGACTTTATGGCCGAAGACAAAATCGTCGGCGAATACAACGGGTCCAAGTCACGCGAAGTTCTGTTGACCATGGAAGCATGGCAGAAAATGCAAGGCCTGGATCCTGAGGAGGAAGATGGCGTTGGCGATGACAACGTCGTCGAAGGTTCGCTGGCTCGAGACGACGAGGACGCAGAAGATCTCGAATCCGACGAAGAGGAAGAATACGAAGAGTACGAGGAAGACGACGTGACCTGATCACGTCGACGCCACGGGCACTAATCGACTTGGAAACTTCGCGATGTTTCGAGTTCTAACGCATCGCGAAGAAATTCAGATTGTGCCGCACGAGCAGTGTCGAGCAATTCGTTTGTATCGCGAAGCAACATCGTCCACTGCAAATCTTCGGTGTTGGTGATGTCACAAATGTGGTTGGCGGCTTCGGTGATCGAATCAAGACCACAGCTGCTTGCCGTGATCGCCAACAGCGAAGCATGTTCCTGTAGAGCCCGCAAGTCTTGTTGGTTCAGTGCGGCGGCGAGCCGTTCGACGTTCATGCCAATTTGGATCGCGGCTTGCTTCCCAAGGGCGAACGCACCGGATGCGACCGCGAGTGCGTGTTGATCCACCGTGCTGGCAAAATGTTCGACGACTTCAGGATCGAATTGAGTGCCCGCACATCGACGCAGCTCGGCAATCGCTTCGTCATGCGTGCATTGTTCGCGGTACACGCTACTAGAGATCATTGCATCATAACTGTCGGCGATCGTCAGCAGTTTCGCACACCAAGCGACTTGTGCGTCCTCGATCGTTTCGAGCTCCGAAAGCGGGCGTGACCGTTGGCCTTGCAAGCGAATTGCTTGATGGGCTGAGATGATGGCGGTCAATTCATCGCAGTTAAACGTGTTGGTGACGATTTCAACGCCAATTCGATCGTTCCGGCTCATGAATTCCCACTCTTGCTCGGTCAAACTGCCCGGCTTGTTCAAGACGTTATCGGGAACACCCACTTTACCGATGTCATGTAGCAATGCGGCAATCTCCAGCACATAGATTTGTGCTGGGTCGAGCACGTTGGCGGATGCGCGAGAACACCAATGAGCGACACGACGACTGTGTTCGGCCGTTTTCGCATCTCGGTACGAAAGCGCCGACATCAGTGCGGTTACCGCTTGATAAGAAATGTCCAATCGTTTCGGCTTCGCCGTGGCGGCGTTCTGCGAGGCCTCTTCCATCGTGCCCATGTTCGTATTGTACGCGATCACACGATTTCGGCCTTCGCGTTTCGCAACGTACAGACAGGCGTCCGCTTGGTTGATCAATTCTTGAGGATCGGCCGGATTGAATCGCAATTCGGATACCCCGAGACTGGCGGTCAGGGTCAGTTCGGCCGGATCTTCTAATCGGATTGCGGCAATCGCTTCGCGTGTCTTTTCTGCTTCGTTAATCGCTTGTTGCAGCGTCATGTTCGGGAACACGACACAGAACTCTTCACCACCGTAACGACACACAAGGCCGTGGTCTTGGTGCAATTCGCGAATCACTTTCGACACGCGGCGAAGCACTTCGTCACCGATATGGTGACCATAGGTGTCGTTAACACTCTTGAAATGGTCATTGTCGACCATGATGCACGACAACGGGGTGTCGTCGGTGTGGGCGGTTCGCCAGTGCGCGTCAAATCGTTCGAAGAACGCGCGACGATTCAAACATCCGGTCAATGCGTCTTGCGTCGCCAGGATTTCCAGTTCGCTGTTTTTACGTTCGATTTCGTCACGGCTGCTGCGAAGCATGCCAAGCATCTTTTCGAGTTCTTCGCGATGCTCTTCGACATGCGTGACGTCACGGAACGTTGCCAAGGCACCACGTTGATTGTCGTCGCCACCGAGCGGTGCTGCGTTGACCGAGAAAATGCGATTTCGCCCATCGACCAAACGGTAATGAAGCATTTGTTCGGATTGAAGTTCCGACTGGTCGATCGCCGCAATCCAGGGATAGGTTATGGTTTCGTCCGCTTCGGATTCGCTGCCTTGAGGGAGCGTCCACGACAAATCGCTCGCTTTTTTCTTCGCGAGATCTTCGAGTGGAATTCCGATCGTTTCGGTAAACGCACGGTTGGCGAGCACGATTTGACCGTGCTCGTCAAGCACGAGCAAACCTTCGGCGAGAGTGTCCAAGGCGCGGCGGACCCGATCGGGGACCACCTGAGTCTTGCGAAAAACACCCATGATCTTCGTGACAAACAAGGTGTACGACGCGAGGCCTGCGATCACAAAGAAGCCGACCAAACGGTACACCGAATGTTCGGTCAGCGGTGCCCACGAACTGGATGCCGGTTTACGGAAGCAGAATTCGACGTTGCCCCACGAGCGACGATTCAGCGTGATCGGGACACGCACGCCCTCGACGCGGTCACCGTCTCCATCATTGTCGTTTTGTTCAAAGTGGGCCCACATCTCACGATGGTGACCGGTATCCAATCGCAGCGTCCCCAGATCGCTCCGCAATCCAATCGACAAGATCTCCTCATTCCGCTCGACTTGTGTTCGCAGAATCGTGGTGAGATCCACCCATTGTTGACGGCGCACGTGGGCCGATGCGTTGATGGCAATCGATTCACAATAACGTTGACGCGCACGCATCTCCACCGACTCCACGTCTGGGATCAATCCCAGCCATTGGCCGCCGAGGATAAGACTGACACCGACGCACACCAGTGCGAAGGCCAGTCTTAACGATGCGATGAACTCACGTAACAAAGAAAACGAGTCCTAGAACAATTTATTTAGGTGGGGATGTTGAAATGCGAAATCTGCCTGGATAGACGTCACGCTCAATTGTTGATTACGGCTAAAACGACACTTGCAAAATCAATTCGATAATTGAACCGGCGGGGTAATGTCAGGTAGACTTGACCGGTCGTAACGGTTGTGATCATTAGGGCTGCTCGAACGCCATCGGGTGTTGTCCGACGTGTTGCTTGATCGTGAAGGTAAGTGGGATGTGATATTTCGGAAATTGACTTGCGTTGTACTAATGGTGTGCTACGCAGAACGCTTTCGCGTGTGTTAATCGAGGAATGAATCGATGCCTGTTTTTTTCTTGGGATCTGCAATCCGGTGGGCGTTTAGCAGTTCGGTGGGGTCGATCATCCGCCACGCTGGCATGCTTCCAAATATGGTGGTTAGCAACACGCCACCGCGAAGTGCCCAGAGCACGTACCCGACGGTGGCAATGCCTGTCCCCGCTCCGATCGCGCCGACTTGTTCAATGCCAAAGAAGGTCGAATCACTTTTGGTGAGTTGCCCCTCGTTCCACTGTTCCCAACTAATGGCATGCGTCAGGTCGACCACCAGTAATTGTTCGAGCATTTGAATCTCGGTGCTAACTCGATGACGCGTTTGCATTTGCGTTGACCCTCCAAATGTAAACTCCGGTCCTCGCAGCTCATTTTGTTGTCCCGTTACATTCGCGTGCATTCCAAGCTGATCGGCCGCAGCCGGAGTGTGCAGCGAGTGGGTAGCGTTTTTCTCTGTGGACGGATCGAGGTTCTCGTTGGTGGGGTTGTCGGCACTGCCCGGTGGCGGCGTTGCCGGGCCGCCAAGGGGTGACGTGGGGCCATTTTCGGTTGCAGCATCGTTGTCGTGGGTGTCACCGTCCGACGAATCGCTGTTCTCGTTCTGATCGCCAGGGTCGTTGCTGTCTTTCACGCCAGAGTTGCCGCCGTCGTTCGAATCGGTTCCGCTGTTACCGCCGCCTCCGCCACCTGCTGTGACCGTGATCGTGACGGTAACCGCGTTGCTGTCAAAGAAACCGTCGTTGGCGACATAGGTAAAAGTGTCCGTTCCAAAGAATCCGCTGGATGGGACGTAAACGAAACTTCCGTCTAGCCGCTCGGTCAATACGCCGTTTTGCGGACCCGAGACCAAGTGCAGTTGCAGCAGATTGCCTTCGTTATCGCTGTCGTTTGCGAGTACCCCAGGAGCCGCGATCGACAATGTTTGCCCTGAAATGACCGAGTAATGATCGTCTCGAGCCGTCGGAGCCTCGTTTTCGTCAATCACGTTAATCGTGAAATCGGTGTAGCTGGTCGATCCGTCACTCGATTGGGATCGAACCGTGATCGTGTGAGCGGTTTGGGTTTCGTAGTCAAGACTTCCTGCGACGGTGACGACACCGGTGCTGGAATCGATGGTGAAACGTCCGCCCGCGTCATCAGAAAGTGAATGCGTAACGACGTTGGTTGTTCCATCTGCGTCGGTCGCCTGAGCCGTCAATCCGACCAGCGTCGTTGTGGTCGCGTTTTCGCTGACGACGTTCGCCGTCGCGTCGACGTCACTGGCTTCAGTGACATCGAATTCGTCGACATCATTCAAGTTAACCGTGAACGATTCTTCGTACTGCCCGCCCGCTTGGTCGATCACACGAACGACGATGTTATGTTCAGTATCCGTTTCAAAGTCGAGCCGACTTGAATCCAAGACGTGAATGTTGCCCGCAGAGTCGATGCTGAAACGGCCACCCGCGTCATCGCTAAGCGTGTAGGTGAAACTGTCACCAGTATCGATGTCGCGTGGGGTCACCGCGCCGACCCACTGACCATCGCCGAGGTTCTCGTCGATGGTCAAATCGGTGGTCGTCATTCCGTAGGGAGTGTCATTGCTGCCTTGGATCGTGATCGTGATTTCAGCCGTGCTGACGAGTCCTGCTGCGTCACGCATCGTGTAAGTGAACACATCGCTTAGCGTATCACCCGAAGTTCGCAAGGCTTCAACGGCGGCGTTGTTATTGTCGACCACATAGCTGTACGATCCGTCACTGTTGATCGTGATGTCGCCGAACGCTCCACTGACACTGGTGCCAACCGATCCCGAAGCAGTGACTTGTGATCCTGCCGCTACGCCGCTCACCGCCTTGGTATCGCTCACGTCCAGATCGGTATCGTTGCTGAGCACGTTCCCCGTGGGATTGGTTCCTGCGGTTGCATTTGCCGTTCCCCCCGCTTCGACAGCGGTGGCGGTGTCATCGCCCGCGGTCGGAGCGTCGTTCGCACCCTGAATGGTGACCGAAACCTGGGTCGTTGACGCTGCCCCGTTGGCGTCGATCATCGTGTAGGTGAAAACATCCGTCAACGTGTCGCTGCTGGTCCGGAGTGCTTGTACGGTCGCGTTGTCGTTGTCGACCGTGTACGTGAAGTTTCCGTTCGCCGCGATCGTGATCGAGCCATAGCTTCCCGTGACGGCGGATCCAACCGAGCCGCTTGCGGATGCTTGCACGCCAGCGGCAACGCCATCGACTGTTTGGCTATCGACTGAGTCAATGTCGGTGTCGTTGCTGAGTACGTTGCCGGTTGCATCGGTCCCCGCCGTGCCATTAGCCATTCCGCCCGCTTCGACCGCGATGGCGTTGTCAACCACGGCGGTCGGTGCGTCGTTCTGGCCTTGAATCGTCACCGTGATCTGCGTAGTCGAGGTCGCCCCGGCCGCGTCGGTCATCGTGTAACTAAACACGTCGTCGAGCGTATCGCCGCTATTGCGAAGTGCCTGGACGGTGGCGTTGCTGTTGTCGACGACGTAGCTGTACGATCCATCGGAATTGATCGTGATCGCACCATATGTGCCAGTGACCGAAGATGCGACCGATCCCGAGGCGGATCCAGTCACCCCAGCCGCAACACCACTGACCGACTTGGTTTCGCCGTTGCCCACTGAGTCGACATCGGTGTCGTTCGTTAACACATTGCCGGTTGGATTTGTGCCTGCGGTGCCGTTGGCTGTGCCGCCTGCTTCAACCGCAATGGCGTTGTCGACCACAGCCGTCGGAGTATCGTTTTGGCCTTGGATGGTGATTGTGACTTGCGTCGTCGAGGCTAGTCCGTCCGCGTCGGTCATCGTGTAAGTAAACACATCGTCGAGCGTTTGACCGCTGTTGCGAAGTGCTTGCACGTCGACATTCGAATTGTCGACCACGTAGGAGTACGAGCCATCCGAATTGATCGTGATCGCACCGTACGAACCGGTTACCGAGGCGGCAACCGAACCCGAAGCTGACCCGACAACGCCGACCGCGACTCCGGTTACCGTTTTCGTCTCGCCGTTGGCAGCGGAATCAGGATCGAGATCGTTCGCCAAAACGTTGCCGGTTGGATCGGTGCCAGCAGACCCGTTGGCCAAACCACCCGATTCGACTGCGATCGTATTATCCGCGAGCGCGGTCGGTGCGTCGTTCTGGCCTTGAATCGTGACCGTGATCTGCGTGGTCGAGGTTGCCCCGGCCGCATCGGTCATCGTGTAAGTAAAGACATCGTCCAGCGTATCGCCGCTGTTGCGAAGTGCTTGAACGTCGGTGTTCGAATTGTCGACCACGTAGGAATACGAACCGTCGGAATTGATCGTGATCGCACCATACGTGCCAGTGACCGAGGATGCGACCGATCCCGACGCGGATCCAGTCACCCCAGCCGCAACACCACTGACCGATTTGGTTTCGCCGTTGCCAACCGAGTCGAAATCGGTGTCGTTCGTTAACACATTGCCGGTAGGATTTGTACCTGCGGTACCATTAGCGGTGCCACCCGCTTCGACCGCAACTGCGTTATCGACGATGGCCGTCGGCGTGTCGTTTTGGCCCTGGATCGTGATGGTGACTTGCGTGGTTGCATCCGCGCCCGATGCATCCACCACGGTGTAAGTGAAGACGTCTTGCAGCGTATCACTGGCGGTTCGCAAGGCCTGGACGGCGGCATTGCTATTGTCGACGACGTAGGTATACGAACCGTCCGAGTTGATGGTCACCGATCCATACGATCCAGCCACCGACGAACCGACACTGCCCGACGCGGATGCCTGGACGCCCGCAGCCACGCCTGCCACGTTTTTTGTGTCTCCCGCGTCCACGTCGGTATCATTGCTGAGCACATTGCCAGTTGGATCGGTGCCAGCGGTGCCGTTGGCAAGTCCACCTGCTTCGACCGCGGTCGGAGTGTCGGCGGTCGCTACCGGGTTATCGTTGCTGCCTTGGATCGTGACCGTGATTTCAGCGGTGCTGTCGAGTCCCGCTGTGTCCACCATCGTGTAAGTGAACACATCGGTCAACGTGTCGCCCGAGGTTCGCAGTGCCTGAACGGCAGCGTTGTTATTGTCGACGACGTAGCTGTACGATCCGTTGGAATTAATGGTGATCTGGCCGTACGTTCCCGACACTCCAGTAGCCACCGATCCCGATGCACTGACTTGCGAACCGGCCGCGACGCCGCTGACCGACTTCGTGTCGCCCGAATCCAGGTCGGTGTCATTGGTCAGCACGTTGCCGGTCGGATTGGTGCCTGCAGTTGCGTTCGCCACACCACCGGATTCCACTGCTGTGGCGGTGTCATCGACTCCGACCGGTGCATCGTTGGCCCCTTGGATCGTGACCGATACCTGCGTGGTCGACGCTGACCCGCTGGCGTCGATCATCGTGTAGGTGAAGACGTCGGTTAGCGTATCACTGCTGGTCCGTAGTGCCTGAACCGCCGCGTTGTTGTTATCGAGCGTGTAGGTGTAGACGCCATTGGCAGCGATGGTGATCGAACCATAGCTTCCCGTGACAGACGATCCGACCGAGCCGCTCGCGGATGCTTGCACTCCGGCAGCCACGCCGTCGACGGTTTTGGTATCGCCCGAGTCGACATCGGTATCGTTGGTCAAGACATTACCGGTTGGATCGGTCCCCGCGGTGCCGCCTGAATAGCCACCGGCCGAAACCGCAATGGGGGTGTCAACGACAGCAATCGGATCATCGTTTGCTCCATGCAGCGTAATCGTAATTTGAGCAGTTGAATTCAGACCCTCGGCGTCCGAAACCGTGTACGAAAATACATCGGTGATCGTATCGCTGGCGGTTCGCAGTGCCTGAACGGTCGCGTTGTCATTATCGATGTTGTAGGTGTAGCTGCCGTCCGAATTGATCGTGATCGCGCCAAAGTTCCCGGTGATCGATGAACCGACCGACCCGCTGGTCGATCCCACGACTCCTTGTGCCACGCCCGTGATCGACCATGTGTCGCCCGCGTCGACTTGGTCATCGTTCGTCAGCACGTTACCGGAAGGATCAGTACCGGCCGTCCCATTGGCGATGCCTCCCGCTTCGTAGGCATGGGCGCTGTCGACCGTCGCAACCGGAGCGTCGTTGGCACCTTGGATCGTGATCGTGACCTGAGTGGTCGACGTCGCACCGGAGAGATCCTCGACCGTGTAGGTGAAAATATCGGTCAGCGTGTCGCCGCTGTTGAGCAGGTCTTGGACGGTCGGGTTGCTGTTATCGACGGTGTAGCTGTAGCTGCCGTTCGAAGCGATGTTGATCGAACCGAACAAACCGGCGACACTCGAACCGACTGATCCGGTCGCCGATCCGGCGGTGCCTGCGGTCACACCGCTGACGACGATCGTGTCTCCGGCATCGTTATCGCTATCGTTAGCGAGCACATTGCCGGTCGGATTCGTCCCTGCGGTGCCGTTTGCGGTACCACCTGCTTCGACCGCGATCGCCGTATCGGCAACCACGTCGGGATTATCGTTCGCACCACGAACCGAGACGGTGATTTGAGTCGTCGAACTCAGCCCATCGGTATCTTCGAATGTATAAGTGAAAACATCATTCAGACTTTCACCACTGGTGCGCAGGTTCTGGACCGCAGCGTTGTCATTGTCCACGTTGTACGTGTAGCTGCCGTCCGAATTCAGGGTGATTGAGCCATACGATCCGGTGACAGTCGATCCGACCGATCCCGAGGCGGACCCTTGCACTCCTGCAGCCACGCCCACTACGGTTTTGGTATCGCCGCTGTCGACGTCGGTATCGTTCGTTAGAACGTTACCGCTCGGATCGGCGCCGGCCGAGCCATTGCCCGCACCACCCGCTTCATACGCGATTGCCGTATCCACCACTGCAACGGGAGCATCGTTGGCGCCTTGGATGGTAACGGTGACTTGCGCCGTGGATTCCAAACCTGCGGTGTCGTGCATCGTATAGGTGTAAATTTCTTGCAGCGTGTCGCTCGCGGTCCGCAAAGCCTGGACCGCCGCGTTATTCTGATCGATCGTGTAGGTGTAGCTGCCATCGCTGTTGATCACAATTTGGCCGTAGTTGCCAGTGACCGACGCACCGACGGATCCGGATGCGGATCCGACAGTGCCGAGCTGGACCCCGATCACCGATTTTGTATCGTCCGAGTCGACGTCGGTGTCGTTGCTGAGCACGTTGCCGGTGGCGCTGCTGCCCGCGGTGCCGTTGGCAACGCCACCCGACTCGACGGCGATCGAGGTGTCGTTGACTGACTCAGGAGCATCATTCTGACCATCAACCGTGATCGTCAATTCGGTCGAGGACATGTTCGAGAACGTGTCCTCCATCGTGTAAGTAAAAATATCGGTGACGTGATCGCCGGAGTTCAGTAACGCTTCGACCGCAGGTTTGCTATTGTCCAGCGTGTAGGTGTAAGTACCGTCCGAATTGATCACCACGGTTCCGTAAGTCCCCGTCACCGTGGTGCCCACGTTACCACTCGCCGATCCCGTCGAGCCTGCTGCCACGCCGACGATCGTTTTACCGTTACCAGAGACATCGTTGTCCAGCACATTGCCCGATGGATTCGAACCAGGTGTGGCATTGCCCACACCGCCCGCTTCTTCGGATGTATCCATATCCGCCACGGCGACCGGTTGATCCGTGCGACCATCGATTGTGATCACCAGCTGCGTCGTCGACGCCAACCCAGCGGTGTCCTGCATCGTGTACGAAAACGTTTCCGAAAGCGAATCGCCGTCGTTAAGTGCTTCGACCGCAGCGTTGTCATTGTCCAGTGTGTAGGTGTAGGTTCCGTTGGAATTAATCACCAACGAACCGTAGGTTCCCACCACGGTGCTGCCGACGTTGCCCGACGTTGATCCTTGCACACCGGTTGCCACGCCGGTCACCGTCTTGGTATCACCCGCGTCGACATCGGTATCATTGGTGAGCACGTTGCCCGAAGGATCGGTTCCCGAAATGTTATTCAAGATCCCGCTGGCTTCGGTTGCCGTGGCGGCGTTCGCCACTGCATCGGGGGCATCATTGGCACCGGTGATCGTGACCGTGATTTCCGCAGTCGAGTCCGCACCGCTGGCGTCCTGGATCGTGTACGTAAAGACTTCCGACAGCGATTGTCCCGATGTTCGCAGTGCTTGGACTGCGGAATTATTGTTATCGACCGTGTAGGTGTACGAGCCGTCGCCTGCGATTTGAATTGAACCGTAGGAACCGTTAACTCCGGTCGCGACCGACCCGGATGCCACGCTCTGTGATCCTGCGGCAACTCCGACGACGGTCTTGGTGTCGCCCGAATCGACGTCGGTATCATTGCTGAGCACATTGCCGCTTGGATTTATGCCAGCGGTCCCATTGCTTGTGCCGCCTGCTTCCACTGCGGCCGCATTGTCATCGACCGCAACCGGATCGTCATTCTGGCCCTGGATCGTTACGGTGACTTGCGTGGTCGAACTCGACCCGTCCGTGTCCTGCATCGTGTAAGTGAACACGTCCTGCAGTGTGTTGGACGAAGTTCGCAGTGCCTGAACCGCCGCGTTGTTGTTGTCGACGTTGTAGATGTACGAGCCATTGGCGTTGATCGTGATGCTGCCGTAGCTTCCTGCCAATGCCGAAGCCACATTGCCGCTGGCCGATCCCGCAGTACCGACCACGACACCCGTGACGGTTTTGGTGTCACCCGAGTCGACATCGGTATCGTTGGTCAGAACGTTGCCGGTTGGATCCGTTCCAGCACTGGCGTTATTATCGCCACCCGCTTCGATGGCAACCACGTTGTCGGTGACTGCAACCGGAGCGTCATTTTGTCCTTCGATCGTGATCACGATTTGAGTCGACGAAAACGATCCACCCGAATCCTGGACCGTGTAAGTAAAGGTGTCAGTGATCGTTGTACCGGACGTTCTCAATGCTTGGACGATCGCATTGTTGTTGTCGACCGTGTACGTGTAAGCACCGTTGGAGGCAATGCTGATGTTGCCATAGGTGCCCGTCACCGAGGTGCCAACATTGCCCGCGGCCGACGCCACCGTGCCCGCCGCGACGCCAGTCACATTGAGCGTATCGCCGGTGTCATATTCGACGTCGTTGCTCAGCACGTTGCCCGACGGATTGGTACCCGCCGTTGCATTGGCCACACCGCCTGCTTCGGTCGCGGTGTCGGTATCAGCGACCGCGACCACGGCATCGTTGACGTCGGTGACCACGATCGAAGCGGTGGCGGTTTCGCTCGAATACGCCGTCGTGCCGCCTCCGCTGTCTGGATCGGCGTACGACGGTGAACCAAACGACGAAGCGGATCCCGTGGTGGTATCCCAAGCAACAAAGTCGAAGGTCGCCGTTTCGCCGTTCAGCGAATCGGGCTGGTAACGAATTTGCGTCGACGCATTTAACAGCAATGCGGTGCTACCCGAAATCCCGCTAAACGACGTCCAATTCGAACCATCGGTCGAATATTGCCAAGTGCCGTTTCCGGTAAGTCCGGTGACGGCGATCCCCTTGACTGCGCCCGTATCGACGTCAGCCCATCCCGCCGACGACACGATCGAGTCGACGCTGGTGGGTGTGGATGGAGTGTCCTCGTTGGTTCCCGATAGAGTGACAGTCGCGGAATCGGTGATCGTCGGTGCATCGTTGACGGCGGTAACCGTCACTTCCGCCAACCCAACATTGTCGCTGAACGCGGTGGTCCCGCCGGTGGTTGCGGTGCTGACCTTGGTGCCTTCGGTGCCCGTGGTTTGATCCCAGGCAACAAACGACAGCGATGATGTATCGGCGTTCATCGCGTCAGGGACATATCGCAAGTAATCACTCGATCGCAGCAGCAACGACGTGGTCGTGTTGACGGTGCCGACATCAGTCCAAGTTGAACCATCGAGCGAATATTGCCAAGTTCCATTGCCACCGCTGATCGATTGAATTGCAATCCCTTCGCTCGGGCTCGCGTCAACGTCGGAGATCCGGTTGCCTGACAGACTGGCAATAATCGAAGCGACCGTATCACCCGAGTTGTTGGTCTGGTCCTCGGTAATACCGGTCAGTGTGAACGTTTCAGAGTTATCGAGCTCTGGCGCATCGTTGACCGCGGTCACGTCGATCGTGATCGTATTGGGGCTGCCGTCAAACGTGTTGCTCGCGTCGGCCACGCTAAAGGCAATCGACGCGTATCCCGCTCCGTTGTCGTTGGCCGCCGGTGTGAAAACCAGCTTGCCAGCGTTGATGTCGGCGATCGTGATGACCTGTGCGGCGGTCACAGGTCCACTGCCCGTTAAATTGAGTGTTCCGGCCGCCGGTAACACATCGATGCGGACGGCGATCATGGAGTCGCTACTGTCGACATCTGTGAAGCCAAAATCCGCCGCTGCCAGCGTCAACGGAGTATCTTCGTTGATTGTCTTGGTTAGATCGGCCGCTTCGGGCGCGTCATTGGCACCCTCGATCGTGATCGTCACTTGAGTGGTGCTTTCCATGCCACCCGAGTCATTCATCGTGTACGTGAACACGTCCGTCAGAGTATCGCCACTGTTTCGCAACGCTTGCACGGCCGCGTTGCTGTTGTCGACCGTGTAGACGTACGCCCCGTTGGAATCGATTTGTAGCGTGCCAAACGATCCGGTGACATTGCTGCCCACATTGCCCGATGCGCTGCCAACGGTTCCCGCTGCGACTCCGATGACGGTTTGTGTATCGCCGCTGTCGGGATCGGTATCATTGCTCAGCACATTGCCGGTCGGATTTGTCCCTGCGGTAGCGTTACCAACGCCACCTGCTTCGACCGCTGTGAGGTTATCCGTGACCGCAGTGGGAGCAACGTTGACGGCGAAATTGACTCCGAACTCGGACGTATTGCCGGAGCTATCGGTGGCGGTCGCAGTGATGCTGGAGCTCTGGGTCAGAGAGAAGCCGGTTACGTCTAGCGTGCCACTGAAGTTGCCGCTGGCATCGGTGGTCAAGAAGCCCAGGTATGTCTGTCCGCTGCCGTAAGCTGAACTTTCATCGCTGATGAAAAACTCAACGCGTGAGTTGGCGAATGTGGCCTGGTTCGCGGCAGAACCGACGTAGCCAGTCAACAACAGATCGTTGCTGACAAGGTTGGCGATGCCGACCACCGGAGAATCCATCAGCAAGTTGGCCGCGCCGCCCGTCTTCGCACCATCATTGGTCGTCGTGCCGTCGTCGTTCAGATCGATGCCGATTCCCAAGTTGCCATAAATGCTGTTCCGCTGGATCGTGTTGCCGGTGGAAGTTCCCACGACTTTGATGCCACCCGAGACGCCGTTTCCAGCGATGATGTTTCCGGCGGGGGCGGTGGTGCCGCCGATCCGTGTATTCGATGAGCCACTTGCGAGCCAGATACCAACGACTTGAACGGAGCTGAGCGCGGAAGTGGTCGTCCCACCGATCCCGATGCGATTACCTTCGATGACGGTTCCATCTGCGGTCGGACCGATGAACACGCCGCCAGATGAATTGGTGCTTCCCGAGATCACATTCCCGGCGCCCGCCGCAATTCCGCCGATTTGAACATTGTCGCCCGATTGGTTCACCACTCCCCAGCGGCCATTTCCAAGTGCGGTGTCACCCGTCACATCCACACCGATGTAATTGCCTTGGATCGTCGTGGTGTCGCCACCTGCGTTGATCCAAATTCCGGCACCGCCATTGCCTGAGATCACATTGCGAGCTGACGTGCTCGTTCCGCCGATCGTGCTACCCGAACCACCGGCGATATAAATACCACCCGTCGCGGAATTGTCAGCACCGTTAGCGATCGCACCTGTGCCAGACGCATCGGTGCCGATGAAATTCCCTTGAATCGTCGTGTTACTCGCAGCGGTGTAGACGCCGTAATTTGCGTTCCCTGAGATCAGGTTACCTGCACCCGCGTCCGTTCCGCCGATCGTATTGCCAGCCGCGCTGGAAGTGATGTTGATCCCCGCGTTACCGTTACCCACCGCCGCGGTTCCCGCTGCGTTAGTGCCGATGTAATTGCCTTGAACCAGGTTCCCGGTCGCCGAGACGCCAGTGATATAAATACCGTCATTGGTGTTGCCGGAAATGACGTTGCGGGCCAGTGCCGTCGTGCCGCCGATCGTGGTGCTGCCGACATTGTTGATGTAGACGCCTGTGCTGTTGGCGATCGCTGCGGTTCCGGCGGCATCGAGTCCGATGGTGTTTCCGGCAACGAGGTTGCTTGTACCTTCGACAAGCACACCGTAGCTCGCATTGCCCGAGATCACATTGCCAGCACCGCTGACGGTACCGCCCAGCGTGTTGGTTGCGGCAGCGTTATAGAAATAGACGCCGTGACGCGAATTACTCAGCCCCGATGTTCCCGCGAGATTGGTGCCGACGTAATTGCCTTGGATCATGACGTTCATCGCGGAGCTTGATCCACCGCCGTCGACGACAATTCCGTCCGCGCCGTTACCCGAGACGACATTACGCTGTAGCGAGGTGGTTCCGCCGATCGACGTGCCAACACCGGCACTGGTGACATAAATTCCAAATCCGGCGTTGGCAACCTTCGCATCACCAGCAGCATTAAGTCCAACGATATTTCCACTCAGCGTATTGTTGGGCGCAGCAACGTAGACCCCCATGCTCTGATTTCCAGAAATCACGTTGCCAGCACCGGCCACTGCACCGCCGATCGTGTTGCCACTCGCATTGGACTGGATGTTGATCCCTGCGTTAATATTTGCAATGCCGCTCGTGCCAGCGGTGTTTGTTCCGATGTAGTTGCCTTGCACGACGTTCCCGGTCGCCGAGGCGCCAGTGATGAAAACACCGTCGCTGGTGTTGCCGGAGATAACGTTGCGGGCCAGTGCCGTCGTGCCACCGATCGTCGTGCCCGAGACATTGTTGATGTAGATGCCCGAGTAGTTGGCGATCGCTGCGGTTCCCGTCGCATTCAAGCCGACGGTGTTGCCGACTAGCGTGTTGTTGGATGCACTGACATAGACGCCCGAACTGACGTTGCCTGAGATCACGTTTCCAGCGCCACTGACTGCACCCCCAATCGTGTTTGCTGAGGCGTTGTTGATCAGGCTGATGCCAAAGCGGCCGTTGCTAATCGCAGAGGTTCCTGCGGCGTTGGTACCAATGAAATTGCCTTGGATCGAATTGCCCGTCGACGTAGCGCCACTGATATAGACTCCATCGACTGTGTTTCCGGAGATCACATTGCGTGCTTCCGTTGTCGTGCCGCCGATCACGTTGTTGGCGGCGTTCAGAAGATGAATGCCGTAGTTGTTGGCGATCGCGGCAGTGCCCGCGGCGTTCAAACCGATCGTGTTTCCGGCGACGGTGTTGTTGGATGCATTGACGTACACACCATAAGTCGAATTCCCAGAAATCACGTTGCCTGTGCCAGTAACGGAACCGCCAATTGTATTGTTGGTTGCACTGGCGGCGATGCTGACGCCGGTCGCCGTGTTTGCGACCGCAGCATCGCCCGCTGCGTTGGTCCCGATGTAGTTGCCTTGGACGATATTTCCCGTCGATCCGGATCCGCTAATGTAGACGCCGTTGGATGTGTTACCCGAAATCACATTGCGTTCGCTCGCGCTCGTGCCGCCGATCGTGTTGTTGGCCGCGTGGTAGATGTAAACGCCGGTGCCGTTGGCGACCGCCGCGGTGCCCGCCGCATTGAGTCCGACAAAGTTACCTGTGACCAGATTGCCGCCGCTCGCGATGTAAACGCCCGTGTTCGAGTTACCCGAGATCACGTTGCCGGCACCCGCGGCGCTGCCTCCGACCGTGACTCCGGTAGCATTGGTGGTCAGCCCGACGCCCTTGATCAAGTTGGCAATTCCAGCGTCGCCAGCGGCGTTCGTGCCGATATAGTTGCCTTCGATCCGCGTCCCAGCCGACGTCGCACCGGTCACTAATACCCCATCAATGCTGTTGCCCGAGATCACATTTCCCGCACCGGCGGTCGTTCCGCCGATCAGGGTATTGGCGGCATTCAGAAGATAAACGCCGCGAGTATTGGCGATCGCGGCGGTACCGGCCGCATTCAAACCGACCACGTTGCCCGCGACGATGTTGTCCGAACTGCTGATGAACACACCAGCGGTGGTGTTGCCGGAGATCACGTTGCGGTCGCCCGCCGCCGAGCCACCGATCGTATTGTTGTTCGCGCCGTTGGTCACGTTGACGCCATAGACATTACTCTGGCCGCTCGTTCCGTCGACGCTCGTGCCGAGAAAGTTACCGACGATGGTATTGTTGTCGCTGTTGTTGATCTCGACGCCGCTGCCGCTAAAACGATTGATCGCCAAGCCACGAATCGTACTGCCATCGGAACCCGCGATCAACTTCAGTCCGCTTGCTCCCGCCCCGGTATTAGTTCCGTCGAGCTCGATTTGCAGTACCGCGTTGCTGCCGTTGGTCGCTGTGTTGATGCTCGATCCCGATTGCGTATATCCATCGATCGTGATCGCTTCGGTGATACTCGGCAGCACACTCAAAAGCCCGATCGTGTGCACCCCCGCACCTGCGATATTGAAGCTGACCGTGTCCATGCCCGCGGTGTTATTCGCAGCGATGATCGCTTCACGAAGACTGATCTCGCCATCGGTTCCCTTGTTTGCGTTCAGCCATTCAATGTCATAGCTGGCGCCAACCAGGATGCCGCTGTCGTTGTTGTCGGTCGCGGTGGTGACGACCAAAACGTTCGAGACGTCCACGACCGTTACCGCGATCGCTTGATCATCAGTAAGCGTGCCATCGCTGACTCGCACGATCACGTCATAGACATTGTCGCCGCCCACGTCCGCGGGCGATTCAAAGTCGGGAGCGGCGACAAAGATCAACGTGCCATCGGCGCTGTTGATGTTGAATTTCGCAGCGTCGGCACCGCCGAAGATGCTGTAGGTCAGCGTTTGCGAAGGCAAGTCGGCATCGGTGGCGGTGACAATGGTGACCGCGGTCGTATTCTCGTCGACATTGATGTTAGCGGTGTCGCCGCCACCATCGCTGGTGATGACCGGAGCGTCGTTGACGTTGGTGATGTCGACGTTGACACTGCCGAGATTGACGTCGCTGCCACCTCCGGTGCCGGTATTGCCGTTGTCGTTGACGACCACCGTAATCGTGTCGGCATTATCGCCCGCTTGATCAGGTGTCGAGTGCAGATACTCGATGTTGCTGGCGGTATCGAGGTAGGTGTTCAAATCGGCCAGCGTTCCGGTCAAGCTCAATGTGCCCGTGCCACTGCCACCGATCGTGACTCCGCCACCGCTGCTAGCTGATAAGTTTCCGCCAGTGGATGTCGTCAATGTTAAGGTGAGATCGCCGCCGCCATGATCGGCATCGCTCAGGTCGATCTGAGACAGATCCACATTGCTGCTGACTCCTTCGGTCACCGTGATGTCACTTGGCAGACTGCCCGCGTTTGTCGGATCATCGTTGGTGGCGGTGATGTTGACGGTCATCACGTCGGTAACGAAGAAGCTTGAACCGAAGCCTTGTCCCCCCGCGTTTCCATCGACGAAGTACCAAAGTAACTCGACCGAGGCTGGCGGCGTGTCACTGCTGTTGGCATAGGTCATTTGCCGATAAACGTTGTTAACATCGGTTTGCGTGGGCGTTTCGCCATTGGCATCCGTAAACGTGACCACGACTAAACCCGGCGTCGTGATATTGAACGTCGCGATGACTTGACCGTTTTTGTACAACGATCCGGCAGAAACACTCAGCCCATTGCCATCGCTAAATCCAAACACATCCTCGCCGTTGACCCCAACGCGGCGAAGCAGAGCGATCGTGGACCCGCTGAAATTATTTTGATCACTGAGTTCTTGATCAAAAACACTGACGCTGCTGTCCAGGACAATCGGGGCGGAACCTTCGACATAGGTCGGGTTCGCGTCGACTAGATTGGCGGTGGGGGCAAAATTCGTGTCGAGGCTGCCATCCTCGTTGTACTGGTTCAGTAAGAAACCAGTGTTTTGCATGTTTCCGGCAACGGAAATCGATCCATTGGAGAGCACTTGCACGTTGTATGCGTACTCTTGCGTGGCGTCGACCACCGTAATGACGGTGCCCACGGTATTAAAGCTGGTGTCCAGGCTGCCGTCGGCGTTGTATCGCTGCAGCATCACATCGTTGCTGCCCATCAGGTCGGTCACGCCCGATACCACGATTTTTCCCGTCGCGGTTAACGCGACGCTATATGCTCGTTCGGTGGCACCCAAGTCCGAAGTTTGTAGCCCATCAACGTCAAACGTGTTGTCGAGCGACCCGTCGGTGTTATAGCGAGCAAGTGCGAAATCGAGATTTGCGGTTCCTACCGCAATGATCTTGCCGTCGGATTGTTGAGCCAATCCGCTGACGGTCTCGTCACCTACACCAAAGTCGGTCGTTAACAGTCCGTCCGAATCAAAGCTGGTGTCCATCAGACCGCTGCTCGTCAAACGTGCTAACGCAAACTGGTTGTTGCTTTTGCCGGCGACAACGATTTTTCCATCGCTTTGAATCAGGACTGAATTGGCAACATCGTCCGAGCTAGCCCCGAAATCAATTTCGACTTTTCCATCGCCGCTGAAGGTTGTGTCCAGCGATCCGTCGGTGTTGTAACGCACCACCGAAAAATTGTTGCCGCCTGCATCGGTGTTCCCGGCGACCACGATCTTGCCATCGCTTTGGATGGCGATCTCTGACGCCGAGTCGATTCCATTGACGTCCGTGATTGCGTAGCCATCGCTATCGAACGTGGCGTCAAGCACTCCGGCAACGGTAAAGCGAGCAACGAGCAGGTCATTGTCGGAAGAGCCGAAAACCACAATTTTTCCGTCAGATTGCAGTGCGACATCGACGGCAAGTTCACTGCCGCCTGCATCAAGCGTCGCGATGCCGTCGCCTCCGCCGAACGTCAAGTCGAGTTCACCATTGGTGTGGAATCGGACCACGGTGATGTCGTTGTCCGCAAAGTACGACGACCCGACCATCACGATCTTGCCATCGGTTTGGACCACGCTACTGAATCCGAGATCGAACAGACTTCCCGGAATCGGTAGCGTCGTACTGCCATCGCCGTCGCTGCCGAACACCGGCGCGTCGTTAAGAGGGACCACGTCAATCGTGATTGAATCCACCGCTCGTGCGTTATCGGACGCCAGGTTAGCGATTTCATCCGCAGAGAGTGCTCGGTTGTAAATGCGAGCGTCGTCAATTAATCCGTCAAAATCATAGATTGCCGAGCCGTTAGCATGATGTCCGATTGTCGTTTTGCTGAAATCATCATAGACGATGCTGGCCGTCGACTGAGTCATCGCGACTCGCTGGCCATCGATGTACAGCGTTTGCACATTGTTGGTGTCGTCAAACGAAAATGCGACATGATGCCAACCTGTACCTGCAATGAAGCGGCCCGATCCAATCGAGACCCATGAACTGCCGTCATAGTAGACGCCCGAAACCCCATTGCTGTTCTCGTCGAGCCGCAACACCAACGAATCCGCGACGCTGATCACCTCGGATCCCTGCGATCCTTTGACATCCAAGTTGACCCACGCCGCCAGCGTAGCGTTCGGCGAGCTGCCCATCGTGCCGACGATGTCGACGCCATCGCCGGTGCCATCGAGGCTGAGCACGGTGCCACGATCGGGATCAACCACCGTGGTCGCGTCCGCTTGCATCACGCCATCATGCGACGTTCCGGCACTGTCGTCGCGAGCATCGCCATCATCGAAGTTGTAGTGACCTGCCAAGTCGGCGATCAACGATGTTGTCATCTGTAGATCGACCGCACCGCTAAATTGGGCGTCCGGTTGAAAGACCATCCCTTCTAGTGCGGCATTTAAATCCGACTCGCTGCCTTGGATCACCATGGTGGCGCTTCCATTGGCACCGCTCAGGATCGTCAATCCCGTGGTTTGTGACAGAGTCAGTATGCCATCGGTGACCGACAACGAGACCTGCAAGCGGTTGTTGCTGGGGCCGCCATCGCTAACCGTGATTGCGTTGCCGGTGCCGGCACTGAACGTCAGCGGGTAATCCTCGGCCAACAATTGCGTGCCCGGAACCGATTGCTCCGCCTCGCCGCTGTTGTTTCTTACTTGGACGTCAAAGGTTTTGTCGTAGCTATGGCCGCTAGCCGCCGTCACTCGAACCGTGATGCTGTGCGTTGCATCGGTTTCGGTATCGAGCAGCGTGCTGTCGCTGACGGTGATTTGGCCGTTGTCGGCATCAATCGCGAAGGTGCCGTCGATCGACTGCGCCGCAATCGAGTAGGTCAGCTCACTGGTTTGATCCAGCACGTCGTCGGCGTCCCACTGGACCACATAACCATAGCTGTACGTGCTGTCGCGGTCGCCCCATTCACCGGTACTGTTAATCCGAGCAAAATCGTCGTCGGCCGTAGTCGCATTGGGTTCGTTGGCAATCCAGTTTGTATAGGCACCGTTTTGGCGGCTGCCCGTTGACCCGCCCAACCAAAAGAGGTCATTGTCGGATGCTCCGCTTTGCCACTGCCATAACCCTTCGATCGTTTGATCGGAAGCTCCGATCCAAAGATCCGCACCGGCAGTATTGCGGAATTCCGTGATCAACTCGTTTTCAGCGGCCGATCGAATCGTGACCAATTCACCCGAGACACCACTCAGTGACGAGGCGATGGCGGCGGATTGCGAATTTACCCATGTCTGTGCCGTACTGATCGTCTTATAAAACTTGCCCGTTTCGGCACTGTAAACCAGATCAGGATCGGCGGCCAACAATGACGCGATCTTCGCATCCCGCTCGGCATTGGTAGCAAACACGCTGCCGACAACGGTGCCCGTATCGGCGTGTTCATCAAGCAAAAACGTCAACTTCGGCGTGCTTGTCGTGAAACCACTCTCGGCGGTGTGATTAACCGTCAAATTGTTGCCGCTGACCGATTCGGTGATCACGCCATTGGCGGATAAGCGGTCAAAATCCCACTGGGCCAACAAGCCACTTTCGTCGTGCGGCAAACTCGATTTGTACGTGGCAGCAATCTCGGCGCCCGTACGAACGTCATCGAAAACGCGAACATTGTAGAACGTGCCGTGAAACGTCTGGCTTGTGTCAAAATTCGTTCCATTGCCGTCTTGTTCCTGTCCAAACTGTAACGTTCCGCCTGCGTCAAACGTTTGACCGGTGTTCAGCCCCGAGCCGCGATCGATCAAGATGCCGTTGACAAACACTTGCCAATTGCCTGCGGCGTTGTCCCACGTCATCGCGAGCGATTGCATATCACCATTGGACAGTGTCCGATAATCGATCGCAGTGGATGTGGCGAGTGCACCGTTGAGATAAAGGCCAAGATTGCCCGCACCGTCGATGTACAGCAACAATTCGTTGTCGGTTGACGGCGATGCGTAGGCAAACAGCGGTTGTGCCCCGTTGGAATCGGTCGATGAATACTGGACCTCGATCGTGATCGAAGTACGTCCCCCGATAATGGCACCCCCGTCATCGGCGACTAAGTAGACGTCGTCGCCGCCATCGTCATTGATACTCAATCCCCCGTCACCTGTCGTGGCGGCGTCGACCGTGATCGTGCTGACCGCCGTCGTGCTGGCCAACGACAAGCCCCATGGTTGCTCTTGCCATGTGGCAGTATTCAGACCAATGTCGTCGCCTTGAAAGAACACCGACGCCGTCGCCGCGGTGGTCGCACCCGTCGCGGTCACATCGATCAGGAAGATGTCGTCGCGAGTGGTTGCGATGCCTCCGATCGCATTGTCATCGGAGTGCAGTGTCGCCAGCAACTGGCCACTGGTCAGCGTCGTGTCGCCAACCTTGACGCTGCGTTCGACTAGATCGATTCCGCGGAAACCGGTATCGACGCCAAAGTCGGTACCATCAAGAAAAATCGACGTCGTTCCCGAGCTCGTTGCCCCCAACGTTCCCGGTTCATAGCGGTAGACTCGATTTGTAAATCCTGCATGCGAAATCAGAAAATCGCCCGCATTCAGAGTCATCGGCGTGGTGGTGCCCACCGTGGTCGTTTCTTCGACCAACGTAAACGCGTTGACGTCAAGGTTGCCAATCACGTCCGAACCATCGAACAATAACGACAGCGTCCCGGTGGCATAATTCCCGACGGTCACCGGGCGAAACAACAGAATGTCGTGGGCGAAAATCTGTTCGCTGCCGCCGTTAATCCATTCATCGGTCACGGTTGAAAACAGCACATCGCCGGCATACAGCTGAATATTGTTGCTGCCCACCAACAGATCACGTCCGACGTAATGGATGCCGCTCAGCCGTGCATCCCCGTCGTCAACAAGATCGTCAATGTTGAACACCGAAGTCAATGTGCCGCTGGTGGATGAGCTGAAACCGAGGTTGGGATCGCCCAGTTGCAAAACGGTACCGCCAGTCCACGAATCGAGTCCCGCAACGCCTGATCCGGTGACATCGTTTTCGGTGTTGAGCCACAGGTAGGCGTCCGGCGTTTGCGAGAACTTGGCAACAAACGCGTCACTTGCGCCACCCATGGACTCGTCATAGGCACCCGATGTCGCGTCGAAATCCGACGACTGAGTCTGGCCGGCAACGTAGATGTTATCTGCCGCATCAAGCGCGATGGCGTAGCCGAATTCATTGGCACTTCCGCCCAAGAAGGTCGAGTAAACCAAATCCGATGCTCCGCCGCCGAGCGGGTTGATCGCAGTGATGAAGGCGTCGGTCGTGCCTCCCTTGCTGGTGTCATGCGCATCGGCAGTCGTTGGAAACGTCGTCGAATAGGTCGTTCCAACAATCCACGCCACTCCGGAGGAATCGACGGCAACCCCGGCCGCCTCGTCCGTTGCCGTTCCGCCAAGTGACGTTGAATACGCCAGCGATGCGGCGCCACTGAGGGTGGTGTCAAACACCGACAGAAACGCATCGTCGTTTCCACCTGAAATCGACGTGTCATAGGCGCCGGCGGTGACATCAAAGTCGGACGAGATCGTCAACCCAACGACGTAGGCTCGGCCGCTAGAATCCAACGCGATCGCGGACGCTTGTTCCGCCATGCTGCCACCAAGGTAGCTGCTGTAGGTCAAGTCGCTGACGCCGCCCCCAAGCGGATTGATCTTGGCGATAAAGACGTCTTGTCCGCCGCCATTCGTGCTTTGAAACGCATTGCCTGTCACCGGCATGTCGCTGCTGTTGGTGACTCCGGTGATGTAGGCGGCACCGGAATCGTCAATCGCAATGTCCGTCGCCTCTTCGGCGCCTGAACCACCAAAGTAGCTGCCGTAATCGATGCTCGAACCATCGATACTGAAAACGGCCAAGAACGCGTCCCGTCCGCCGCCAAACGTCGATTGGTACGATCCCGCCGATGTCAGCGATGCAATCGAACCGGTCGCCACGCCTGTCACATACGCTTGCCCCGCAGCATTCACAGCGACGCCGTATGCGGAGTCATTGGACAGGTTGGATCCAATGTAGCTGCCATACAGGATCGACGACCCGGTGCTGTCCAGCTTCAGCACAAAACCGTCCGACGCACCACTGAGCGTTTCGTCGTACGCACCGGTCGTGGTGGTGAAGTCCGACGAGGTTGTTTTGCCGACAACGTAGGCGTTTCCACTGCTATCGATGTCGATATCGTAGGCAATGTCGTTGCCGGACCCGCCCAAGTACGTAGTGTAAAGCACCGTGCTGCCGTCCGCCGACATCTTGGTGACAAACATGTCGTCGCCACCGGTGGTGCCAAACGGTCCCGTGGTTGTGGGGAAATCAGTCGAGACCGTGCCACCGGTGATATAAGCATTGCCATCGGCGTCAACTTGGATTGCATTGGCCGATTCGCCACTCAGACCGCCTAGGTAGCTGCCGTAGTCCATGATCGGGTCGATCACCAATTCACGCGATTGATCGTAATCACCCAATTCAAAACCAATGCTGCCATCGTCGCGAATCTGATACCGACTTTCCACGACTTCACGAACGCCGCTGCTCGATAGTTGATAGCTGTAGGGAGCACGGAAGCGAATCATTTGCTCACTTCCCGCTAACACCATCACCAATTCGCCGCTGTCACTGATGGAAACCGATTCGGCGCCCTGCATTATCAGCGTGATTTGGTCGGTATTTGCTCCCGCAGCAACAATAAAGTCGTACTCTAGTTGTTGGCCGTGACCATAGTAACGGACGTCGATTCCATCGTAGATGTCGTCGTACTGGACCGCGGCAAAGTTCGCAACGTCACGAATCCAAGCGTCCTGGGCACCGACTAAATAGTTGCTGCGACCCGTCAATTCATCGACACCTACGACGGCTGTCGGCGACTGGTTTGACACAATGTCGATCGTGAACACCGACCCGTTGAGATTCAGGACCGCGTCTCCGTCGGTCAAGAAAACGGTGTAGCCATCGCCACGCGAAAGGAAATCGACGGCGTCATCGCTCTGGCCGACGTTTTCTTCAAACGCTAATGCGATGCCGGCGGAGTCGGATTGGGAGGGAGAACCCGACTCCGCCGTCTCGGTCGAAAGCATCCCGAACCATTCACGCGGTGCGAGCACATGAGCAAGATCGACGTCGCCGACTGTGTACTCGAGGTCCCAGTCGCCGCCACGCGATGCATGCCCGGTCACATCATCACTTGCCGCGACGTCACAATCGCAGACAACCGCCAGGATGTCGATCAGATCGCGTCCCGATTCGGTCGACGCCAGATCGCAACCGTAGATCAACAAGTCCGCATCGTTATCGAGTGCATGGCCCCACGACGCGATCTCGCCGGCGTAATTGGGGGCCGCATCGAGATCCAATCGCGTATTGCCAAGCTGGATGCCCCGGCCGTCACCGTGGCTGAGCAAATGAACCGCATCGACGCTGCTCAAATTGCGAAGCGTCTCGGTGATTTGTAGCAACCCGTCTTGCTCGGCCTGCAAACGGATGACCAACCACTGGGTTTGCCCGTCCGTATTGGCCCGTAGTCCCTCGATCAACGTCTCGGCATCTTCCACACCCGCATCGACGAAGATGACTTCGATCGGTTGTGCGGGATCCAGAACCACCGCTTCGGCCACATCGTCGGTGGCAATATCGCTGACATCTTGGTCGTGGGTCAGCGGCTGTGGGGCTGCGGTTGCACCATCACCAGCCACTTCCCCATCGGCATCGGAAAGCTGACTCAGCAGTGCCGCCTCGAGATCGAAATCAATGTCCATCGCCCCACCGAGACCATCGAGACCGTCGCCGCTAAGCAGGATACGATCTTCGAGAGGGTAAAAGTCGAATTCGCGACTCATCGATTTTCAGTCCATTGAGATTCGTCGTCGGGGCAAGCTGACGTGGCGACCTCCTCGCGACTCCTTCATGTGGTGCGAAAATACACCCCGTTTGTCGGGGGGGGGGGGTGAATGCCAGGTCTAGTACCTATCTTCGCCCTCCTGGTCCTGGACTTCTACAATCAGAAAAAGAATCCGGACTGAGTCGACTTTGCGGATAATTCCGACGATCTGGATGGGATAAGATTTTCGCGACGACTGTCATGATTGGCACAACCGTCGCCCCGACGTAATCAATGGAAACCTGGTTGCCTAATCCAAGAAGGTGGTCACGTCGGCTTTGGATTTGCGAACGCCATCGGATTCACGATAGACCGACAGCAGTGCGGATGGGTCGATCATTCGCCAAGCAGGCAAGCTGCCAAAAATGGTGGTCAGCAATACGCCGCCACGAAGTGCCCATAACACATAACCGACGGACGCGAGTCCCGCACCGACCCCGAGTCCACCGAGCTCGCCGGCCCCGAAGAACGTCGAGTCTTCCGGCGGTCCTCCGTCCGCGTTGTTCCATTCGGTCCACTGGATCGCTTGCACCAAATCGACGACCAACAGTTGATCAAGCATTTGAGACATTTGAACGTTGCCTCGTTTCATATGCATGCTCGAGGAGCCGCCCCATGAAAATCCTTGTCTCTCCAAGCCATGATCCGATTCTTCTTGGTTGCTGTCCGTCATTTGGATGGTTGAGTCGCGACTTACCGAAGCCGTGGACTGTTTGGATTGTCCTTTTTCGTTGGACGCATCGTCGCTCTGATTCGGAGTGGTGACGTTCGCGGGAACGAGGGGGACCGCCCCTGTCGTCGATCCAGCATCGACATCGCTACTGTCTCCGTCGCCCGAGTCACCGCCGGACGTGTCTCCGCTGCCGCTCGTGTCGCCGTTGCCATCGCCAGATCCGCTGTCACCGGAGCCGCTGTCGCCTGAACCACCGCTGCCCGATCCGCCGCTGCCTGATCCACCGCCAGCTCCGGCACCCGCTTGAACAGTAATCGACACCGTTGCAATGTTGTCGCTCAGCATACTGCCGTCATCGCTGCGATAAGTGAAGGAATCGATGCCGAAAAAGCCAGCGGTCGGAGTGTAGGTGATCACTCCATTGACATCGATTGACAACGTGCCATTGGATGGACCTGTGACGAGCACGAGTCTCAATGCATCACCGTCGGGATCGGTGTCGTTGGCGATCGGATCAGGCGTCGTCAATGAAATCGATTGTCCAGAGATGGTGCTATAGGAGTCGTCTACTGCAACGGAGGACTCGTTGATATCAAGAATATCAATCGTGTAGGTTTGGAACACTTCGCTGCCGTCCGCCGAAACACTTCGTACAGTGACATCATGCGACGTATCGACTTCGTAGTTGAGTGGTGCGGCAGACGCGGTTACGATTTGGCCTGTGTTAGCGTCGATCTCGAAACGTCCACCCGCATCGTCCACCAGGGTGTGAGTGATCGTGCTGTTACTTGCATCGGCGTCGACGGCCCCTACGGTAATTCCAACGTAGACGCCCCCACTGGCATTCTCATCGACTTGATTCGCCGATGCATCCGAATCACCCAACGCCACGACGTCATATTCATCCACATCGTTGATCGTAACGGTGAACGTTTCCAAGTACGTTCCGCCTGCTGTGTCGGTCACTTCGACAGTGATATCGTGTTGCGTGTCGGTTTCGTAGTCGAGTCTGCTGGAATCCAACACCACGACGTTTCCAGAACTGTCAATGTCGAACCGACCGCTGGCGTCATCCGTCAATCGATACGACGCAGTGTCTCCTGAATCGACATCGCTCGGCGAGACCGTGCCGACGACCTGTCCATTTGCCAGGTTTTCATCAATCGTCATTCCTGTCGCTGTCAGATCGTTCGGGGCGTCGTTCACGCCTTGGATCGTGATCGTGATCTGTTGAGTAGACGATGCTCCTTCACTGTCGACCATGGTGTAGGTGAAAACGTCTTCGAGAGTGTCGGCGGACGTACGAAGTGCTTCCACCGACGAATTGCCGTTATCCACGTTGTAGACGTAGTTTCCATCGCTTTGGATCGTCACGCTGCCGTACAAACCAGCCACGCTCGCGCCGACCGACCCGACAGCATTTACGGCGTTACCCGCCACCACACCACTGACCGATTTCGAGTCGGTTGTGTCGACGTCGGTGTCATTGGCCAGCACGTTACCGGTTGGATCGACACCGGAAGTTGAATTGCTGATGCCGCCGGCTTCTGTGGCCGTTGCCGTGTCCACGCCAGCAACAGGCGCGTCATTCGTTCCCGTGATCGTAACCGTAACGTCTTGTGTGGTCGTGTTGTTGCCGGTGCCACTGTCATCGGTCACCGTGATCGTGTAGGTCGCGGTAATGGTTTCCCCATCGGCCAGGTACTGCACCAAACTATTGTTGAGCGAAAAATCCCATGCGATCGAGCCGTCGTTGGTACCGGTCTGTGTGATACTGACGCTGGTTGCCAACGCGGTTGCCAGCCCCGACGGGATCGCTGGTCCGGTCGTCGTTGTGCCGCTTAATGCAACGCTTGAGTTAATTGTGTCCGTGTCTTCGACTTCGGCAAAAGTTACCGATCCGCTGTCGGTCAAGTTCGGCGTCGTCGCATCTTCGGTAACATTGCCAGTGACATCAACGACAGTAATCGTTGGCTGATCATTAGTCCCCGTGATCGTGACGGTGACATCTTGAGTCGTTGTGTTATTGCCGGTGCCGCTGTCGTCGGTCACGGTGATGGTGTAGGTTGCGGTAATTGTTTCGCCATCGGCGAGGTACTGCACCAAACTGTTGTCGACCGAGAAATCCCAGGCAATCGAACCGTCGTTGGTGCCGGTCTGCGTGAGACTGACCGCGGAGCTTAGTGCTGTGGCCAATCCGGCAGGCACGGTAGGTCCTGTCGTCGTCGTGCCGCTTAACGCAACGGATGAGTTAAGCAAGTCGGTGTCGTCGACTTCGGCAAAGGTGACCGATCCGCTGTCGGTCAGGTTCGGTGTCGTCGCATCTTCGGTCACAGCGCCGGTGACATCAACGACGGTAATCGTCGGCTGGTCGTTCGTTCCGGTGATCGTGACGGTGACATCTTGAGTCGTCGTGTTATTGCCGGTGCCGCTGTCGTCGCCCACTGTGATCGTGTAAGTCGCCGTGATGGTTTCACCGTCGGCGAGGTACTGCACCAAACTGTTGTCGACCGAGAAATCCCAGGCAATCGAACCGTCGTTGCTGCCGGTCTGCGTAAGATTGACGCTGGATGCCAACGCGGTGGCCAGTCCCGATGGGATCGCAGGTCCCGTGGTCGTTGTGCCACTCAGTGCGACCGACGAGTTGATTAGGTCGGACTCGTCGACTTCGGCAAAGGTGACGCTGCCGCTGTCGGTCAGGTTCGGTGTCGTAGCGTCTTCGGTCACGGCGCCGGTGACATCCACCACGGTGATCGTCGGTTGATCATTGGTGCCAGTGATCGTGACGGTGACGTCTTGGGTCGTCGTGTTGTTACCCGTCCCACTATCATCGGTCACCGTGATCGTGTAGGTCGCGGTAATGGTTTCGCCATCGGCGAGGTACTGCACCAAACTGTTGTCGACCGAAAAATCCCAAGCGATCGAACCATCGTTGCTGCCAGTTTGCGTGATGCTGACGCTGGATGCCAATGCCGTCGCCAATCCCGATGGAATCGCAGGTCCTGTGGTCGTCGTGCCGCTCAATGCGACCGACGAATTTAGCAAGTCAGTATCGTCAACTTCGGCAAAAGTCACGCTGCCGCTGTCCGTCAAGTTCGGTATCGTCGCGTCTTCAGTCACGGCACCAGTGACATCCACCACGGTAATCGTCGGTTGATCGTTAGTCCCGGTAATCATGACAACGACGTCCTGTGTGGTCGTGTTGTTGCCAGTTCCGCTGTCGTCGGTCACGGTGATGGTGTAGGTCGCCGTGATAGTTTCGCCATCGGCGAGGTATTGCACCAAACTGTTATCAACCGAGAAATCCCATGCGATCGAACCGTCATTGGTGCCGGTTTGCGTGATGCTGACACTGGAGGCCAACGCGGTTGCTAGTCCAGATGGAATCGCTGGTCCCGTGGTCGTTGTTCCGCTCAATGCGACGGACGAATTGAGCAAGTCAGTGTCGTCGACTTCCGCAAAAGTCACGCTGCCGCTGTCAGTCAGGTTCGGTGTCGTCGCGTCTTCCGTCACGGCGCCAGTGACATCAACCACGGTAATGGTTGGCTGGTCGTTGGTTCCCGTAATCGTGATGGTGACGTCTTGAGTGGTTGTGTTATTGCCGGTGCCACTGTTATCGGTCACCGTGATCGTGTACGTCGCGGTAATGGTTTCCCCATCGGCCAGGTACTGCACCAAATTGTTGTCGACCGAAAAATCCCAAGTGATCGAACCGTCGTTGCTGCCAGATTGAGTGAGACTGACGCTGGATGCCAACGCGGTTGCCAGCCCCGACGGGATCGCTGGACCGGTCGTCGTTGTGCCGCTTAATGCAACGCTCGAGTTAATTGTGTCCGTGTCTTCGACTTCGGCAAAAGTTACCGATCCGCTGTCGGTCAAGTTCGGCGTCGTCGCATCTTCGGTAACATTGCCAGTGACATCAACGACCGTTATCGTTGGCTGATCATTAGTCCCCGTGATCGTGACGGTGACATCTTGAGTCGTCGTGTTATTGCCGGTTCCGCTGTTGTCGGTCACGGTAATGGTGTAGGTCGCGGTAATTGTTTCGCCATCGGCGAGGTACTGCACCAAACTGTTGTCGACCGAGAAATCCCAGGCGATTGAGCCGTCGTTGGTGCCGGTCTGCGTGAGACTGACCGCGGAGCTTAGTGCTGTGGCCAATCCGGCAGGCACGGTAGGTCCTGTCGTCGTCGTACCGCTTAACGCAACGGATGAGTTAAGCAAGTCGGTATCGTCGACTTCGGCAAAGGTGACCGATCCGCTGTCGGTCAGGTTCGGTGTCGTCGCATCTTCGGTCACGCCGCCGGTGACATCAACGACGGTAATCGTCGGCTGGTCGTTCGTTCCGGTGATCGTGACGGTGACATCTTGAGTCGTCGTGTTGTTACCGGTGCCGCTGTCGTCGCCCATCGTGATCGTGTAAGTCGCCGTGATGGTTTCACCGTCGGCGAGGTACTGCACCAAGCTATTGTCAACCGAGAAATCCCAAGCGATTGAACCATCGTTGGTGCCGGTCTGCGTGATACTGACACTCGATGCCAGCGCGGTCGCCAGCCCCGACGGTATCGCAGGTCCCGTTGTCGTCGTTCCACTCAATGCGACGGACGAGTTGATTAGGTCGGACTCGTCGACTTCGGCAAAGGTGACGCTGCCGCTGTCAGTCAGGTTCGGTGTCGTGGCGTCTTCGGTGACCGCGCCAGTGACATCAACGACCGTAATCGTTGGCTGATCATTGGTCCCCGTGATCGTGACGGTGACATCTTGAGTCGTCGTGTTGTTACCCGTCCCACTGTCATCGGTCACCGTGATCGTGTAGGTCGCGGTAATGGTTTCGCCATCGGCGAGGTACTGCACCAAACTGTTATCAACCGAAAAATCCCAAGCGATCGAACCATCGTTGCTGCCAGTTTGCGTGATGCTGACGCTGGATGCCAATGCCGTCGCCAATCCCGATGGAATCGCAGGTCCCGTGGTCGTCGTGCCGCTTAGTGCGACACTCGAGTTGATCAGGTCAGTATCGTCAACTTCGGCAAAAGTCACGCTGCCGCTGTCGGTCAAGTTCGGTGTCGTCGCATCTTCGGTCACGGCACCAGTGACATCGACCACGGTAATCGTCGGCTGGTCATTGGTTCCCGTAATCGTGACAACGACGTCCTGCGTGGTCGTGTTGTTGCCAGCTCCACTGTCATCGGTCACGGTGATGGTGTAGGTCGCCGTGATCGTTTCCCCATCGGCAAGGTACTGCACCAAGCTGTTGTCAACCGAGAAATCCCAGGCAATCGAGCCGTCGTTGGTGCCGGTTTGTGTGATGCTGACGCTGGATGCTAACGCCGTTGCCAGCCCCGACGGAATCGTAGGTCCGGTGGTCGTCGTGCCACTCAGTGCAACCGATGAGTTGATTAGATCCGTCTCGTCGACTTCCGCAAAGGTAACGCTGCCGCTGTCAGTTAGATTCGGCGTGGATGCGTCTTCCATGACCGCACCGGCGACATCGACCACCGTGATTGCCGGTTGATCGTTGGTGCCTGTGATCGTCACCGTAATTGTTTCAGTGTCACTGAGCGGTGTGCCATCGTCGTCTGTAGCGCTGACGGTGTAGGTCAGGATCAAGGTTTCGCCGTTGGCCAAGAAATCGAATGCTTCGCTCCCACTGTTGAAGTTCCAGGTCAACGTGTTGGTGGTTTCGTTGCCATCGAGAATCGCAGTCGGAGTGACCGACAAGAAACCTTTCAATGTCGTATTCGTCAAACTTCCTGGTACGCTGCCGCTTCCCGTCCCACTGATCCCAACCGACTCGACGGCTGCAGTGACCAAGTCGGAAGTATCTTGATCCGTCACAGTGAACGCACCACTGCCCGTCAATCCGGCATTGGTTTCAGTCAGGCCGAGTGTATCGGGACCGCCGGTAATCACTGGGGCATCGTTGGTACCCGTGATGGTGACGGTGACGGTTTCAGTATCACTGAGCGGAGTCCCGTTGTCGTCGGTCGCACTGACGGTATAGGTCAGGACCAAGGTTTCGCCGGTAGCCAGGAAGTTGAACGCTTCGCTACCGCTATTAAAGTTCCAGGCGAGGGTGGCGCTGTTCTCGGTTCCATCGAGAATGGCGGTGGGCGTGACGGTCAGAAAACTTTGCAGCGTGTTGTTGTCTAAACCAGCGGGCAGGCTGCCCGATCCCGTGCCGCCAACAGAAACCGAATCAACGGCTGCGGTGACGTTGTCAGTCGTATCCACGTCACTGACGGTGAACGAGCCGCTTCCCGTCAGACCGGCATCGGTTTCGGTCAAACCAAGTGAATCGGGTCCACCGGTAATCACAGGTGCATCATTGACGGCATCGACGGTGACATTGGCAACCGTCGTGCTGCCACCGAGCCCCGTGTCGTTGCCAGACGTCGACGCCTGGATCGTAAAGTTGCCAGTACCGCTGAAATCGGCATCAGGTGTGAACTTCAGTCCGGCGGTACCTTCGGCCACGGTAATGAACGAACCGTTGGTGATCTGCGTCACCCCATCATTCTTGTACAGCGTGCCGTTGGTGATACCAGTGATTTTAAAATAAGTCACCTCCGCACCATCGGCTGCATTCCGCGAAATCACCAACCCACTGGTCGATTGGGTGTCTTCGTCTGTGGTCGCGTCAGTTACCGAAGGGGTATCGGCGACCGGATTGATCGTCAGGCTCGCCGTGTCAGTGTTGGAAGAAAATGCGGTGGTTCCGCCGGACAGCGAAGTCGTTACGGCGATTTGGACATTGTCGACCAGGATTTCTTTTCCGCCGCCGTTATTGTCGTAGAAACGGATTTGTGTGTTCGATGCGGTGTATGCAGAAATGTCGAAACTCTTCGTCCCCGTTGCCGTTCCCGATGTGACCGCTAACAGTGTCGTCCATGTGCTGCCGCCATTGGACGAGACTTGAGCATGAATCGCTCCGCCTCCTCCCAGATTGTTGGTGGTCAGATCAAAGGAGAGTGTTGCCGTGGTCGCAGCACTTAAGTTGGCCTCGCGATAGACATATTTCGTTGCACTGGATTCACCGACATTCAGCAAACCGCCGGAGATAAAGTATTTACCTCCTGACGCACCGCCACCGCCGCTGTCGTTTTCGATCCAATCGGTTGACCACGAAAGCGAACCATTGTTATTGCTGTACGAAATCGCGCTGAACGTGTCCAAATACGTGTCCGACGTGAAGCTCGTGTCGGCAAAACCACCGTTACTGCCAGTGGTTTGATCCCAGGCTCGGAAGGTAATGGCGTTGGCGAGGGTTCCATGATAGTCCGCATTGGGTTGGAAATAGACTCGCGTGTCGGCATCGGCGGATAGCAAACGGGCGTTGGCATCGGAAACCGCACCCAACGCGTTCCAGTTGCTGCCGTTATCGATCGAGTAGAACCAGGTTCCATAGGTGGTATCGACTGCCGTGATCGCGATCCCTAACGCCGCACCGCTGTCTGCATCACTGACATTGTCCACCTCGCCCGCTGGACTTGAAAAATCGACCAGCGATGACACCAACGTTCCGACGGTTCCCGAGGGGGCACCCGCGTCTTCGTTTGTTGCATCCAGCGCCGGGTTCTTGCTGTTGTCAAGTACCGGAGCCGCATTGGCGTCCACCACCGTGATACTCGCGGTTTCGCTCGCGGTACTGAACGCGGTCGCGTCGCCGTTGACCGAAACATTGACTTTGGTTCCCTCGGTGCCGCTGGTTTGGTCCCAGGCACGGAACGTGAAGCTGGCGGTGGTTCCATTAGCCGGATTGGGAACGAATCGAACCAGATCGGTATCGCGCAGCAGCAATGCAGATGAATCGGTAACCGTCCCGACCGCGTTCCAGGAACTTCCCCCATCGGTGGAATATTGCCAGGTTCCGTTGCCGCTGGACAGCGACGTAATCGCGATTCCCTCGCTGTCGCCAGTATCAGGATCGGTGATGCGGTCGCCACCCGCGCTGGCGATGATCGAAGCGACCGACTGACCGTCGTTATCGGTCTGGTACTTCGTGATTGTGGACAGGATCACGGTGCCCGAGTTATCAAGCACGGGGGCATCGTTGACGGCCGTGATGTCGACGTTTACCGTGCCAAGATTGATATCGGTGCCGCCCCCCGAGCCGGTGTTGCCGTTGTCGTTGACCTTGACCACGATCGAGTCTGCGTTGTCCCCGTTGAGGTTCGCGGTCGAGTGCAGGTATTGGATGTTGCTGGCGGAATCGAGATAGGTGTTCAGGTTCGCGAGCGCCCCGGTCAGCGTCAGAGTTCCGCTACCGCTGCCACCAATCGTGACGCCACCGCCGCTTGCCGCCGATAAATTGCCGCCGGTCGCGGTGGTTAACGTGATCGTCAAATTTCCTCCGCCATGATCGACATCATTGAGGTTGATTTGTGACAGATCGACATCACCACTCACGTTTTCAGTCACCGTGATATCACTTGGCAGCCCGCCGGGATTCGTCGGATCGTCGTTGATCGCGGTGATGTTGATCGTCTGGCTCGCCGAACCTTCTTCGCTGCTTCCGTCCGCGGTCAGTCCCGGATCGGCGCCGGTGTTGCCGCTGTCATTCACCGTGACCGTAATCGTGGTCGATGCACTCGGTGTGTCGCTGCTGTTTAAATACGTGATCGTGCCGGTGCTCGCGCCAGTTAGCAGGTTGTCAAGTTGGCTCAGTGTGCCAGTGATCGTGACGGTCCCGGTGCCATTGCCACTGCTGATCGAAACGCCCGAGTCGCCTGCGGCAACCGAGATCGCTCCTTCGCCGACATCGATCGTGGCCGTCATCGTACCACTGGCCGCATCGACATCGGTCACGGTGAAACCGGTGCCCTGGATCGCAAATCCGACCTGTTCGGTCGCTGCTAGAGCACTGCCCGGTGCAATGACAACAGGGGCGTCGTTGATTGCTACGACTTTGACCGTGGCATTTTCGGTCGTGCTTGTTCCACCATCGCCATCGGTGATGGTGATGTCGATAGTGCGATCGGTCGTGTCAGGGGTCTGTGAAGTGCTAAAGAATCCGATGCGACGTGCAACAGCTTGTACATCCGCCGCGTCGGCTGCCGCTGTGAACGTCACGACCAAATCACTGGCTGCGCCGACCCCACCGCTGACACTCGCGACGGTGATGCCGTCAATCTTGACGTCCAAACCTGCAATTTCGATCTCGCCAGCACCGGTGCCTTGATGAATGATGGCGAGATTGTCCGTCGCTTGTCCGCTGTTGTTATGAACGGTCAAGACGCCGCCGTCGAAATCGACACCATCGGCATCGGTAACGGTGATCGTTGGGTCAATCAGCTGGAATGGGTCGTCTTCGGTATAAGTCGCGTCCGGTCCGTTGGCTGTCAAAATGGGTTTTGTGTTGACAGCGCGAGATTGGCCAAACTCCGATGTGACGCTGGCCCCGCTATTGGTTGCTGTCGCGATCAGCGTGTCGGAGACCGTCAATCCGCTCACCGCCAAATTGCCCGAGAACAATCCGTTGGCGTCGGCGATCAGGAAGCCGAGATAGGTCAACGCACCGTTTCCATCACTGGTGAAAAACTCAACGCGAGCACCGGCAAAATCCGTGTCGCCCAACGACGAAATCCCGATAAACCCATCAAGCGACAACGTCGTACCCTGAAGATTCGACGTTGTGATCGTGGGCGAGTCCATGCCGTCGTTGCCTTCGGTGGCAACGATGTCGCCGTCGTTGGCGGACGCGCCGTCATCGTTGATGTCGATCTGGAGACCGGTATTGCTGTTGATCGCGTTGCCAAGTAACGATGCTTCACCGTCTGGCAGAATGGCGACTCCACTGGCTGTATTGAAATGGATGGTGTTGGCGGTGTCGTCTGCGGTCCCACCAATGATGTTGCTAACCGATCCACCACGCACGCGGATGCCATCGTTTTGAGAGGTACCCGACATACCGATTTCATTGCCGGCGATCGTGGTAAAGTCACCGTAAACGTCGATCCCAATATCGTTGTCTGCGATTAAGTTGCCTTCATCGGCATCATTGTTTCCATCGCCATCGGTTCCGATGATTGTGTTGTTGCCCGACACGAGAATACCGGCGCCCAGGTTACCACGGCCCATTGTGCCGGTAACATTCGTTCCGATAAAGTTACCTTGAATGATCGTCCCGTCAGCGCCACTGATGGAGATTCCGTGTCCTCCAGAATCCGAGATGACGTTGCGTGCCGCTGCTGTCGCACCCCCGATCAAATTGCCTGCCGAGCTGACGATTGCCATCCCGTCGCCGGCGTTACCGACGTCACCGCGAAGACCACTGTTGTACAGCTGGGTGAGTTCAGTCGCACTTAACACGCGACCATGCACTTGAATCTCATCCATCAACCCGCCGTACTGACTCGTACCTACAGCCGCACCGCCGACGGTGAATTTGCCGCCGGTGGGATCGCTGAATTCGCCAGTGTAGGAAAAGGTCGATGCCACAGCTCCGTCAACCGAGAGTGTGATCGTGTTACTGGCGCCGTCATGAGTCACCGCGACGAAGTGCCACTGGGAATCGTCTAATCCGGTGCCGTGAGATACGACTTGATTCGTCAATGCAGCAGTGTCCACACGGACCCGGACTTCTCCGCCAGGATCCAAGTGAATCGTGTACCCTTGTCCGTCCGCAAACTCTCGCGCCATCAGGCTCGGATACGCAGTCGTATCATCCGCGTTGAACCAAAACGTGTTGGTCCACTGTTCTTGATTGAATTCGTCCGGGTCAACAGCGTCAATGGTGCCCGTTGCACCGAAGTCAAATGCGTTTCCAATGATTCCATCGGTGTACGCAATCGTCCCGGTCGTCGTCATCGCGGCGAGCCCACGAGCATCCTCAATGCTGTTCTCGCCTTGCATATAAGCGACTTGCGAGGTCAATGTCGGTGACTTGCCTCCAAACTGAGCGTTGTAACTCGCCGAGATATCTTCGGCGGAAAGGGCACGCCCGAAAACTGCGGCTTCGTCGATTTTGCCTTGGAAAAACTCGCCGTTATATTCGGGGCTGACCTGCCCCAACACAAGATTGGCATTGGGACGGATTGTTTGCGTAACTGTCGTCGTTGTGCTCGCAACCAAAACACCGTCAACATACAAACGCAGGGTGTTTCCGTCACGCATCCCCACGATGTGATGCCATCCCGTTGTCAGTGCCGAAGATGAACTAATCGACGCAAAATTACCATCGACCATAATGTCAAATGCGGCATGTCCATCCAATGCACCTCCTTGGCTCGATTTAAGTGAGACGAGATCCCGTCCACCGGCACCGGGTGTGCTGATATCGTCTCGGCTGATGATTCGTTTGTCGCCAACATTGGTGGTCGCATCGACTTCGACCCATGCCTGCATCGTGAAGCTATTTAGGTCAAATTCCGGACCCTGTCCCAAATCGATGTAGTCGTCTACGCCATCGAACTCGAACGCTTGGCCGACGATACCGTCGGACACGGTCGCACCATTAACCAAAACGCCGTCATTGTTGCTGACGATGTCGTTTGCCCCATCATCCGCGTTCCAACCGCCGATTGCTCCGCCGATCACGCCGCTGCCATCCGGTCGCAAGCCGATGATATTGCCCTCGATCGTATTGCCGCCCGCTCCAGAGATGTGAATCCCATCGCCATCGAAACCCGTGATGACCAGCCCGCGAATCGTGCTACTGCCAGCTGTAATGTTCAACCCGTTCACGCCCGCTCCGGCGACGTCGCCCACCAGTTCAATGACCGGAGTTCCGACGAAGTTGGATTGGGTCGAGCCATCGATGATCACCGCGTCAGTAATCGTGTCGAGCGCCGATGTTAGCGTGATCGTGAATTGGCCGTTTTCGTTGCCGTGATAATTGACATCGGCGGTGGATAGATCGAAGTGAATCGCATCCGGCGTGTTGACATCGATGTTTGCCGTGTTATTGGCGGCGATGATTGCTTCACGCAGACTGATCGCGTTGTCAGCGCCTTGATTTGCGTTGAGCCATTCGATGTCATACGACGCTCCGGCAATGATTCCGCTGTCGTTATTATCCGCTGTGGTCGTGACCACAAGCGAACCCGAGACATCGATAATAGTGACTGAAATCGCTTGCGTGTCGGTCAACGTTCCATCGCTTACTTGCACGATCACATCGTAAATATTGTCGAGTCCAACATCTGTCGGATTCTCAAAGTCGGGTGCCGAAATGAAGGTCAAGACGCCTGTGGAGGAATCAATATCGAACTTCGCAGAGTCGTCGCCAACGACAATGCTGTAAACGGGGGCGCCACCGTCGGCATCGGACGAAGTCACCGTGGTAACGGCAGTCACGTTCTCAAAGACATTGATCGCAGCCGTTGAGCCGCCACCATTACTTGTGATCGTCGGAGCGTCGTTGACGGCGTTAACGGTGATCGTGACCGTTTCGGTGGTGGCGTTTGTTCCGTCGGAAGCGTCCACGGTGAAAACGACTTGGTAATCACTCACTTGTTCGAGCGCCGTGAAGGTTGGCTTTTCGGCGTTCACATCGCTCAGCGTGACGGCGGGACCGGAGGTTTGAGTCCAGGTATAAGTCAACGCACTGTTTTCAGGATCAAACGCGGAAACCTCGAGCGTGACAAGATCGTCTTCGTTGACGGTTTGATCGCCAAGATTGGAAAATCCGCTGCCACTGATCACGTTCGCCGCAGTCATCCCGCCCATCGTTCCGTGGTGACCATTGCCGCTGTCGTCGATCACCCCGCCCGCGCCCGTGGTGGCTCCGGTGAACGAGTAGGAAGCGACCAGTCCCGTCTGGGGCCCCGATAATTCATTGAACATGTCTGCGCGAATGGAGGTCTCACTTCGCCCGCCGTTCCAAATTCGGACCTGATCAATCTGGCCTTCAAACTTGTAGCTGGCGTTGTAGCCCCAACCCGAAATTTGAGCGGTGGAGGTGGCGTAGGCGTTGCTGTTGTTCGGCGTGCCTGAAATCTGCGAGAGCGTTTGTTCGACACCATCAATGATCAGTCGACTGCTCGCCGCGTCGCCATTGCGGAAAACGGCGGCTATGTGGTGCCAACCTGTCGCTAATCCCGCATTACTCGTCCCATAAAGATCGCTGTTTGCGGTGTTGAATCCAATGTTACCACCACTGAACCACAAGTCGTAAGCTCCGAACCCAAAGGGTAACACGTTATCCACGCCATCCCAGTTCATCCAGAACTCGACCGTCACATCGGTTCCTGCGGCGGTGTTCACCGGCAATCCCGAAAGCGTGATCGTATCGTCGCCACCTTGGAAATCGATCACTTGGTTCCCGGAATCATCCAAGTCCGAGACCGCAACAATCGTCGGGGCATCGTCGGACCCGTTGATCGTGACCGTCACGGTCGCCGTGTCAGTGCCTCCGTTGCCGTCGCTGACGGTGTAGCTAAACGTGTCGCTCCCGCTCTCGCCGGCCGCAAGATAATCAAAGGCGCCGTTGGGATCGTAGTCGAAACTGCCATCGGCATTGACGGTGACGACGGCACCCGATCCGGTCACGACGGGGCTGCCGACGTTCGCAGCCGATCCCTGCACCTGGCTGACATTCAAGGTGTCACCGTCACCGTCGATATCGTTGCGAAGTACGCCACTGCTCGCTGCGATGCTGATCGCTGTGTTCTGATCGGTGGAATACCCAGTCCATGTGGGGCCGTCGGTCAGCGTGCCGTTAGCCGAGTTACCGGTCAAATCGTTGACGTCGACACCGGAACCTTCATTGAAATTCCAGTAGCCCGCCAATCCTGGTTCAGTCCCAGTCAGGGTGGTGTCAAGATTGTTTTGGATTTCCGTTTGCGTACGAACGGTGCTCCAGACCCGAACGTCGTCGATTTCTCCGGTGAAGTAGTTCCCCGCCGGATTGTTCTCGCGGCCACCCACTCGCAGGTCATCCTTGTCCAAGTGCGCATCGCCAATCGCACCCGAGCCATAATACGTCTCGATATTATTTCCGTTGACGTAGGTATTGATGGTCCCATTGTCATAGGTGACCGAGACGTGCGCCCACTGGTTCAATTGCAAGACATGGCCCGTGTCATGCCAGCTCCAACTGGGGTCGGAGTTGGCGAAGGCCCACATCAGGCTGCCAGTTGAAGAGATCCCGATTTCATATTCACCTTCTTTATTCAGCAGGATGCTCGAGGAAACAGGATACGCCGTCGGACGAGCCCACACTTCCATCGTCATCGTGTTGGTGAAGACAAGATCTGTGTCACTTCCCAAACTGACATAATCATCGACTCCATCGAATGAAATCCCGTGATGGTCGTCCACCGCGATCGGTGCATCGGGGACTGCAGTAACGACAAGCGATGCCGTATCCGTTGCGGCCGAGAATGCGGTCGGAGCAGAGAGATCTTCGGCCAAGAAGTTGTCGATGCCCCACGTGGGCCGAAGATGGCCACCGCCCGCGACTCCGTTGAAATCACCAAAATACATTCCCCATGTGCCGCTGGCGGTCAGCGTGTTGTCGGCCGAACTGAGGACTTCCACGCCGTTGCGGTAGATCTTCTTGGCGTCGTCTGTGATTTCAAGCTTGAACGTATCAGAAGCAGAGATGGTCAGATCGATACTTGCCAGAACGGTGCGAACGCCACCTTCCAGCTTCGACAGCTGTAGGCTGTCCTGGGCATGAGTATTGGGCAGGATCTGCAAATAGTAGAAGTTGTCGTTGTCGACTCGCCGTCCGAAAACACCCACCGGCTTGGTGCCGTCAGTCGTATCGATGGCCGACAGCGTGAAACTAATCGCTTGATCCGCGCCGGTGGGAGCGGGATCGAGTGTGTAAGCCTGCCCCACGTCGTTTTGATCGGACCCACCGTGAACGGTGTCTAACGATGCGTCGATGGTCGCATCGGTCGTGGCACTGCTTGTGTCATAAATTTCGGTCCACCCGGTTCCGTTGTCCGGTGTGTGGGCGGTGATGGCGATATTGGAAGCTGCAGTGAATGTGTCATTGAGCGACGAACCGCCGCTGCCCGTCGTATCGGCGAGCGATCCGTTGCTACCGCTGGTTTGATCCCAGGCCCGGAAGGTGATCGCATCAGCGATGGTGCCGTTGTAGTTGGCATTGGGCTGGAAGTAGAGCCGCGTGTTGGCGTCGGCCTCTAATAGCAGGGCGCTTGTGTCCGAGCGACTTCCGACAGCAAGCCAATTGGAGCCATTGTCGGTTGTGTAGTACCAAGTCCCGTTAGCGGAATTGGTTCCCGTAACGGCAATACCGAGCTCTGCGCCAGAGTCGGGGTCGGTGACGTTGTCAACCTGACCGCTCGGGGTGGCGAAGTCGACCAAATCGGATATCAAGGTTCCGACCGCTCCCGACGGAGCCCCCGCGTCTTCGGTGATCGGATCAAACGCGGGGCTCTGCGACGCATCAAGCGTGGGCGCGGTATTGACGGCTTCCTGAATCGAGATCCCGCCGGCCGCCCAGTTGTCGCTTCCAGACCAAGTCCAGTCCATGACTACCGAGGTCGCACCCGCTTCGGTGCTTCCGCCGCCGTTGATGTCACCGCCCCCGAGAAGGTCCCAGTGTTCGGTTTGACCTGCGCCGGGAACCAAGTTGTAGTCTGCCGCGTCATCCACCGCGATCGCTGCAAAAACCAGGTCACCGGGGGCAGATGACACCGTGACCGATCCGGTGCCGCCGGACGCCCCCGCCCCCGACGCAAACGCACCCAATGGTGTCGATTGATCGACTCCGGTAAATGTCATCACGCCAGCCGTATTGCCATCCGTCGTGCCGTTGACGGTGATGTTGACGCTATGCGTTCCCAAGCTGGGATTCACCAACGACCAGATGTAGACGACGGCGTCGCCATTGGATTGTGTGCCTTCGAGAGTTAGATTACTGCCGTTGTAGGTGACCGAGGTGACTGCGTTGCCAACCCCCTTATTCAATGACACGCCGACAAGCATCAGACGATCGGTGCCCGACGTCGTGTGTGTGATGGAAAAGTTCCCGCCGGTGCTCGTGCCTGTCGAAGTCGCGTCGATCGCAACGCTCATCAGCCCGACCCATTGCTCCTGTAAGTCGGAACTGGCGAAAACAAGCGTTTCAATCTGACCCGCCTCGTATTCCAGCTGCCAATCACCACCAAAAGGCGCGTAACCGGTGAGGTTCGTGCTGGCAGCAATATCGGTTCCGGTTAAAACGCTCAGCTGGTCAACCAGCTGAATCCCCCCGGGACTCGCGGCCAAATCGCAGCCGTAGAGCAACAGGTCGCCATCTTCCGAAAAAGCACTCGCCCACTCGCTCAGCTGGTCTTCATAGGCCGCAAGATTGTCGGTGGTGAGCCAGATGTTGCCGAGCCTGACCGCTCCGTCGGCTCCGTGGGAAACAATGTGGACGGCGTCCACGTTGTATTGGCCTCTCAACGTTTCGCTGATCTGATCGATGCCATCGCGAGACTGATCCAATAAGACGACGTCGAAATACCGAGTCCCATCTTGATTGGCGAGCAAGTCGTCAACGAGTTGTTGGTAGCCTTGCGTTGCCGTGTCGACGAATACGATCTCGTGCCTGAGCGGGTTAGCCACTGTCTCACCGGCCAAATTGGAACCGATGGCCGCTGTCGAATCGAGCACGTGATGCCAGTCGGCGTGCACGTCCGAGGAGAAAGCGATTTGCGTTTCGATATTTCCGGTCGAATACTCTAAATCCCAATCTCCGTCCAGTAACGAGCTTCCGGTAGCATCGACACTTGCCGCGACATCGCAATCACATAACGCGGCGAGCGAGTCGATCAGCGTGCGGCCATCCGCCGTACTCGCTAGATTGCTGCCGTAAATCAACAGGTCGGCGCCGGAGTCAAGCGAATTGCCCCACGCTGCGATCTCGCCCGCGTAGTTCGGTGCCGCATCGAGATCCAATCGTGTGTTGCCAAGCTGGATGCCCCGGCCGTCACCGTGACTGAGCAAATGAATTGCATCAACGCTGGTCAAATTGCGAAGCGTCTCGGTGATTTGCAGAATCCCGTCTTGGTCGGCCTGCAAACGGACGATCAGCCACTGCGTTTGATCTTCGGATCCATCGCGGAGATTCGCAAGTAACGTCTCTGCATCTTCCACACCTGCATCGACAAAGACGACTTCGATCGGTTGTGCGGGATCCAGAACCACCGCTTCGGCCACATCGACGGTGCCAATATCGCTGACACCCGCGTCGGGGGTCAGCGGTTGTTGGGCTGCGGTTGCACCATCACCAACAACTTCCCCATCGGCATCGGCAAGCTGACTCAACAGTGCCGACTCGAGATCGAAATCAATGTCCATCGACCCATCGAGACCATCGAGACCGTCGCCGCTAAGCAGGATACGATCTTCGAGAGGGTAAAAGTCGAATTCGCGACTCATCGATTTCAGTCCACAAGGATTCGTCGTCGGGCAAGCTACCGCGGCGGCCTCGTCGCAACTCCTTCGCGTGGTGCGAAACGAAACTCCCATCTTAGTGGGGTATGCAGAGGTCTAGTACTTATCTTCGCCCTCTTGAGCGTTGACTTCTACAATCAGAGAAAGAAACCGGATTGAGGCGACGTTGCGGATAATGCCGACGATTGGGATGGGATAAGAATTTCGCCACGACCGTTATGAATGGATCAACCGATGGTCGGCGTTTCACGAGAGGCGAGCCAACGTCCGTTGCGAGCCATCCCACCACTTTATGTTCCGACGGTGCTTAATCCAAGAACGTCGTCACATCGGCTTTGGATTTGCGAACGCCATCGGATTCGCGATAGACCGACAGCAGTGCAGATGGGTCGATCATTCGCCAAGCAGGCATGCTGCCGAAAATGGTGGTCAGCAATACGCCGCCACGAAGTGCCCATAACACATAACCGACGGACGCAAGTCCCGCTCCGACCCCGAGTCCACCGATCTCGCCAGCTCCGAAGAACGTCGAGTCTTCGGCCACGGCCGAGCTTTGATTGTTCCACTCGGTCCACTGGATCGCTTGCACCAAATCGACGACCAACAGTTGGTCAAGCATTTGAGACATTTGCACGTTGCCTCGTTTCATATGCATGTGCGAGGAACCGCCCCACGAAAAACCTTGTCTTTCGAAGCCGTGATTCGATTCTTCTTGGTTGGTGTCCGCCATCTGGATGGTCGAATCGCGGCTGACGGACGACGTGGACGGCTTGGATTGTCCTTTCTCGGTTGACGTATCGTCGTTCTGATTCGGAGTGGTGACGTTTGCGGGAACCAAGGGAACCGCCCCTGTCGTTGTCGAACCAGCATCGCCATCGCTGCTATCGCCGTCTCCCGAATCGCTGCCCGACGTGCCACCGCTTCCGCTTGTATCGCCGGATCCATCGCCCGATCCACTGTCACCCGATCCGCTGTCGCCTGAACCACTTCCGCCCGATCCGCCGCTGCCTGATCCGCCACCGCCGGCAAGCACCGTGATCGTGACGGTCACGGCGTTACTGTTCAAGCTGCCGTCACTGGCGACGTAGGTAAACGTATCGCTACCAAAAAAGGCGCCGTAGGGGGTATAGACCAGACTTCCGTTGGCCGAGGTGCTCAGCACTCCATGACTTGGTCCCGAAATCAAATTCATTTGAATCGAGTCACCATCAACATCGCTGTCGTTGATCAATACACCGGGCGCCACCAGCGTGAGTGTTTCGCCGGCGTTGATCGAGTAGTTGTCGCCGCTCGCCACGGGAGCTTCGTTGACATCGATCACGGCGATCGAGAAGTTCGCGAAGCTGAACGAACCATCGCTCGAGTCGGCGCGGACCGTGATCGTGTGGCTGCTGGCAGTTTCGTAATCCACAGCACCGGAAACGGTCACGATTCCACTAGCCGAATCGATCGCAAATCGCCCTCCCGCGTTGTCGGATAACGAGTAGGTCACGCTGTTGGTTGAACCATCGGGGTCAATCGCCAAAGCTGTGATGCCCACGGTCGTTCCAAACGCTGCGTTTTCGTTGACTTGGTTCGGATTGCCATCGGTGTCAGTGGCGGCAGAAACATTGAATTCATTGACGTCGTTCAGATAGACGGTGAACGTTTCGTCATACGTGGCCCCGGCGGCGTCTTGGACACGCACCGTGATGTCGTGCTGAGTGGCGGACTCGTAATCGAGTCGACTTGAATCCGCAACGCGGACGTTGCCCGACGCATCGATACTGAATCGCCCGCCTGCCGAATCGGTTAACGTATACAGCGTACTGTCGCTGGTATCGAGATCGTCGGTCGACACCGTGCCTACGATTTGTCCGTTAGCCAGGCCTTCGTCTATCGTCATCCCCGTCGCCGTCAAATCATGCGGCGCGTCGTTTTGGCCTTGGATTGTGATCGTCACTTGCTGAGTGGATTGGGCGCCGGCGGCATCGACCATCGTGTAGGTAAACACGTCGGTTAACGTGTCCGTTGCGGTTCGCAGTGCTTCCACCGCCGTGTTGCTGTTGTCGACTACGTAACTGTACGAACCATCGGCGTTGATTGTGATGGCCCCATAGGATCCCGACACACTCGATCCGACCGATCCGCTGGCACTGGCGGCTGTCCCCGCCACCACTCCGCTGACCGTTTTGGTTTCGCCGTTGCCCACCGAATCAGCATCGGTATCGTTGGTGAGCACGTTGCCGGTCGGATCCACTCCGGCGGTTCCATTGGCCACGCCGCCGGCTTCCACCGCAGTGGCATTGTCGGTGTTCGCAACCGGAGTGTCGTTTTGCCCCTGGATCGTCACAGTGATTTGCGTGGTCGAGGTTGCCCCGTTGGCGTCCGTCATCGTGTAGGTGAAGACATCATCGAGCGTGTCGCCGCTGTTTCGCAGGGCTCCGACAGCCGCGTTGTTGTTGTCGACGATGTAACTGTAGGATCCATCGGAATTGATCGTGATCGCACCGTAAGCACCGGCCACTGACGAGGCCACCGAACCGGATGCCGATCCCGTCACGCCCGCAGCAACGCCGCTGACGGTTTTCGTTTCGCCGTTGCCGACCGAGTCGACATCGGTGTCGTTAGTCAAGACGTTGCCCGTAGGATCCGTGCCCGCGGTGCCGTTAGCCGATCCGCCCGCTTCGACTGCAACCGCGTTATCGACCACTGCGGTGGGAGTGTCGTTTTGGCCTTGGATCGTGACGGTGATCTGCGTCGTGGATGTCAACCCTGCTGCGTCGGTCATCGTGTAGGTGAAGACATCGTCAAGTGTTTGACCGCTGTTGCGAAGTGCTTGGACATCCGCGTTGCTATTGTCAACGATGTAGCTGTACGATCCGTCGGAATTGATCGTGATCGCCCCATAAGATCCGGTGACAGACGATGCCACGGAACCCGAGGCGGATCCGGTGACTCCGGCAGCAACCCCGCTGACCGTTTTGGTTTCGCCATTGCCTGGCGAGTCGACGTCGGTGTCGTTGGTCAATACGTTGCCGGTTGGGTCGGTTCCCGCAGTCCCGTTGGCCAGTCCGCCCGCTTCGACCGCGGTTGCATTGTCGGACACCGCGGTGGGCGCGTCGTTTTGGCCTTGGATCGTGACCGTAATCTGAGTGGTCGAGGTGGCTCCGGCGGTGTCGGTCATCGTATAGGTAAACACATCGTCGAGCGTGTCGCCGCTGTTGCGGAGTGCCTGGACCGCGACGTTACTGTTGTCGACGACGTAGCTGTAGGATCCATCGGAATTGATCGTGATCGCACCGTACGCACCGGTGACCGAAGATGCTACCGATCCGGATGCAGATCCCGTCACGCCCGCAGCAACACCACTGACCGTTTTTGTTTCGCCGTTGCCGACCGAATCGACGTCGGTGTCGTTCGTCAACACGTTACCTGTGGGATCGCTTCCCGCAGTCCCGTTGGCCAAACCGCCCGACTCCACCGCAACGGCATTGTCTACCACGGCGGTAGGCGTGTCGTTTTGGCCTTGGATGGTGACCGTGATCTGAGTGCTCGAGGTTGCCCCAGCCGCGTCGGTCATCGTGTAAGTGAAAACATCGTCAAGGGTTTGGCCACTGTTACGCAGAGCCTGAACCGCGACGTTGTTGTTGTCGACGATGTAACTGTAGGATCCGTCACTGTTGATCGTGATCGCACCGTAAGTGCCAGTGACCGAAGACGCGACCGATCCCGAAGCCGATCCCGTCACCCCAGCCGCAACACCACTGACCGATTTCGTCTCGCCGTTGCCAACCGAGTCGACATCAGTGTCGTTCGTTAAAACATTGCCGGTTGGGTTTGTACCCGCGGTTCCATTGGCGGTGCCGCCTGCTTCAACCGCAACGGCATTGTCGACCACAGCCGTCGGCGTGTCGTTTTGGCCTTGGATCGTGACCGTGACTTGCGTGGTCGAGGCCACTCCGTCCGCGTCGGTCATCGTGTAAGTAAACACGTCGTCAAGCGTTTGGCCGCTGTTACGAAGTGCCTGCACGTTGGTGTTCGAATTGTCGACGACGTAAGCGTACGAACCGTCCGAATTGATCGTGATCGCACCATACGAACCGGTTACCGAAGTGGCAACGGAACCCGATGCCGATCCGGTGACGCCGACGGTGACCCCGGTGACCGTCTTCGTTTCGCCGTTGGCTGCAGCATCAGGATCGAGATCATTCGTCAGAACATTGCCCGTTGGATCAGTACCTGCAGTGCCGTTAGCTAATCCACCCGATTCGACTGCGATCGGATTATCCGCAACCGCGGTCGGTGCGTCGTTCTGGCCTTGAATCGTAACCGTGATCTGCGTGGTCGAGGTTGCCCCGGCCGTGTCGGTCATTGTGTAAGTAAAGACATCGTCGAGCGTATCGCCGCTATTGCGAAGTGCCTGCACGTCGGTGTTCGAATTGTCGACCACGTAGGAATACGATCCGTCGGAATTGATCGTGATCGCCCCGTACGAACCGGCAACCGAAGATGCAACCGAACCCGATGCGGAACCAGTAACGCCAGCCGCTACGCCACTGACTGATTGGGTTTCGCCATTGCCCACCGAGTCGACATCAGTGTCGTTCGTGAGAACATTCCCGGTTGGGTTTGTTCCGGCAGTTCCATTGGCGGTGCCGCCTGCTTCGACCGCAACCGCATTGTCGACCACTGCCGTCGGAGTATCGTTTTGGCCTTGGATCGTGACCGTGACTTGCGTGGTCGAGGCCACTCCGTCCGCGTCGGTCATCGTGTATGTAAATACGTCCTCAAGCGTTTGGCCGCTGTTGCGAAGGGCTTGCACGTCGGTGTTCGAGTTGTCGACGACGTAAGCATACGATCCATCGGCATTGATCGTGATCGCCCCATACGAACCGGTTACCGAAGTGGCAACGGAACCCGATGCGGATCCGGTAACGCCGACGGCGACCCCGGTGACCGTTTTCGTTTCGCCGTTGGCTGCGGAATCAGGATCGAGGTCGTTCGACAGTACATTGCCAGTTGGGTCGGTGCCTGCGGTGCCGTTAGCGAGTCCTCCCGATTCGACTGCGATCGGATTATCCGCGACCGCGGTCGGTGCATCGTTCTGGCCTTGAATCGTGACCGTGATCTGCGTGGTCGAGGTTGCACCAGCAGTATCGGTCATCGTGTAAGTAAAGACATCGTCGAGCGTATCGCCGTTATTGCGAAGTGCCTGGACGTCGGTGTTCGAATTGTCGACCACGTAGGAATACGAACCGTCGGAATTGATCGTGATCGCCCCGTAAGAACCGGCAACCGAAGATGCAACCGAACCCGATGCGGATCCGGTAACGCCAGCCGCTACGCCACTGACCGATTTCGTCTCGCCATTGCCCACCGAGTCGACATCGGTATCGTTCGCTAAAACATTGCCGGTAGGGTTTGTACCCGCGGTTCCATTGGCCGCGCCGCCTGCTTCGACCGCAACCGCATTGTCGGCGACGGCAGTCGGTGTGTCGTTTTGGCCTTGGATCGTGACGGTGACTTGCGTGGTCGAGGCCACTCCGTCGGCGTCGGTCATCGTGTAAGTAAATACGTCGTCAAGCGTTTGGCCGCTGTTGCGAAGTGCTTGCACGTTGGTGTTCGAGTTGTCGACGACGTAAGCGTACGAACCGTCCGAATTGATCGTGATCGCACCATACGAACCGGTCACTGACGTCGCAACGGAACCCGATGCCGATCCGGTAACGCCGACGGCGACCCCGGTGACCGTTTTCGTTTCGCCGTTGGCTGCGGAATCAGGATCGAGATCGTTCGCCAAAACGTTGCCAGTTGGGTCGGTGCCCGCTGTGCCGTTAGCGAGTCCGCCCGATTCAACTGCGATCGGATTATCCGCGACCGCGGTCGGTGCGTCGTTCTGGCCTTGAATCGTGACCGTGATCTGCGTGGTCGAGGTTGCCCCGGCCGTATCGGTCATCGTGTAAGTAAACACATCGTCGAGCGTATCGCCGCTATTGCGAAGTGCCTGCACGTCGGTGTTCGAATTGTCGACCACGTAGGAATACGATCCGTCGGAATTGATCGTGATCGCCCCGTAGGAACCGGCAACCGATGACGCAACCGAACCCGATGCGGATCCAGCGACTCCGGCCGCAACACCACTGACCGATTTCGTCTCGCCATTGCCAAACGAGTCGACATCGGTGTCGTTCGCTAAAACATTGCCGGTAGGGTTTGTACCCGCGGTTCCATTGGCGGTGCCGCCTGCTTCAACCGCGACGGCATTGTCGACCACAGCCGTCGGCGTATCGTTTTGGCCTTGGATCGTGATGGTGACTTGCGTGGTTGCATCCGCGCCCGAGGCATCCACCACGGTATAAGTGAAGACGTCTTGCAGCGTATCACTGGCGGTTCGCAAGGCTTGGACGGCGGCATTGCTATTGTCGACGACGTAGGTATACGAACCGTCCGAGTTGATGGTCACTGATCCATAGGATCCGGTCACCGACGAACCGACACTGCCCGACGCGGATGCTTGGACGCCCGCCGCGACACCCGCAACCGTTTTGGAATCCCCCGCGTCCACGTCAGTATCATTGCTGAGCACATTGCCAGTTGGATCGGTGCCAGCGGTGCCGTTGGCAAGTCCACCTGCTTCGACCGCGGTCGGAGTGTCGGCGGTCGCTACCGGGTTATCGTTGCTGCCTTGGATCGTGACCGTGATTTCAGCGGTGCTGTCGAGTCCCGCGGTGTCCACCATCGTGTAAGTGAACACATCGGTCAACGTGTCGCCTGAGGTTCGCAGTGCCTGAACGGCAGTGTTGTTATTGTCGACGACGTAGCTGTACGATCCGTCGGAATTAATGGTAATCTGGCCATACGATCCCGTTACCCCGGTTGCCACGGACCCCGATGCACTGACTTGCGAACCGGCCGCGACGCCGCTAACCGTCTTCGTGTCACCCGAGTCCAGATCGGTGTCATTGGTTAACACGTTGCCGGTCGGATTGGTGCCTGCAGTTGCGTTCGCCACACCACCGGATTCCACTGCCGTGGCGGTATCATCGACCCCGATCGGTGCGTCGTTCGCCCCCTGAATCGTGACCGATACCTGCGTGGTCGACGCAGCCCCGCTGGCGTCGATCATCGTGTAGGTGAAGACGTCGGTCAGCGTATCACTGCTGGTCCGCAGTGCCTGAACCGCCGCGTTGTTGTTATCGACCGTGTAGGTGTAGACGCCATTGGCAGCGATCGAAATCGAACCATAGCTTCCCGTGACAGACGATCCGACCGAGCCGCTCGCGGATGCCTGCACTCCAGCCGCCACGCCGTCGACCGTCTTGGTATCGCCCGAGTCGACATCGGTATCGTTGGTCAATACGTTGCCGGTCGGATCGGTCCCCGCGGTGCCGCCTGAATAGCCACCGGCCGAAACCGCAATGGGGGTGTCAACGACAGCAATCGGATCATCGTTCGCACCATGCAGCGTGATCGTAATTTGAGCAGTTGAATTCAGTCCCGCAGCGTCCGAAACCGTGTAAGAGAATACATCGGTGATCGTATCACTGGCGGTTCGCAGTCCCTGAACGGTCGCGTTATCGTTATCGATGTTGTAGGTGTAACTGCCGTCCGAATTGATCGTGATCGCGCCAAAGTTTCCGGTGATCGATGAACCGACCGACCCGCTGGTCGATCCCACGACTCCTTGAGCAGCGCCTGTGATCGACCATGTGTCGCCTGCGTCGACTTGGTCATCGTTCGTCAGCACGTTCCCTGACGGATCGGTACCCGCGGTGCCATTGGCGATGCCTCCCGCTTCGTACGCATGGGCGCTGTCGACCGTCGCAACCGGAGCGTCGTTGGCACCTTGGATCGTGATCGTGACTTGCGTTGTGGATGTCGCGCCTGAAAGATCCTCGACCGTGTAGGTAAAGATGTCGGTCAGCGTGTCGCCGCTGTTGAGCAGGTCTTGGACCGTTGGGTTGTTGTTATCGACGGTGTAGCTGTAGTTGCCGTTCGAAGCGATGTTGATCGAACCGAACAAACCGGCGACACTTGATCCGACCGATCCAGTCGCCGATCCGGCAACGCCTGCGGTCACACCGCTGACGACGATCGTGTCGCCAGCATCGCTATCGCTATCGTTTGCGAGCACATTGCCGGTCGGATTCGTCCCCGCAGTGCCGTTGGCGGTACCACCCGCTTCGACCGCGGTCGCCGTATCGGCGACCACGTCGGGATTATCGTTCGCACCACGAACCGCGACCGTGATTTGGGTGGTGGAGCTCAGACCATCGGTGTCCTCCATCGTGTAGGTGAAAATGTCATTGAGACATTCTCCACTGGTACGCAGGTTCTGGACCGCTGCGTTGTCATTATCAACGTTGTAGGTGTAGCTGCCGTCACTGTTTAGAGTGATCGAGCCATACGAGCCCGCGACAATCGAACCGACCGAGCCCGCTGCAGAGCCTTGCACTCCTGCCGCCACGCCAACGACGGTTTTGGTATCGCCGCTGTCGACGTCGGTATCGTTCGATAGAACGTTGCCGCTTGGATCGGCCCCGGCCGAACCGTTGCCCGCCCCGCCCGCTTCATACGCAGTGGCCGTATCGACCACTGCAACCGGTGCATCGTTGGCTCCCTGGATCGTCACGGTGACTTGCGCCGTGGATTCTAGCCCCGCGGTGTCGTGCATCGTGTACGTATAGACTTCTTGCAGCGTATCGCTCGCGGTCCGCAAAGCCTGGACTGCCGCGTTATTCTGATTGATTGTGTAGGTGTAGCTGCCGTCGCTGTTGATCACGATTTGGCCATAGTTGCCCGTGACCGAAGCACCCACCGACCCCGAAGCGGATCCGACAGTGCCGAGCTCGACCCCGATCACCGATTTTGTATCGCCCGCGTCGACGTCGGTGTCATTTGTGAGCACATTGCCGGTGGCATTGCTGCCGGCGGTAGCGTTGGCCACGCCGCCTGACTCGACGGCGATGGAGGTGTCGTCGGAGGTCACCGGCGCATCATTCTGGCCATCCACCGTGATCGTTAGTTCCGTCGAGGAAACGTTCATAAACGCGTCCTCCATCGTGTAAGTAAAGATGTCGGTGACGTGATCGCCGGAGGTCAGTAGCGCTTCGACCGCGGCATTACTATTGTCGAGCGTGTAGGTGTAAGTACCGTCGGTGTTGATCACGACCGTACCGTAAGTGCCCGTCACGGACGTGCCAACATTCCCGCTGGCCGATCCGGTCGATCCCGCAGCGACGCCGACGACCGTCTTGCCGTTATTGGACGCGTCATTGTCGAGTACGTTGCCCGAGGGATTCGAACCAGGGATGGTGTTGTTGACCCCGCCCGCTTCTTCGGACGTGGCATGATCCGCTTCGGCGACCGGCAAATCGGTACGTCCGTCAATCGTAATGACCAACTGAGTCGTCGACGCCAATCCGCCGGTATCCTGCATCGTGTAGGAAAACGTCTCCGAAAGCGAATCGCCATCATTAAGCGCTTCGACCGCAGCGTTGTCATTGTCGAGCGTGTAGGTGTAGCTTCCGTTGGCGTTGATCACCAGCGAACCGTAGGTTCCCACCACGGTGCTGCCGACGTTGCCCGAGGTTGATCCTTGCACGCCGGTTGCCACGCCGGTCACCGTCTTGGTATCGCCCGCGTCGACGTCGGTGTCGTTGGTGAGCACGTTGCCCGATGGATCCGTGCCCGAAATGTTGTTCAATATGCCGCTGGCTTCGGTCGCCGTGGCGGCGTTTGCGACCGCATCGGGGGCATCATTGGCACCCGTGATCGTGACCGTGATTTCCGCAGTCGAGTCCGCACCGCTGGCGTCCTGGATCGTGTACGTAAAGACTTCCGAAAGCGATTGTCCTGATGTTCGCAGCGCCTGGACTGCGGAATTGCTGTTGTCGACCGTGTAGCTATACGCACCATTGGCGTCGATCTGAATCGAACCATAGGAACCCGTCACCGTGCTGGCGACCGATCCCGATGCCGAACTTTGGGATCCCACCGCGACTCCGACGACCGTCTTCGTATCACCCGCGTCGACGTCGGTATCGTTGCTCAGTACATTGCCAGTTGGATTCGTTCCGGCAGTCCCATTGCTTGTTCCGCCTGCTTCCACCGCGATCGCATTGTCATCGACGGCAACCGGATCGTCGTTTTGGCCCTGGATCGTCACGGTGACTTGCGTGGTCGAACTCGCACCATCGGTGTCCTGCATCGTGTAGGTGAACACGTCCTGCAGCGTATCGGACGAGGTTCGCAGTGCTTGCACCGCCGCATTGTTGTTGTCGACGTTGTAGGTGTACGATCCATTGGCATTGATCGTAATGCTGCCGTAGCTTCCTGCTAATGCCGAAGCCACATTGCCGCTGGCCGATCCCGCGGTGCCGACCGCGACTCCCGTGACGGTTTTGGTATCGCCCGAATCGACGTCGGTATCGTTGGTCAGAACGTTGCCAGTCGGATTCGTACCCGAGCTGGCGTTATTATCGCCACCGGCCTCGACGGCAACCACGTTGTCGGTGACCGCAACCGGAGCGTCGTTTTGTCCTTCGATCGTGATCACGATTTGAGTCGACGAATACGATCCGCCGGAATCCTGGACCGTGTAGGTAAAGGTGTCGGTGATCGTTTGCCCGGACGTTCTTAGTGCCTGGACGATCGCGTTATTGTTGTCGACCGTGTACGTGTAATCTCCATTGGCATCGATGCTGATGTCGCCATAGGTTCCGGTCACCGAGGTGCCAACATTGCCAGCGGCCGAAGCCACCGTGCCCGCCGCGACGCCGGTCACATTAAGCGTATCGCCGGTGTCGTACTCGATGTCGTTGCTCAGCACGTTGCCCGACGGATTGGAACCCGCCGTTGCGTTGGCCACACCGCCTGCTTCGGTCGCGGTGTCGCTATCGGCGACCGCGACCACGGCATCGTTCACGTCGGTGACCACGGTCGATGCGGTGGCTGTTTCGCTCGAATAGGCCGTCGTGCCGCCACCGCTGCCTGGATCGGCATACGATGGTGAACCAAACGACGAAGCGGATCCCGTGGTGGTATCCCAGGCAACAAAGTCAAAGGTCGCCGTTTCACCGTTTAGCGAATCAGGCTGATAACGAATCTGTGTCGACGCGCTTAGTAGCAGCGCATTGCTGCTGGTGATCCCACTAAACGACGTCCAGTTGGTGCCATCGGTCGAATATTGCCAATTGCCGTTGCTGTTATCCGCAGTGACGGCAATGCCCTTGATCGCCCCGGTGTCGACGTCAGCCCATCCGGCCGACGCTAAGATCGAGTTGACATCGGTGGGAGTGGAAGGAGTGTCCTCGTTGGTTCCCGGCAAGCTGACGGTAGCGGAATCGGTGATCGTCGGCGCGTCGTTCTCGGCGGTGACCGTCACCTGTGCCAATCCCACATTGTCGCTGAACGCAGTGCTTCCGCCCGTCGCAGTCGTATTGACCTTGGTTCCTTCGGTTCCCGTGGTTTGATCCCAAGCGACAAACGACACCGATGACGTATCGGCGTTCATCGCGTCAGGGACATAACGCAAGTAGTCGCTGGATCGCAATAATAACGACGTGCTCGTGGTGACCGTGCCGACATCGGTCCAAGTTGATCCATCGAGCGAATATTGCCAAGTTCCATTGCCACCGCTGATCGAACGAATCGCGATCCCTTCGCTCGGGCTGGCGTCGACGTCGGTGATCCGGTTGCCCGACAGACTGGCAATGATCGAAGCGACTGTGTTACCGGAGTTGTTAGTCTGGTCTTCGGTAATATCGGTCAGCGTGAACGTTTCGGAATTATCGAGTTCGGGGGCGTCATTGACCGCGGTGATATCGACGTTCACCGTACCCAGGTTGATGTCGCTGCCGCCGCCGGTTCCGGTGTTGCCATTATCGTTGACGGTGACCGTGATCGTATCGGCGTTGTTCCCGTTCAGGTTCGCGGTCGAGTGCAGGTACTGAATGTTGCTGGCGGTATCGAGGTAGGTGTTCAGGTTCGCGAGCGTTCCGGTCAGCGTCAGTGTTCCACTACCGCTGCCACCGATCGTGACACCGCCACCGCTGATGGCCGACAAGTTGCCGCCGGTCGCGGTGGTCAATGTGACGGTCAAATTTCCGCCGCCATGATCGACATCATTCAAATTGATTTGCGACAGATCGACGTTGCCGCTGACGTCTTCGGTCACGACGATATCGCTTGGCAAACCGCCGGGATTCGTCGGATCGTCGTTGGTGGCGGTGATATTGATCGTCTGGCTCGCCGAACCTTCTTCGCTGCTTCCGTCTGCGGTCAGTCCCGGATCGGCACCGGTGTTGCCGCCATCATTGACCGTGACCGTGATCGTGGTCGATGCACTGGGGGTGTCGCTGCTGTTGAGGTAGGTGATCGTGCCGGTGCTCGCGCCGGTCAGCAAGTTATCAAGCTGGCTCAGTGTGCCGGTGATCGTAACGGTTCCGCTGCCATTGCCACCGCTGATCGATACGCCCGAGTCGCCTGCGGCAACTGTGATTGCTCCTTCGCCGACATTGATCGTGGCCGTCATTGTACCGCTGGCGGCATCGACATCAGTGACGGTGAAGCCGGTTCCTTCAATCGCCAATCCGACTTGTTCGGTCGCCGACAACGCGCTGCCCGGTCCATTGACCACGGGGGTGTCATTGACAGCATTGACCGTAATCGCAACGACATCTGAATCCTGCTCGCTCGTGCCGTCGCCCGTTGCTCCGGGATCGCTTCCGGTATTGCCGAGGTCGTTTGTGGTCACCGTTAAATTCACGGGGCCGTTGTAATTGGTCGTCGTGACAAAACTTAAGCCGTTTAATGCGGCATTGATATTGGCAACCGTTCCGGTGAAGATCATGTTCGCATCAGCGCTGCCGTCGCCGCTGGAAAATGTCAGGCCGGTGGTTTGCGACAAGGTCAATACACCGCCTGCATCGACGTTCAATTCAACGCGAACGTTATTGGAACCCGCGTCGACATCCGCAATCGAAATTTGGTTGCTGTTCCCCGACGAGAAAACCAGCGTGGCATCTTCGTTGACACTTTGGGCACCCGGGATGGTGTTCACCGGGGCATCGTTGACGGGGTCGACGGTCACATTGGCAACCGTCGTGCTGCCACCCAGTCCGGTGTCGTCGCCAGACGTCGACGACTGGATCGTAAAGTTGCCAGTGCCGTTGAAATCGGCGTCCGGAGTGAACTTTAGTCCCGCAGCTCCTTCGGCCACCGTAATGAACGAACCATTAGCGATCTGCGTCACGCCGTCATTCTTGTATAACGTGCCGCTGGTGATGCCGGTGATCTTGTAATAAGTCACCTCAGCCCCATCCGCCGCATTCCGCGTGATCACCAACCCACTGCTGGATTGAGTGTCTTCATCGGTGGTCGCGTTCGTCACCGAAGGAGTGTCCGCGACCGGATTAACCACCATGCTTGCGGTATCGGTATCCGATGAAAATGCGGTCGTTCCACCGGAGAGCGATGTCGTTACTGCGATTTGAACATTGTCGACCAGGATCTCTTTGCCGCCACCGTTGTTGTCATAGAAACGGATTTGTGTGTTCGACGCGATGTACGATGAAATGTCAAAACTCTTCGTCCCCGTTGCCGTTCCCGAGGTGACTGCTAACAGCGTCGTCCAGGTGCTGCCGCCATTGGACGAGACTTGAGCATGAATCGCTCCGCCTCCTCCCAGATTGTTGGTGACCAGATCAAAGGAAAGCGTCGCGGTGCTTGCGGAACTTAAGTTCGCCTCGCGATAGATGTATTTACTCGCACTTGATTCACCGACGTTCAGCAAGCCTCCGGAAATGAAATACTTGCCGCCTGACGCACCGCCGCCACCGCTGTCGTTTTCGATCCAATCGGTCGACCACGACAGCGAACCATTGTTATTGCTGTACGAAACAGCGCTGAACGTGTCGAGATACGTGCCTGATGTAAAACTCGTGTCGGCGACACCGCCGTTGCTGCCACTGGTTTGGTCCCAAGCTCGGAAGGTAATCGCGTTGGCAAGCGTTCCAAAATAGTCCGCGTTGGGCTGGAAATAGACTCGTGTGCCAGCGTCGGCTGCCAGTAAACGGGCGTTCGCATCGCTAACCGCACCCAGTGCATTCCAAGTGCTGCCGTCATCGATCGAGTAGAACCAGGTGCCATTGGTGGTGTCGACCGCCGTGATCGCGATTCCCAATGCAGCACCGCTGTCCGCATCACTAACGTTGTCCACTTGGCCCGAGGGACTCGCTGTGTCGACCAGCGACGACACCAGCGTGCCAACAGCTCCCGACGGGACGCCAGCGTCTTCGTTTGTCGCATCGAGTGCCGGATTCTTCGTGCTGTCTAGTTCCGGAGCCGCATTGGCTTCCACCACCGTAATACTTGCGGTTTCGCTCGCGGTACTAAAGGGGGTTGCGTCACCGTTGGTGGAAACATCGACCTTGGTTCCCTCGGTGCCGCTGGTTTGGTCCCAGGCGCGGAACGTAAAGTTGGCGGTTGTCCCGCTAGCCGGATTGGGAACGAAGCGAACGAGATCGGTATCCCGCAGCAGCAATGCAGACGAATCGGTAACCGTTCCGATCGCGTTCCATGAACTTCCACCATCGGTTGAATATTGCCACGTTCCATTGCCACTTGATAGCGAGGTGATCGCGATTCCTTCGCCATCGCCTGCATCGGGATCGGTGATGCGGTCACCACCCGCGCTGGCAATGATCGAAGCGACCGATTGACCATCGTTGTCGGTTTGGTATTTCGAAATGGTCGATAGATTCATCGCTCCGGTGTTATCGAGCACCGGAGCATCGTTGACGGCGGTGACATTGATGGTCATCGTATTTGGGGTCGTGTCGGTATCTTGACCGCCGCCGCTCGTTCCCCCATCGTCTTGCACTTGGAATGTGAATTCGGCATACGCCGTTCCATTCTCATCGGCCAGCGGTTTGTACTTCAGTCGCCCCGCATTGATATCCGCGATACTGACATAGTTACCGGCGACCACGGTCTCGCCCGCGTCGATCACGCCGTCGTTGTCCGCGTCAACGTAAAGCGTTCCGCTGGCCGTTTGGCTGGTGATGCGAACGGCGTTGAAATTGTGGTTTTCGGCGGCGTCGCTGAACCCAAAGTCGGCAGCGGTGAACGTAATGTCGGTGTCTTCGAGTGTGCCGACGGTGTTATTCACACCGCTGGGGGCATCATTAATCGCGTTGACGGTGATCGTGACCGTTTCAGTGGTGGTATTCGTTCCGTCGGAGGCGTCCACGGTAAAGACGACTTGATAATCGGCAGGTTGATTGATCGCCGTGAACGTTGGCTTTTCCGCATTCGCGTCGCTCAGCGTGACGGCGGGACCAGAGGTCTGAGTCCAGGTGTAAGTCAACGCACTGTTCTCAGGATCGAATGCCGAAACCTCGAGCGTGACAAGATCGTCTTCGTTGACGGTTTGATCGCCAAGATTTGCAAATCCGCTGCCGCTGATCACGTTCGCCGCTGTCATTCCCCCCATCGTGCCGTGGTGACCGTTGCCGCTGTCGTCGATCACACCGCCTGCACCGGTGGTCGCTCCGGTGAATGAATACGATGCGACCAGTCCCGTTTGAGGCCCCGACAGTTCTGTGAACATGTCCGCGCGAACCTGCGTCTCACTACGTCCGCCATTCCAAATTCGGACTTGATCAATCTGGCCGTCGAACTTGTAGGTCGAGTTGTTGTTCCATCCCGAGATTTTTGCACTGGATGCGGCAAACGCGTTGCCGTTGCTGGGGGTACTCAACCGCTGAGTCATCGTCTGTTCGACGCCATCGATGATCAAACGACTGCCCGTCGCGTCGCCATTGCGGAACACAGCGGTGACATGATGCCATCCATTCGCCAAACCCGCACTGCTGATCCCGTACAGGTCTCCGCTGCCGGTGTTGAATCCAAAATTGCCCCCCGTCAACCACAAGTCGTAAGATCCGAATCCGAACGGCATCACGTTTTCGACGCCATCCCAGTTCATCCAGAACTCGACCGTCACGTCGGTTCCCGCAGCGGTGTTCACGGGCAATCCCGACAGCATGATGGTGTCATCGCCGCCTTGGAAATCGATCACTTGATTCCCTGGATTGTCCACATCCGAGTCTGCAACAATCGTCGGGGCGTCGTCGATGCCGTTGACCGTGATTGTTACCGTCGCGGTGTCGGTGCCTCCGCTACCATCGCTGACGGTGTAAGTGAACGAATCGGTTCCGGTCTCTCCCGCCGTCAAGCCGTCAAAGGCGCCGTTGGGATCGTAGTCAAAACTGCCGTCGGCATTAACCGTAACCAAGGCCCCCGATCCGAGCATGATTTGGCTGCCGACACTCGCGACCGAGCCCTGCACCTGGCTGATGGTCAACGTGTCACCTTCGCCATCGATGTCGTTACCAACGGCCCCGTTAGTCGCGTTAATACTAATAGCTGTATCTTGGTCGGTGGAAAACCCTGTCCAGCTGGGGCCACCGATCAGCGTGCCTTTGGCGGAGTTACCGGTCAAGTCGTTGGCGTCGAGCCCCGCACCTTCATTGAAATTCCAGTAGCCCGCCAGTCCTGTTTCGACTCCGGTAAGTGGGGTGTCAAGGTTGTTTTGGATTTCCGATTGCGTGCGCACGGTGCTCCAAAGTCGCACGTCGTCAATTTCACCAGCGAAGTATTGGCCCGCAGGACCGTTCTCGCGACTGCCCACCCGGAGGTCATTTTTGGTCGGATGTGCATCGCCGATCGCACCCGAACCATAGTACGTTTCAATATTGTTTCCGTTGACATATGTATTGATCGTGCCATTGTCATACGTTACCGAGATATGCGCCCACTCGTTCAGTTGCAAGACATAGCCGGTGTCATGCCAGCTCCAGCCCGGTGTGGTATTGGCAAAGGCCCACATCAGGCTGCCGGTCGAAGAGATCCCGATTTCATATTCACCTTCCTTGTTCAATATGACGTTGGAGATGGCTGGATACGCTGTGGGGCGGGCCCACACTTCCATCGTCATTGTGTTGGTAAAGACGATATCCGAATCACTTCCCAAGCTGACATAATCATCGACGCCATCAAAGGACAAACCGTGGTGGTCGTCCACCGCAATCGGCGCATCGGCAACGGCGGCTACCGAGACCTGTTGCTGAGCGGTGTTGCTGGTTCCGCCGTCGCCGTCGGTCACAACAAAATCGACCGTGCGGGTGGTCGTCGCTGGATTGTCCGAAACGTTGAAATAGCCAATTTGTCGTCCGACTTCTTGGGCGATCCCCGGAGTGCTATTGGCATTGAACGAAATCACCAGCGGTGAGGTTCCAATCCCGCCGCTGACGCTGCCGACCAACACACCGCTGTGGTACACGTTGGTCCCGGTCATCGTGATGTTGCCGCCTGGAACAATCGTCAAGCGATCGTTCGCCGAGCCGTTTGCCGAGATGGTGACGCTCAACGAGCCGCCGTCAAAATCACCGAGATCCGCGTCGCTGATGGTTAGCGCTGAATCGATCACGGTCGAGTTTGCGTTCTCGGAATAAGCAGTCGTGCCTCCGGACGCGGTCGTCACGGGGGCGTCATTAACCGAGTTGACCGTGATTGTTACGGTCGCGACATTGGAATCTTGGGTGCCATCGTTGGTTTGGTAGGTAAAGGTATCAGTGCCGCTGAAATTAGTATCAGGCGTGTAGCGGAACGAACCATCCGCGTTGATGCTGAGAGTGCCGTTGCTCGGTCCGGTAACGAGGCTGGTGTTGACACTCAGTGGGGTGCTGTCGATGTCGGTATCGTTCTGCAGGACGCCCGAATGCGCAATGTTTTGTACTTCGGTCTCTGACAGCGCAGTGTCATAGATGCGAACGTCATCGATTTGTCCATCGAAATAACGGGTGTTGGCGCCCGGTTTACCGATTTGCAGCGAACCCCACGCCGAGCGGTCGTTTTCAGTACCGGTGTCGGTTCCCTCAAGCACGCCGTCGACATACAGCGATGCTTGATAAGTCCCCCCGCCGAGATCGGTGACCACCACGGCGACATTGTGGAACTGCGTCGTGTCGGTGAAGTCCGAGTTGGACACGATATAGATCGGATCGGCGCCATTGGTCGGTACATCGTACCCCATGAAGAAAACAAGTTTGTTGGGTTGGTCCCAAGTGCCGATCGTCAGCCCCATCTCGGACTGCGCCGCGGTACCGGGGCCGGATCCGTAGCCGTTGCCGCCGCTGTACCCTTGCCACAAGATATGCTGCTGGCCGGACGTCTTGTCCGTTTGGAACCACGTCGAAAGCGTAAAACTGGTTGCCGTTTTTAGCACGGTGCTGGAGGTGGCGACATAGTCACTCGAGCCGTCGAACGAGAGTCCACCCGAACCGATATGGCCGCTGGTCCATGCGGGATCGTCGGTGTTCGCACTGGCGTCGGCGCCCAGGGTGGCGTCGTTTCCGAGTGACCCCGAATCGGCAGTGGTCTGATTGCTGCCGCCTTCGTTCATTTCCCAGTGGTTCACCAGGTTGCCGGTGCTCGGGCCGACCACCAACGTTCCGTTTTCGTCGACCGAATAGGAATCATCCACGGCCACCGGAGCGTCGTTGACGGCATTGACCGTGATGGCGAGCGATTGCGTCAGCGTATCGGTACCACCATTTGCGGTGCCTCCGCTATCTTGAACGGTCCAGGTCAGGTTCCCGCTGCCGAAGGCGTCCGCCACGGTTTTGTACTTCAAACCTTGCAGTTCGGACAGCGTCAGCGTCGCGTTGTTGTTGACTTGCGTCGTTCCATCGGCACGCCACAACGTGATGTGCGACGGGATGTTGGTAATCGTATAGGTCAACGTCTGACCCGACTCGTCGCTGCCGCCGCCGGGACCGTAGCTCAGCCCACTCATCCCTAGCGATACAGCGGTCGAGTTCGAACTGTCTTCGCTAACGACGATTGACGAGGGGGATCCGCTACTAAGCACAGGGGCATCGTTAACGGCATTGATGACTAGTGACGCAGTATCGATTTCACTTGAAAACGCGGTGGTTCCACCGCCGGGCGACGTGTACGCGATTTCAACGTTGTCGATCGAGAAACTATTGTTGCCAGCGCCCGTTTCTCCGGACACAACAAGAAAGCGAACTCGTGTATTCGCTGCTATTTGGCCACTAATATCGAAGCTTTTTGTGCCGCTGCCGGTATTGGTGCTTGAATTGAAGACGCCTCCGCTCAATGTCGAGTAGCTTGCTCCTCCGTTATTCGAAATCTGGGCGTGGATCGTTGCAGAAGCTCCCAGCCCACTCGTGTACGAGAACGAAAGAGTGGCACTGTCGGCGTCCGACAGATCGACTTCTCGATAGATGTAGTCGTTAGTATTAGCCGCCTGGACGGCCAACTTACCACCAGAGACTTTGAAACGGCCATCCGCTGCGGCACCGCCCGAACTGTCCGACTCAACCCAACCCGCACTCCAAGATTGCGAACCGTTGTTGTTGCTGTACGAAACGCTGCTAAACGTGTCGAGCACGTTGTCGGGTGAGAGCGTGATTGCCGACGTGCCGCCGTTGCTGCCCGTAGTTTGATCCCAAGCCCTAAAAGTGATCGCGTCGGCGATCGTGCCATTGTAGTTGGCGCTGGGTTGAAAATAGAGACGGGTATTGGCATCGGCGGCCAGTAGTCGCGCACTTGTGTCGCTGACGGCACCCAGCGCACTCCAACTGCTGCCACCATTGGTGCTGTAGTACCAGCTGCCGTTGGTGGTATTGGCCGCCGTGATCGCAATCCCGAGTGCGGCACCGAGATTGGAATCGGTAACGTTGTCGACTTGACCCGACGGAGAGGCAAAATCGACCAGCGACGAGATCAAGGTGCCCACTGAGCCCGACGGGGGCCCGGAATCTTCGTTCTGCGCGGTAAGCACAGGGCTTTGACCGCTATCCAGCACCGGGGCACTATTGGTGGCAACGATGTTGGCCGCGAATTCGGAGGTTTCGTTGGTCGTCAAATCGGTGGCGGTCGCCGAAACGATTTCACCGGTGGCGATTAAGCCGTCCAGATAGTGACCAATGGCGGCGTCGCCGGTGGCATTGGTCGTGACTTCGATAGAGTCAATGAATCGCTGGCCTTCGCCATAACCGCTGGCGTCGCTACTGGAGTTAGCGAAAAACTCGATACGAAACGTACGACTGGGGGTCGATTTGAGCGAACCAAACACCGCCGGGGTGGGGCCCGCCGTGATCGACGAGAGCACCGGAAAGTTTTGTAGGTTGTTCGCGCCCGTGTCTTGATCGGGGGTGTCGGAGAATTGGCCGTCATTGGTCGTGACACCATTGTCACCCAAATCAATTCCCAAGCCTGCATGCGAGTGAATCGAATTGCCGAGAATCGCAATGCCGGTGCTGGATCCTTGCAATAGGATGCCGTCGCCGCCACCAAACGCAATGATGTTCCCTTCGTTCGCGGCATCGGTACCGCCGATCGTCGCGCCGGTTGCATTTAAGATGCGAATGGTCCCCTCACCGGTCGACACCTTGGTGTTACCAAGGTCCACGGTTCCGGTGACGTCGGTGCCGAGGTAATTCCCCTGGACTACCGTGCTCGATCCTTCGATATAGATGGCCGTCGCGGCATTACCGGAGATGATATTGCGAGCCCCAGCGGTCGATCCGCCGATCGTGTTGTTGGACGTATTCACCATCACGCTGACGCCATCGTCGCCGTTACCGATCGCAGCCGTTCCCGTCCCATTGGTACCGATGTAGTTCCCTTGAACGAGCGTCCCTGAGGCGGCGCCATCGATTCGAATCCCGTCGACCGCATTTCCGGAGATGACGTTACCGTCGCCCGCGGACGTTCCTCCGATGATAGTGTTAGACCCGTAGACCAAGATGCCGTTGGCAGTGTTCGCCTCGCTTACTCCAGCGTCACTGCCAGTCGACGTCAATCTGCCAATGTAGTTTCCAACAATCGTATTGCCATCGGACCCTGCCTGGATCTCAATCCCGTCGCCACTGAAGTCACGGATACCGAAGCCACGAATCGTGCTTCCGTCCGCCGTGCTTGTCAGAACCACCCCATCACCGGTGAAGCTATTGTTGCCATCCAGAATGATCGCAGGCCGATTGCCGTTGGCCGCGAAGCTGTCGTCGGTCGTCGCGTCAATGTTTACCGCATCGGTGATTGTTAGTGACGAGCCGAGGTTGATGGTGTGCACCCCGGTACCCGAGATCGCAAAGTTAATTTGATCCGCAGTTCCCCCGTCGTTCTGCGTGTTGTTGGCAGCCATAATGGCCTCACGCAACGAAATCAATCCATCGGCCCCTTTGTTAGCCAACAACGCATCGATCGATGACGTATCCCCATCCCACGTGTCGTTCGCCGTTGTCACGGTGATTGTGTGTGCGGTCGACGCCTGCGTACCAGGTTGAATGTATTGAACGCTTAATTTGGGCGTGGTCGTTCCCTCGGAAGAACTCATGTCCCAACCGTCCGATGTATTGGTAAGGATGCCCCATCCGTAATTGGCGGCCCCGCTTGCCCAGGCTTGAACGGTTGACTTGAGGTTCGTAAACGTCGCGGCTCCAGAGCTAAGATTCGTTAAAGATGCATCCGCAACCGATGCCATCTCGGTACCATTAGCCGAAAGCCCTGAATTGAGTGAATTCCATGTGGCAGTCGACTCGTCCCAGCTCGTCAGCATCTTGTAAAGACTGATGGTGCCCGATGTGTTGCCTGTGGTTTGCACCGTCAAACTTGCTGAGACGATTTGCACACCATAGGGGATCTGTCCACTTCCGGTACCAAAGATGTCGTTGAACCGGATCATTCCTTGAGATTCGGTGCTGCCACCGGAATTATCTAGATCGATGGCGATCGAGCTGTTATTGCCATAATTTGAACTCGCTGATTGTTGCCTTAGTTCCGTGTCGTGAGTCCCCGTATAGCCGTTCACTCCCTGTTGGATATCAATGGTCGTGGTAGCGAGCACGTGACGCCAGCTTTCTTGACCATAGGCGCCAACGAAAACTTCGGTGGTGATTTCGCCTATCTTGTATTCGAGGTCCCAGTCGCCGCCAAGCAATTCGCTGCCGGTCGCATCGTCACTGGCCGCGACATCACAGTCACACACGGCCGCGATCTGCTGGATTAGTTCACGACCCGACTCGGTACTCGCTAAATCACAGCCGTAAATCAAAATGTCGGCGTCGGCATCGAGCGATAGACCCCAGCGTGCGATATCGCTCACATAAGTTTGGCTCGTTTGCACATCAAGCCGCGTCGATCCCAGCTGAATGCTCTCGCCATCGCCATGGCTGAGCAAATGGATCGCGTCAACGCCGGTGATCGACGCCATCGTTTCGCTGATCTGTTGGATGCCATCTCGCGCTGCGTCGAGTCGGATGATCAACCACTGCGTTTGGTCGTCCGCACTATCGCGGAGATTCGCTAATAAGGTGTCAGCATCTTCGACTCGCGAATCAACAAACACCACCTCGATTGGATTGGCAGGATCAAAGGCGGGGGCATCAATAATCGTGTGAGTCGACTCGACTCCACTGGTGTCATCATTCTCACTTGACTGCGGCGCACTGAGTGTCGTCGGATCGATAACTGTTCCATCCGCGTCATCGATTTGTTGCAATAGCGCAGCCGCTAAATCAAGATCGATGTCGCTCGCGCCTTCGCTCGCATCGAGACCGTCGCCACTGAGTAGGATGCGGTCTTCTAATGGATAGAAATCAAATTCGCGAGCCATGAAACTGAACCAACTTGTTCAATGAGTTGCACTGGACGGAGATTCCCGTGGAAAAGGTTGTGGGCACCCCAGATGGCTCCCGCATTACCGGGAATGCCTCTTTGCTGTCATCGGTCTATTGGGTATCCACACTCATTCCCGCTTGAAAATATGACGATTGCGTTGCCGGTATCGGTTACGCGGCGGCTGATGCTTGGGAAACGTATCCCCAGAAAGGTGTCCGGATGGGCACATGCGAATTTGGCGGCGTTTTGTATCCACAAGGTGCGGAAACCCGCAGATTCCCAATAAAAGCATGCGTTCGCAAACTGTTACGCGCCTTCGTATTTCACCAAGAATCTCATCAAGATAGACGGCCTATTGGGTTTGGGGGGACCTTGACGATTGCGTCGACTATTCCTGCCGCACCGATTACCCGATTGCAACGATGAAGACGACGCATTTTTCGGGATAGTCATCACGACCTGCCCCTCGAAGTGTCCGATACAACGCATACGGCATCTGTACGCCGGTACCTTGTTGCTCCCCGTCCCCCTCTGTAGGCATCTAACCGAAACATGTTTCGCTGTCGCTTTTTCTTGTCGCTGGGCCCAGTGCTAGCAGCCGTTGCTTTGGCAACGTTTGCTGCCGTTGCGTCCATTGCCAAGGCCGAGCAGCCCCACGAAAACATGCCTTCGAGTACTAACGTGTCCGGCAGTGCAGTGTCCAGCAGTGCAGTGTCCAGCAGTGCAGCTTCCGGCGGTTCTTCGTCAAGTGCGGCGGCGTCGACCGCACCCAATGACCCCTACGACTTTCAGTGGTGGAACGCCTCGATCGCGGGGCCCATCATGCCGCAACCTCATTGGGTTTCGTTTGATCTGAACACGGTCTTGCTTGATACGTTGACGCACAGTCCGCGAATCAAGAGTGTTTCGAGTCGAACCAGCGTGGCGCTGGAAAAGGTCACTCAGCAGGATGCCGCATTTGATTCCAAGATTTTGTTGGAATCCAATGCCGGGATGACGAACGACCCGGTTGGCAACACCTTGACCACGGGGGGACCCAGCCGTCTGCAGCAAGATACGTTTGGGGTTTCTGCGGGAGTCGCCCGCACAACTCGTGGCGGCTCGACGTGGGATCTATCCCAAGAATTGGGCACGTTGAACAGCAATAGTTTGTTCTTTGACCCGAAACATCAAGGCAATTCGCGGTTGAGTCTAAGTCTGACGCGTCCGCTATTGGCCCGCGGCGGGCAAGTCTATACCGAGCGGTTGTTGACTCAGGCCCAAATCGATGCGGGTGTTTCGTGGCAAGAGATGCGGCGGCAGGTCGAAAAACGGATCGCCGACGTGATGACCGCCTATTGGCAGCTCTATGAAGCGCGTTGTCATTTCTTGCAGCAACAAAAGCTGCTAGAGCGAGGTCAAGAGATCGAACGCATCATCGTCGGACGCGCCGATTTTGATTCCAGCCGAATCGAATTGGCCAAAGTCCGCGGCCGTTTGGCGCGGCGGATGGATCAAATCATTGCTGCCGAAGCCAATGTGCGGCGTCAACAAGCCCGCTTGGCGATGTTGATCGGTCGACCTGAACTGGTCTCAGCAGAAAACGCGTTAGAGATGATTCCTTTGGATCCACCGTTGGCGGCTTCGCTGCAGTGGACGCTTCGCGATGCCGTCATCCAAGGACTCGAGAACCGACCCGAAGTCCGAGCGGCGGCGAAAGAGTTGGAATCTGCTGCTCTTTCGATGCGGATCACTCGGAACCAATTGCTGCCCGAACTGAACGCTGTATTTGATGCCTACTTGGCCGCTCTGAATGGACACAACGATGTCTTCCATTCCTTTGGAAATCAATTCACCGAAGGGGGGCCAGGACTCAGTGCGGCACTGCAGTACGAAATGCCTCAAGGCAATCGTTACGCCCGCGCCCGCCATCGCGAAGCCATTCACTGGTATCGCCAGAAATCAGAAGAACTGCGTGAAACGATGCAAGTCACGCGAGCGGAGATCGAAACCGCGCTGATCGATGTCGATACCTCGATCGCCCAACATCAAAGTAAACGCCAAACTCTGATGGCCACCACAGACGAAGAAACAGTGTTGACAGAACGCTATCGGATGCTCGGTGGCGATGGCACACGTGTTGGCGTCGTGCTTGAAAATCTGCTCGATGCACAACAACGTCGCTCGGATGCCGAACGCGAATGGGTCTCGACTCAAGTCAATTATTTGGTCTCGTTGATCGAGCTCGAGCGTGCGATGGGCAATCTGTTGATCCACGAGAATATCGAAACGTTGCGTGTCCCCGGACGCACCGATATCGATATTGTCCGCGGTTCGAACAACGACACCGCCGCGTCGATCCCACGCGGCGAATTTGGATCGTTCCAGAATCGATCCAACAATGCCGCCGCCAGCATGCTCATTTCTTCGCCCGATGTTACGGCTGATAGCGTCGCGCCCAAAAACGCACTCGATGATGCATCCAAAGAAAGGTTCCTGCCTTGGGCAAAGCCGACAACCGCAACGCCGCCTCCTCTGTCACCCGCGGTCGAAATTCGTGTCACGTCGCCTGCGACGCCGCGACCAACACGACTGGGGCTTGGTTCCAGAGACTCGGGGTTGATCGAAACCATTGACAATAGGGGACCCTAATCATGATACGAACACGCAAAGACGAACGGGGAGTGATGTCAATGTTCCGGCACCGTACGAAGTCGATCGTTGTTTCGGCAGCCTTGGTGTGTAACATCGGTGTGATCTTTGTTGCCGATTGGCCGCAATCGTATTCGCAAACGCCCGCTTATTCACAGCCGCAGACCTTGGTCTACGACGGATTCACCGAGCCTCAGCATGACATCATGGTGGCGGCGTCAGAGGTCGGATTATTGTTGTCGATGGAAGTCGAGATTGGCGATTCGATCGAGGCGGGCCAAGTCATTGGACGCCTTGATGACGATGTTCAGGTGTCGGCCGTCAAATTGGCGGAAATGCAGGCCAACATGCGAGGCAACCAGGACGCGGCGCGAGTCGAAGCGGAATTGCAACGAAAACGTGTTGGCATGGTCCGCGAATTGGCGGTCAAGAATATGGCTCGACCCGACGAACTGCGTCGTACCGAAGCCGATTTGGAAATTGCCGAAGCGAGATTGTTGGCCGCCCAAGAACAGACTCATCTTCGTCGCTTGGAACTAGAACGGTATCAATTGCAATTAGAGCGACGCAAAATCGTCGCTCCGGTTGGCGGAGTGATCGCCGAGTTATTTCGCGAACCGGGTGAGTACGTCTCACCGAGTGAACCCGTGATCGCTCGACTGCTTGTGATGGATCGATTGATTGGCGTCTTTAATGTTCCCGCCGAAGAGATTGCACGACTGAGCGTGGGAACACCGGCTCGCGTCTTTTTGCGAAGCAACGGCAAGACGATTGATACAAAAGTCAGTTCAATTGCACCGGACATCGACGGCGAAAGTGGAACCGTACAGGTCCGAGTCGAGCTCGACAATGCAGCGCATCATCTACGCGCGGGCGATCGCTGCACCCTCAGCATCTTGGGAACTTCACAACGTGATCCGGCGAGTGCCAAACAAGCGGTTTCCCAACGGCCGCTAAAAAATAAATTGCAGTCGCCCGAGGGAGTAACAAGGTGAGCATTGTACCGCAAGCCGAAGCGTTTAAAACCGATGCGATGCTGCACGTCTCGTTGACTGGAAATAAGGTCAAACCGCGTCCTGCTGCAACCGAGCCGTCGCGCGAAAAAACAGCGGGTTCAAGCACGACATCCAACCAGAGTCCGCCAGAACAACTCGGGAAATTGTTCGAGATCATTGGCGCGATCGCTTCGGCCGGTACCCGCGTTGATGCGATGCGGATTATGACTCAAGAGATTTCGCGTCGCTTTCCTGACGCCACCGTCCGTTGCGGACTCGGTAACGCTCAGCTCAAACGTTTGTACGATCAACGACTCGGATGGCTCGGACCCGAGAGCGGGCCCCGTATCGCTGCTGCAAAACAGTGGTCCGAGTTGGTCGACGTCCAATGTGGGGTCCTGGTCCACGACCAAGCGATGGTGTTGTGCATGCCACAAAGTGATTCAGACGAGCGCTGCTTGCTGTGGATCTATCCGGTCGCCGACAAGTCGGTCTTTGGCGAATGGTTGCGAACGATTATTCGAACATTGTCAAACGTGTTTTGGAGTCGTCCCAAATATGCAGCTCCCAAAGCAATACAAAATCTGACTCGGCGCACGTTAACGATCGTCGGTGCACTCTCGCTCGTGTTGATGCTATTGGCGTTTTGGCCCGTCCACTACCGCGTCGCCTGTACCGCGACCGTGCAACCGATTCAGCAGCGATTGGTTGCGACGCCGTTCGAAGCGACCTTGTTGGCGAACCATGTCAAACCGGGCGAAACGGTCAAGGCGGGACAGTTGCTGGTCACTCTGGACGGACGTCCGCTGCGGCTTGAACGCGAATCGATTGCCGCGGAAATGCAACAAGCGTCCAAAGAACATGACACGGCGTTGGCGACCGGCCGGATCGCCGATGCCCAACAAGCACGTCTGCGTGAACGCCAGCTCAACCGCACTTACGAACTGCTCTCGGATCGCTTGCAACGACTTGAAGTGGTCAGCCCGATTGACGGAGTGATCATCAGTGGCGATCTGAGCCAATATGTCGGGTCACCCCTGGAATTGGGACAGACGATGTTCGAGATTTCTCCGATGGATCGGATGGCGATCGAAGTGGAGATTCCTGCGCATGAAATCGATTTTGTGAGTGCTCATTCGCCAGCGCGGATTCGGTTTGGTTCGATCGGAGGCCGCTCGATCCATCAAGAACTGGACGATTTGTATCCGTCCTCCGAGATTCGTGACGACAAAAATGTTTTTATTGGCCGCATCGAAGTCGAAAATGAAAACGGCAAATTGCGACCGGGGATGCAAGGTGACGCAACCACCTATGGCCCCCTTCGCCCCTGGATCTGGTCTTGGGTGCGAACTGGGGTTGAAAGAGTGTTGTGGTGGGTCGGGTATTAGACGCGTCCGGCAACATGGTGCCGTGACTGCCGCAGCGAAAGTCTCAGCGACTTTCGTCGTGGAATGTTGATGCCCGAAACGCTTCGCGACTTGTTGATTTAGTGAGCCGCGATGCGGCAGCGGCCGGGTCCCACGCGTTACCCGGTGCCTCACGGCCCACGGCTCACCATTTCGATTTGCAATTGGATTAATTCAACAAGCCGTTCACGCGTTTCGCTACCCCAAAAAACGCAAATGTCCGTCAGGAAGCCTCTCTCCCATTTTTAGCGAAAACATGAGCAGCGACGCCAACTCACCTTCAATGCCCACCGTGATCCTTGATCCCGAAGTCACCTTTGTCGCTCGCGAGATCGGTGGACGTACGACCTATGTGTCGCACCATGAAGCCACTGGGAAATTTTTTCAGCTGGGACCCGAAGAGTATCGCGTCGCATCGTTGTTGGACGGCGTCCGCGGGGTTCCCGAATTGTTCGAAGCGCTGCGCAGTGAAGGAATCGAGTGGTCGACCGAAGATCTGGCAAAATTTATCGCACAATTGGTCAAAGCAAATGTTGCGGTGATCAAGCAAGGATCGGCTGCCGCGACCGACACACCGCTCGCTGCGTCAGCAGCCGCCTGTGATAATGCGGCCAGTGAAGATACCGAACGGGCGACGAACCCGCCGGCGGCCAACGATCCTCTCGCAGCCGCAACCGGCCCCTCGCCTGAACCCACGCCACCAGGATCGTTGGCAACGCTGCTGCGATTCTTGCCGCTGTTGATCAGCCAACGCTTTCCACTCTTTCGCGGGGATCGTATCGCGACTTGGTTGACCCGGTTTCTCGGATTCGCATTCGAACCGATTGGGATTTCGGTTTGGATGTTGCTTGTCTTCAGCGGTCTCTGTGTGGTCTATGGACACTCCGATGCATTTGCTGCTGAATTGCGGCGGATGTTTGATCCGGGGCTGTGGCCCGTGCTGTTTTTGATTTGGGTTGTCGCAAAACTGATTCACGAAGCGGGGCATGCGGTCGCGGCAAAACATCACGGCGTGCGTGTGGGGCAGGTTGGCATCATGTTCTTTCTGCTCGCACCGCTGGCGTATGTCGATGTCACGGACGCATGGAAGCTGCGTCGCCGATTTTATCGAGTTCAAATCGCATTGGGCGGAGTCTACTTCGAACTGGCGGTCGCCGCGGTTGCGGCGTGGGCATGGTGGTTTCTACCCGAAGGCTACGCAAAACATATCACCGCACAATTTTTTTTGATCTCCGGCCCCGCGACGCTATTGGTCAATGCCAATCCGCTGCTGCGACTTGACGGTTACTATGTGCTGTCGGATCTGACCGAAATCCCCAATCTTCGGATGCATGGGCGTCGGCAACTGGGCACAGCGCTGCAGTGGCTGTTGTTTGGTATCCCTCAGACACGTCAATTGTTGTCGGGATGGCGAGTCTGGTTTGCTTCGATCCACGCGGCATGTAGTGTCATTTTCCAAGTCTTCTGGATGGGCGGACTTGTGTTGGGGGTCGCGATGTGGGCACGCGGTCTGGGGATCTTGCTCGCCGTCGCAGGCGTGTTGATGTGGTTTTTGATCCCTTCAGCTCGTTGGGTGTGGAAGATTTGGATGCTGGAACCGGGCGAACGATTTGGGCTGAATTTCTATCGTCGGCGAATGTTGTTTTACGCCAGTTTACTGATCGCTCTGTTTCAGCAACTTGGTACGGTCTCTTCGCCGTTTGACCGACGAGTTCCGGTGGTGGTTCGATTCCAGGACGAACAGATCGCTCGATCGCCAAGTGACGCCTTTGTCGAGTCGTTATTTGTGCACCGCGGCCAACACGTCGAACAGGGCGTGTTGTTGATGCGGTTGAAGGATCCCGAATTGAGGATCCGCCGCGAAAAGAAGGCCGACGACCTTGAAATCGCCGAGCTGCAAGTGATCCAATTTCGGCGGCAAGGTGAATTGTCCAAGGCCGCTGCGTACCTGGAAAATGCCAACGCATTGCGACGCCAAATTGCCGAAATGGACGAACAGATTGCTCAGCTGACCGTGATCGCAAACCGCTCGGGTTACATCGTTGGCAATCATGTTGAGTCGTTGCCCGGACGTTTTGTTTCCGCAGGACAAGAGTTGTTGCGTGTTTCGGATCCTCAAGAAAAAGAACTTCTCGCCGTCGTCCCTGAACAAGACGTCGATGCGTACCAATTGGCAAGCCGCAGCGAATCGTTGTCGCAAGTGCGTTTGCGAGGCGGTTTGACGATCAAGGCCAAACCTGCATCGCTGCGTCCCCGCGCCTACCGTACGCTGATGCACCCGGCGTTGGCGGGCAGTGTCGGTGGTCCCTTGGCGGTCGAACCGGCGATGGATGGGTCGGGCGAGATGCGATTGACCCAACCTTATTTGGAAAGCATCACCAAGTTGGATCCGATCACGAGTGCGGAGGTTCGATCGGGCCAGCTGGGCAGCATGACGATTCGAGACAATCGTCCCGTACTGGCCCGTGTCTACGACGCGATCGCAACCGATTTCCGCCGCCTCGGACGTTCGCAATAGCCACCGTTAGGTACAGTTCGGAAATCGCTTCGTGATTCCAGTTTTGTTAAGAATCACGCGGGAAGTGTTTTCTCTGTAGTGGACGAGGCGACGAGTCCCTGTAGTGCCACTCAGTCGCTGGGACTCGTAGCCTCGTCCACTACATCCAAAGTTCATGTCATTCGGGTAACATCTTGGAAATGACGAAGTTATTTCCGAACGGTTCCTTGATCTTCTTCGGCTGTCCGCGAGCGGGCGAGAGGATTGCGCGGTCGGGATTTACAGGAAAATGAGATGACAGGAAAATGAAAAAGCTCTCGTGGTGATCAGAGAATTTTTCTGTCGCACCAATTTTTCTGTCGTTGTCTTATCGAACGTTGGCTGCGGGAAGAGATGGTGAGCGGCAGGAAGACTGCCGGGCCTCATCGCAAACGGGCGGTTTGAATCGACCGCTTTACTCGCTGCAACCGGACGGCTCGCGCTGTACCGCTACCTAAGGTACTGTTCGGAAATAGCTTCGGGATTCCCGTTTTGTTACCAATCACGCGGGAAGTGTTTTCTCTGTAGTGGACGAGGCTACGAGTCCCGTCGTGCCATTAAGTCGCTGGGACTCGTAGCCTCGTCCACTACATCCACAGTTCATGTCATTCGGGTAACATCTTGAAATGACGAAGTTATTTCCGAACGGTTCCTTAATCTTCTTCGGCTGTCCGCGAGCGGGCGAGCGGATTGCGCGGTCGAGATTTACAGGAAAATGAGATGACAGGAAAATGAAAACGCTATCGTGGCGATCAGAGAATTTTTCTGTCGCACCAATTTTTCTGTCGTTGTCTTATCGAACGTTGGCTGCAGGAAGAGATGGTGAGCGGCAGGAAGACGGCCGGGCCTCGTCGCGAGCGGGCGGTTTGAATCGACCGTTTTACTCGCTGCAACCGGACGGCTCGCGCCGTACCGCTACCTATGGTACTGTTCGGAAATAGCTTCGTGATTCCCGTTTCGTTACAAATCACGCGGGAAGTGTTTTCTCTGTAGTGGACGAGGCTACGAGTCCCGTCGTGCCACTCAGTCGCTGGGACTCGTAGCCTCGTCCACTACATCTAAAGTTCATGTCATTCGGGTTACATCTTGGAAATGACGAAGTTATTTCCGAACGGTTCCTTAATCTTCTTCGGCTGTCCGCGAGCGGGCGTGAGGATTGCGCGGTCGGGAGTTACAGGTAAATGAGATGACAGGAAAATGAAAAAGCTCTCGTGGTGATCAGAGAATTTTTTCTATCGCACCAATCTTTCTGTCTATACCTAATCGAACGTTGGCTGCGGGAAGAGATGGTGAGCGGCAGGAAGACTGCCGGGCCTCGTCGCGAGCAGGCGGATTGAATCGACCGTTTTACTCGCTGCAACCGGACGGCTCGCGCCGTACCGCTACGTAAGGTACTGTTCGTAAATCGCTTTGTGATTCCAGTTTTGTTACAAATCACGCGGGAAGTGTTTTCTCTGTAGTGGACGAGGCTACGAGTCCCGTCGTGCCACTAAGTCGCTGGGACTCGTAGCCTCGTCCACTACATCTAAAGTTCATGTCATTCGGGTTACATCTTGAAATGACGAAGTTATTTCCGAACGGTTCCTCAAGCGTGATGCGGCAAACTCGATCCATCAAACGCTTCGGGGAACAGATGTTTGAGGTTTCGGACCTTATAACTGCCATCGATCACATCGGTCGTGATGACTGGCAGATTTAATCCGAACTCGGCCAAAAATTGGCGGCAAGCACCACACGGAGCCACGCCGCCGACGCTGGCGATGGCAATCGCACGCCACTCGCGATAACCCGCTGCGATCGCTGCGGATGCGGCGACGCGTTCGGCACACAAGCACATCGAATAGCTCGCGTTCTCGACATTGCATCCGATCACAACGGTGCCATCGTTCATCAACAATGCCGCACCGACGTAAAAGTGACTGTGGGGAGCATACGCCTGATCACGCGCGGTGGTCGCGGACAAAATCAATCGGTCAATCTCTTTGGTCTTTAGATCCACCATCGGTGTGCTCGGTTTAATCGTGAAGAGTGTCTAATCGTGAAAAGCAGCAATGTCGGTCGAGTGACCAAGGAGAAGATGAGAATCGTGTCGCTTTTTTCTTGACTTTAAGGTCAAGTTGGAACCCTCGGACTCTGCCACTGTTTTAGACGGTTATAGGGTGTAAAGCAAGCAAAGCACTCTATTCGCATCGCTTCTTGTTCACCCGAATCAGGAAAAGGTTCTCTGCCCTTCCCAACATGCCGCGTTACCGCCTCGCTCCAAAAACGCGTACGCCGTAGGAGGACGCTATCGGTCGGCGGTAAACATGATGTCGATCCATCGAGTGGCTTCTGCCAATTCAAATCCCCATCGCGTTGCGATTTCGCGTTATTTTAAAGGGTTTCGCCAAAGAAAACGCTTCGTTGTTCGTAGTCGGAGCAACCGGTAATTCAAACACGCGGCATTGCGCAAGCCGAAGGAACCCCGTGATGAAATCGATCATTCTGCTCGTGGTTTTTCTGGTGGGGGGATCGTTCGCGGCCCTGATCCTTGTCGCCCAGGATCCCTCGGCGGACGGTTCTCGTGAGAGCGATGCGGTGGCGAAACGGCAAACGTTAACCACCCCGACCGAAGACGAATTGCGAGTCATCGCGAGTGGATTGCTGGAGGAAGTACGCCGAAACAGTGATTTCAACGGTTCGGGAGGAGGACGTGACACGGCGTATCGTGCTTATCACAACGTCTACTATCGAATTCGTCCATCCAGTTCATCCGACGACCGATTGGAGATCAATGAATTGCACAGCGGAATGGTTCCCTACTTGCTTGAACCCTTTGGTTTCCAATCGGACATCAATTCAAATCAACCGAAGCCGGCACCGGACGATACCATTCGGCTTGACATGTTTCCCTACGAAGCGATTCCGATCTTGACCCACTTGGCAAACAATGGTCAACGCAGCGAAATTGCGAAAATCGCGGAGGACAAACGGCAAAACGCAACGGTTCGCATGGTGTGTATCTATTCGCTCTATCGTGCTGGAGGAGAATTTCTTGCCGAACCATTGATCGAGATTTTGAAATCCGAAACACGGTTGCAGCGGCGATTGATTATTCTGCTCTCGCTCCGCTGGGCCGACGATCAAGCAACGGAAGTTCTTTTAGACCATATCGATGATCCGAATGTGGAAGTCGCAACCGCAGCAGCGTGTGCGCTCAGCGAAGTCCAGCCCGATGCGGCGTTGCCAAAAATAAAACGGTTGGTTGACCGCGATCCTACTTCCACTTCAAGTCTAGCATTGTCTTGCTTGGGCGATTGGGACACGTGCGCCGCAAAACAATTTTTGTCTCAAAGGGTCGCCGAGCTGCTCGAGAATGATCACGCCGACAACCGACTCGATTATGCACTCTCTGCATTGGTGAATGCCGCCGATTTGCCAAGATCGAACTGGCAGAGCCCTGACTATACACTTCGCTCGGCAGCTCGAATCGCCTTGGATCAATACCACGACCTGCAAGTAAAAGCCAAAGCGGATCGAGATCGATTGCGAACGCAAACCGAAAGCGTTCGAACGCAGTGGATGACGGCGACGCAGATCGAGTCGATGCGTCGGGGAGAATATCGACGGCTCCTTGGACTACAGGCCGACGGAATCGTCACCGCCGAAGAATCCAAATCCGTCCACGATCGGCTCGTGCAAGTCCAAGCGGAAGTCGAGTCGCTGCGAAAGAAACTGGTGGTATTGGAAGCACGATTGGCCACGGTCCAAATTTGTGATGAATTGGACTGACGCTAAAGTCGATCAATGCATCGGCTTGGTCTGGACTGCTAAGTGGTTGCTGTTGTCATTGGACACTGGAGGCGAGTTTTTCTTCCGGCCTTTACGGCAGTTCCTCTCCACCAACAAGGGAGGCTGCTGGTTTAGTAGCAATCGAATAGGCCGGAGGCCGATACATGACTTGCCGTTGGCGTGAGCCAACGGTTTAGGGGCGACTTGTCGCTGTAAGGCCGGAGGCCGACACACTGGCAGCAGATGTGTCGCCCTATGGGCTATGTTTTTCTGCCTCTCCTGACCGGCAGCTTACGCTACCGGCAGAGGGTGTATCGGCCTCCGGCCTGCAATCAACGTACTACTTCAGCAGTCTCCGAAGTTAGTGGAGGAGTAACAGTAGTCCAACGCTACCAAAAATCACGACGACACTATCGTTTTCGTGGTCCAGGCTGAGGCCGCCGCTTGAACTCTTTTGACTGGTCCGATCTCGCAAGCGTTTGAACCCGTAGACGTCCAGGGGGGTATCAAAGTACTCGTCAAAGCCGCTTTCTCGACGACGTTCGTGATCAACGGCACCGCGTCCTTGCGACGACGGACTGGCTGGGTCGCGAGATCTGTTTTTCGCAGTCCTGAAAACTTCTCTGTTTACTGAAGTGGTGGTCGCGGCGTGATGGTAACCCTCTCTCAATAAAGTGATCCACTGGATGCCGCCCGAGCTTAAGGATGATTCGGGAACGCGAACTCACAGTGTCGCAATTCGGTAGTTGGAATGCCGCAAACGAGCACCCGAAACTGGCAGTGAGGCCGCAGTCGACTACTCGCCCAACCCGCTGCGTGGTGAGCGTGCTGCGTTCTCGTACCCCCTAAATGCCCGAATCATCACGTTTCCGCCCGGTCCCTTCTGGGGATTCCGGAATGGCGGGAATCGTTAGAAACCGGATTGTCCCCCTTTTCGTGATGTTGTGTGTCGCAATTTAATAATCGGATGTCGCAAAAATCAGTCGTCTTGGTCACTTGCATGCTGCATAGTGATAGGGACTTTGACGATATCGAAGACGTTCGGTCCAACAAACCGACGCGGATTGGTGTCGCAAGATTTTTAGTGTTATGGCTTATCTACAGAAAGGGTGTTTATGAACAAGTTATCAGTCAAGCGAGGGTTCACGTTGGTGGAACTGCTCGTCGTGATCGCGATTATCGGCGTACTGGTCGGTTTGCTTTTGCCGGCGGTACAAGCGGCTCGTGAAGCCGCGCGGCGGATGTCATGTAGCAATAATTTCAAGCAGATTGGGTTGGCGATTCACAACTATCACTCTGCCTATAACCAAATTCCAACACACGGTTCAGGGACGGGGACGGGAAGCGGTCAGAAGGTTTGGAACAACTCGAATCTGCGAAATAACTCGCGTCTGAGTTTCCTTGTCGGGCTGTTGCCGTTCTTCGAACAACAAGCATTGTGGGAACAGATCAGCAACCCTCAAGGCACGTTCAATGCGATGGGGCCCACCCCAAACACGACTTATGGTCCCTGGGACACCGACATTCCAGCGCTCCGTTGTCCGAGTGATCCGGGCCAGGGATTGCCAGCGAAAGGACGGACAAATATTGCCGCTTGTCTCGGTGATTCGGCCGTGATGATGTCGTTTGGCCCCGTCAATGAAAATGGAGTTTCCAGTTCGAATTTTGCACAAGAAGCACGGGCCTCATGTCGCGGTGCGTTTGTCGCCCACCAGACCTCTCGATTCCGTGACATTCTGGACGGTTTGGCGAACACGATCGTCGTAGGGGAAATCATGACGGACTTGGGGGACGGAAGCGTCTCGACGCAGGCCCAAGAGGTCGCGGGCACCGATCTGTACGGAAATCCAAGTATGTGTCTGCCATTGGTCTCCGCAACCCGTCCTCGCTTTTGGGCTTCGCCGCCCGCTGCAAACGGTTTGGCACGTGGATATCGCTGGGCAGACTTTGGACCGCTGTTCACCGGATTTACCACGATCCTGCCACCCAACCAAGAGATTTGTCGCGGCGACTTGCCTGCGCCCACTCAAGCAACCTTCGGCACGACGTTGCCTGCGGCCGAGAACCACTTCAAGGAAATGGTTGCCACGCCAAGCAGCCATCACCAAGGGGGTTGCCACATTCTAATGGGCGACGGAGCGGTTAAGTTCATCACCGATTCGATCGAGGCGGGAAGCAGTCGCAATACAGGCGGCGGCGGAGCCATGGTTCGTTTGGGCGGCAGTGGCAAAGCGGCTCCTGGCCAGCAAAGCCCCTATGGATTGTGGGGATCGCTCGGAACACGTGCCAGCAAAGAAGTGATTGGCAACGACTTCTAAATAGGTATTCCTTCGCTAGACTTTCGCACATTGCAAGGTCCAGCGACGAGAACTATCAAATGGGGGACGGTCGTCGAAGAGAGTAATGTCTTTTCGGTGAACGCCCCCTTTTTTCTTTTCCCGTTTTTCGTTCTTCGGTTGGTCGACCCTGGACCGGATGCTCAGCGCAGCTGGTCGATGATCAGCGGCACACCTTTGACGCTTTGATCCGAAACGATTACCGCGTTCTGCAACGGGCCTCGATACTCGTCATGCAGACGTTTGTCACAATGCAGGCTGATGATTGGTGTGCCTCGCTTGACACGTTGTCCGACGCGGCAATGAACTTGCAGCCCGACACTTGGATCGATGCGGTCCTCTTTCCGTCGCCGACCGCCACCAAGTTCGACCACCGCTCGCCCCAGCAATTCACAATCGACTTTTTCAATCCAGCCATCGGCGGAACATTCGATCATCAACTCGCTTCCGATCGGACGTGGGAAATTGGGACGGCCTCCTTGTGCCACCACCATCTGTTCAAACCGTTCCATCGCGATCCCCGAGTCGAGGTTGTTTGTCACTTTCGTGATCGCGTCATCGCGCGACATGCCTTCGTGCGAAGCGGATAACAAATTTGCGGCGAGCTGTAGCGTTAACTCGCGGACTTCCGGCGGGCCAATGCCTTGCAGCACATCGACCGCCTCGTTGACTTCGATCGCGTTGCCGATCGCTGCGCCGAGCGGTTGGTCCATGTCCGAAAGGATGGCGGTGATTGGCAAATCGGATTGGGCACCGACACGGATTAACGATTGAGCCAGCTCACGAGCTTGATCGAGTGTTTTCATGAATCCGCCTGAACCGACTTTGACGTCCATCACCAAGGCGTCCAGTCGTGCGGCAAGCTTTTTGCTGAGGATGCTGGCCGTGATCAAGGCCACCGATTCCACCGTGCCGGTGACATCACGAAGCGAGTACAGACGTTGATCGGCGGGAGCGATTTTTGCATTAGCTCCGATAATAAAGACGCCCAGTTTGCGAAGCAGCTTGGTCGATTCGTCGATCGTCAGTTGAGTCTTGAAACCTTCGATGGATTCCAATTTGTCCAGCGTGCCTCCGGTTAAACCGAGTCCGCGGCCGCTGATCATTGGCACGTCGACGTCACAGGTCGCCAGCAGTGGCGCGAGGATCAGCGAAACTTTGTCACCGAGTCCGCCCGTGCTGTGCTTATCGACGCGTGGACGGTCACTGCATCGCGGTAGCTTGTCGCCGCTACGCACCATGGCCCCGGTCAAGGCACTGATCTCGCCAGGCAACATGCCGTTGATACAGATCGCCATCGCGAGTGCGGCCATCTGATAATCGGCCACCTTGTCGTGGCAAAATCCGTCCACCAAAAAACGGATCTCGGCGTCGGTCAACTCATGACCGTCACGTTTTTTTGCCAATATCGTTGCTGGTAGCATTGCCAAAAACCTTCTTGGTGACGAAAAAGATTGCAAACCGCTATAGTGACGATAGACGATCCGACGGGTGTGTGATACTGGCGGCTCCGTTTCGATCGGCGTATCGTCTGCAAAGGCAAAGACAACCGATCAACCGAGAACGGTTTGGCACCCGCACATTGGGGTTGCCACGCTCGTTTTTATTGTCGAAGCAGGGCAAAATGATGTGAGCCGTGAGCCGTAAGGCACCGGGTAATGCGTGGAACCGGCCGCTCACGCGTCACGGCTCACCAAGCCGACAACCCGCTCACGCCGTCGGCTCACTGAATAACCGCTGCTTTATCGGTAGATTGCGAGCAACCTGCTTACAAGTCCGATTTTACCTCACCAAAGTTAAAAGAAACGCAATGAAACATCGACTTGCATCTCTCGTTTTTCTTGGCTGTGTATTCGCATCTCTCGCGAACCCCATGCATGCCGATGATGTCTCTGCTGCGACCGAGATCGCGGAATCGATGAGCGAAATTCAAGCGGGACCGCGGGCGTTGTCCAAGGCATTTCGCGTTGCCGCGCGTCGTGCAACCCCGTCGGTCGTTACCGTGTTTGCCTATGGACAAAACGTCGAAACGACGGATGAAGAGGACGAAACCGACCGTCCAGGCCCGACGCCGCCACAGAACGAAAGCGTCAATGGCGACGCCGTGCCGTTGACCGGTTTAGGCTCAGGCGTGATCCTCAGCGAAACCGGATTGATCATTACCAATAATCACGTCATCGCCGGTGCTAAAAAAGTGGTCGTTCAACTAGCCGACGAAACGGAGATCGAAGCCGCCGAAGTGCATGGGGATCCCGACAGCGATGTGGCGATTGTGCGAATCGAGCGTGACAAGCCGTTTGATGTGGCCACGCTGGGGGATTCGGATCAAATGGATATCGGCGACTGGGTACTCGCGATCGGCAGCCCTTTCAAATTAGAAGCCACCGTCAGCGCGGGGATTGTCAGCGCCAAAAATCGGAAACTGCCGCGGATCCGCCGCGGTCGGTTGTTGCAAACCGATGCTGCAATCAATCCAGGTAACTCGGGCGGTCCGCTCGTCGATTTGGATGGAAAGATGATCGCAATTAACACGGCCATCGCCACACGCAATGGTGGCTATCAAGGAATCGGGTTTGCCATTCCGATCAATCAAGCAAAATGGATCGCCGATGAACTTGCCGCACATGGACGCGTTCGACGTGCCGCTTTGGGGATTAGTTTGGCTGAACTCAATACCAAAGTAGCCAAGAAGGTCAATCTGCCCGTGGGGCTGGGGATCTTGGTCCACCAAGTGATCGCGGGATCGGCAGGAGCGCGTGCGGGATTAAAACCAATGGACGTGATTCTCGAATTCGCCGGGGAACGAGTACTCAATCCAAGCAACTTGCGAGAAATCATCGAGCGAAAACCGATTGGTTCGATGCAGAATGTCAAAATCTCTCGAGCGGGCAAAGAGATGACGCTGCAAGTCGAACTGGCTTCGATCGAAGACCCGACGTTACAGAAGAGCGAAGCGGAAGCAGAGAAAGAAGGCGAGTCGGCAGAAGGGAAGCAGGCAGAAGGGAAGCAGGCAGAAGGGAAGCCGGCAGAGTAGCGAAACTCGCCACGATTTTCGGCGTAGCCTACTCCGACTTCGTTTCCTCTTTGTCTTCCTCTTTGTCTTTGTCCGCTAACAAATCCGCGATTTCAAAGTGGCTATTTTTGCGGGCAAAGACTTCGGCGGTATCGCCATCAACGTCCTTCATTGTCTTGTCCGCGCCATGTTCCAATAGCACCTCGACGACTTTCATCTGGCCTTCGGCCGCCGCCATCATCAGCGCGGTAAAGCCTTCGGTTTCATCTTTCAAATTCACATCGGCTCCCTTGGCGATCAGCACCTCGACGGTTTCGGGAAAGTCGCCCGACGCCGCATGAATCAAAGCCGATTTGCCTTCGGAATCCCGCTCGTCGACCTTGAAGTCGTTTCGCAGAAAGTACTTCACCACTTCGGTGTGACCGTTGTAGGCGGCCAAATGCAACGCGTTGTGGCCTCGTTCGTTTTTGATGTCGATTTTGGTGCCGGACTTGATCGCCATCTCGATCACTTGCATGTTGCCATCCAACGCGGCCATCCAATAAGCATCATCGCTAAACTTCGGCTGGTGCGCGGGCAGTTTCTCGCTGTTGGGTGTCGCAGCAACCGATTCTTCCGCGGGGGACGTCTCGGTTGCTGAGGCGTCCGTGTTGGCTGTCGGTTCAGCCTCTTTCGTGGCGGGGGCACATCCGTTGAAAACGGCAAGTGTGGCCAGGGTCAACGAAAGTGAAATCGCGAGGCGTTGTGTGTTTTTCATGTCGGGAATTGTAGTCGAAAATCCAAGCGTCGGGAAATGTCCCTAAAATTCAATCAATGCCGTCACGAAATGCACCACCAAAACATACAGCGTCGTCCACAGAACCGTCGACGTGATCGCGCCGCTGACGTCGTTGGCTGACTTCTTAGGCGCCAAACCCTGGTAGTAGGCAATGCAGGCGATCCCAAACCCGCAGATCAGATTCTTGGTCAGCACCCACTCCCATCCTCGCAATAACGAGCCTTCGATCGGGACGAGATTGCGATAGAAATTCTGTTGCCAGAAATAGGGGCCCTCGTTGGGATGCGTCGACAGAAACGTCACTAAGCTAATCAGCTTCGCCGCACTCAGCGCCATCCACTCTAACATCGGCGTCGCGATCACAAACGCAATCACGATCGGCAGCAGCAAATACGTTCGCGGTTTGACTCCGAGTGTCTGCAATGCATCAACTTGACCTCCGTACCGCTTCACACCGACATCGGCTGCGACGGCGGCACCACAGCGTGCGGCGATCAAAATGGTGGCCAACACCGGAACCAAGATGCGGTACAACGCAAAACCAATCGAAGCCAACAACTCGTCGATCAACAGCGGCTGTGTGTAGGCCTGGAATGGCAAAAATTCAAATGTGAAATAGGTGCTGGTGAACCCGATGATCATTCCCGCCAGGATCAGATAGAACCAGGCCGACGGGCCGCCCACCAGCCGCAGGTAATGCAGCACAAACCGCATCCCCCAGCGAAAGTGGGGGAAATAGGGACGCAATTCAAACGGCAAACAAATCGCAGTCCAAATCGCCGAACCGGTCGTTGTAAAGAAATCGTCAACGCGTTGGCGAGCGAGATTGCCGAATCGTGACGCCAGTGTCGCTGTCGCTTCGTTGATGTCGGTATCGCTGAGAGCAACCGGCTGCATCCGTGCCGGGATTTGGTCCCATTGGTCATTTTCAATTCGCACCAATTTGCTGGTTTGGGAATCAAGCAACAGCACTTCGTCAGCGATCGGCAGCAGCGTTAGATAGTCATGCGTGACCACGATGCTGGTGGTGCGGTGGATCGTCTGAGTATGCCGAATCAATTCGCCAACTTTCCGACCGCTTGCGGAATCAAGCCCGCTGGTCGGTTCGTCATACAACAAGATATCCGGCGCAGCGGCCAGCGTGCGGGCGATCGCCAAACGCTGTTTTTGGCCTCCGCTGAGCGCCGATACCGACGTGTGTGCGGGGACGCCAAGTTCATCGACCCAAGCCTTTGCCGATTGAGATGGAGGTGTCGCGGGATCGCTGCGATGATCGATGGCGAATTGGACATTGGCGGTCGGCGACAATTCGTCAAACAACGCAAATTGTTGAAACACGATGCCGACGCGGGTTAACAAGCGAGGGCGGCGGTTTTGCGAGGCATCGTCATGGCCAATCGCAATGTTGCCTCGCCACGAAATCGCCTCGTGATCGCGACCGACCAATCCGGCCAACGTCCGCAGCAAGACCGATTTTCCTGCTCCGCTGGCGCCCACGATCACGGTGATTTTGCCTGCGGGAATCGTCAGCGAGGTGTCGCGAATCAACACACGATCGGCGACCTGGATCTGCAGATCGATCAAACGCAGCGGCAATCCGTCGCCGGACGCCGCGATCTTATCGGTTTCCGCGTCGAGACTCACTGGGCATCCTTTTCAGCGAGATACACGATCGGATACGCCATCCATTGATTGGCGACCGGAATGACGCGTGGTGCCGATTCGTCGTGCTCGTCTTGAATCGGCGACGCGATGATCCAGCGGCGATCTTTGCCAAAAATCTGATTCCGCAGCACCAGGGCAAACTCGGGATCAATTCCCTCGTCTTGCGTGCCAAACAGTTCGTCGCCAATTTGTCGAAGCACAGGTTCCATTCGCCGAGACGCTAAATCGATCGCGCGGCGTGCTTCGTCGCTCTGCCAAACGTCGGACCAAACTTGGTGCAAGCGTTGGTTGTCGACCAAGGTTTCTTTCAGGATGACTTTGACGAGTTGTTGTGCTTCGGGATCTTGGGCGATGTCGCTGGCAACATCCGCTAATTCGCCTCGGACGACCGGATTAGCGGCTGTCTCAACCAGGATTTTTTGCACCGCTGCGACAATCTCGTCCATGTTTCTCTCGAGCACCGGACCAACGTCCTTTTGCACGAAGCGTTGCCATTCTTCGTTTAACAAATTTTGCTCGGGTAGCGGTGTGCGATCATAGACGGCACGCCAACCAAATCGCCACAGCGAGGCGCGTTCCCAAACCTCCTGGCCAATCTTTTCGGCCGTCGGACTGCCATGCTTTTTGACGATCGGCATGATCTCTTGACGTGCCAACGGGATCAGCCGTTTGCGGACGACATCATCGTTCCAGCGTTTTGCCAATGCGTCGATGTCACCGCGATGACGTTTAATCGATCGTTGCAGTTCCGATTCGATCACCGGCAACGATTGTTGGATCGATTGTTGGACCAAAGGTTTGAAGGCTTGCGAAAACTCGTCTCCGTACAAACGGATCGCGTCGGCGAGTTGCTGGCGAATGCGTTCTCGTTTCTGCTCGGGAAGCATCAATTTGGCAACGTCCTCGAGTCGTCCGTGGTTGTGATATTGGACAAACTGAACTTCGTCAGCAGCAAGCTTGGAATCGTACCAAGCAATCGTCACGGTAGGCGGTTCCGCAGTGGGAATCGTGCGGTCGGAGGTGTGATCGACCACGTGGCCCACCTGCCGATAGTCGCCGCCCGCATCCAACCGGAAGACGGGATCGTACTTTCGCAATCGGCCAGACGGATCGATCCCGCTGATCTCGGTAGGACGCGAGGTGAGGAAACGGACAAGCGGGGTGCGATTGGAATCGCCAGAGCGTGTTTTCGTTGGCGAGTCGACCCGCGCGATCGCGACCACCGTCACCACCGACATGATGATCCAGAACAACAGTCCAGCGATGCGTTTGTAGGTTCGATTCACGGAGTAGGAATGGCCTTTTAAGTGGATCGCTGGGTTTAGCGTTTGCGTTGCGAGTCGGACTGCAAAATCTTAGAAGTTGTCATTGAATTTTGAGTGTGATCTTACTTGTAGCTTTTTTCTCAGTCACCTCTTCCCCAACGCAATCGGGTGAGGGGGCGACCGCGCTAACTGCGAGTCGATCAGGTGCACACGGCGGTAACGCTGACCGCAAATTGCTCGGTCGGCCGCCTCACCCGAACGTCGCTGAAGGCTCCGTTCGACCTCTCCCCCAACAGAAGTGTTGGGGGAGAGGTGGCAGTAAATTTTCGCCTGTACGCGATACTTACATCTCAAGTTTTTAGTCGTCCAACGCGTGACATTTGGCACGATCCAATCGTTTATACATTTTGCCACCGAGCGGCCTCGCGTCCTACCGCGCAACAGCTACGGCACACTCTCAACCCACTCGGGGCGCGCAAAACATATTCACCCGCCGACACTTTCTCTATTTTACCGATCATCGGATTTCGGCAACATCCGAAAGAACCACTCGGGGGATCCGTGACGCAGTTGGTCGACGATCACTGCCACGATAATGATGCCGCCGATGATGATATGGGTGTACGTATTGGGGATCGACAATTGCGAACAACCGCTGCGGATCACGGTGATGATCAACGCGCCGACCAGCGTTCCAAAGATCGATCCACGGCCACCGCTGAGACTGCCGCCTCCGAGCACCACGGCGGCGATGATTTCGAGTTCTTTGCCGCTGCCGTCGCTGGGGTTACCGTTTTTGACGTCCGCAAAATAAAGCAGCCCGCCAACCGCCACGAAGAAACCGGAAAGCGTGTAGACCGCGACGACGGTCCATGGCACGTTGATGCCACACAATCGAGCCGTCGATTCGCTCGACCCGATCGCAAACACGTTACGGCCAAACACCGTGAACCGCATCAACAAATCGACCAAGATTGCCAGCACTGCAGCGATGATCACGCTGGTCGAAATCGGCAATCCCGAGATCAGATAATTCTCGCCGTTGGATCCGGTGTAACACAGATACCGCAGCCAAACCGGAATGTTTTCTTTAGCGGCGTAGACCGTCGATTCGCTGGCGATGATTTGGCCTACTCCCAAAAAGATCGTCATCGTGCCCAGCGTCACGATAAAGGGGACGACTTTGGTCGCACTGATCAAACCGCCGTTCAAGAACCCGCACAGGGCGCCGGTGAATACCGTCGCGGCCAGCGCAAGGCACATCGTCCAAGCAAACCCAGGATCACCCGCGGCGACCGTGGAATGTTTTAAGATCAGCGCTAACACGGTGCCGCTTAGCGTCAATGCCGTGCCAGCGGACAGGTCGATACCGCCGGCGATGATGATGATTGTCATTCCGAACGCCGGCACCGCAATCAGCGACGCCGAGCTCATGATCACACGAAAGTTGCGAGCCGAGAAGAAATAGCCTTCGCTGAAGGCGTAATCTGCCACCGAGAAAAAGAGGACGATGACCAACAGTGCGAAGAGCGGCCCGAGTTGTGAGCGGAATAACTTTTTTAGCATTTGCAGAAAATGTTCAGACGATGGTTGGGAAGGCGAGCGGCAGTGTTTGCTATACCGTTGTCGTTTCGAGTGATTCGTCGCTGCTGATTGCAGCGGTCATGATTTCGTCTTCGGTCCAATCCTTGGCGTCGCGGGTTTCGCGAAGTTCACCTCGCGACATCACTCCGATGCGGTCACAGACGGACAATAATTCGGGGAGATACGAACTGACAAAGACCACCGTTTTTCCTGCCGCCGCCAATTCACCCATCATACGATAAATCTCGGCCTTGGTTCCGACGTCGATCCCTTTGGTCGGTTCGTCAAGCAACAGAATGTCCGCCTTTTGATGCAGGATTCGTGCGATTGCTACCTTTTGCTGATTGCCGCCGGAAAGGTCCGAGACCTGTTGGTGCCCCGAAACGGCCTTCACCTCCACACGTTTCATCAATTCCGTCGCAACCGCCGACCGCCGACGCAAATTCAAGAAGCCAAACCTCGTGTACGGCGTGAGCGAACCGAGTGTCGTGTTTTCGATGATGGAAAGCTCTTGGGCCAGCCCTTCTCGTTTCCGATCCTCCGAAAGCATCCCGAAACCGGCTTTCATGCGAGCCGGGATGGTCTCTTTGATTTTTTTTCCTGCGACACAGACCGATCCGGCATCGATGACGTCGAGCCCGAAGATGCTGCGCAGCAGTTCGGTGCGTCCGGAGCCGACCAAGCCAGCAACGCCAAAAATCTCGCCGCGGCGGAGCGACAAGTTCACCTGTTTTGGATACGGCGATCCCGTCAATGCGTGCACGTCGACCCAAGCTTCGCCGATCGTGTGAGGAACGACCGGATAAAGATCCTCGACGTCGCGGCCGACCATGAGCGAGATGATTTGATCATCGCTGATGTCGGCGATCATCCCCGAGCCAACATTGTTTCCGTCACGCAGCACCGAGTAGCGATCGGCAACCTCGCGAACCTCTTCCAAAAAGTGGCTGATGTAAACGATCCCATAACCGGATCGCTTCAGCGTGTTAATGATCTCGAACAACCGAGCGACGTCTTTTTGCGGCAGCGAACTGGTCGGTTCGTCGAACAAGATAATTCGCGCATCACTCGCCAAAGCCCTCGCGATCTCGAGCAATTGTTGCGTCGCGACCGATTGATCGCCGACGATCGCTTTCGGATCCAATCCGGCCAACCCGACCGTTTCGAGGATTTTGGCGACCTTCTCGCGCTGCGACGACCGCAATAGCAAACCGCCCCCGGTGCCGCGATGTCCCAGCAAGATATTGTCTTCGACACTCAGGTCCGGCGCGAGATTCAGTTCTTGATAGATCATCGCAACGCCGCGAGTGCGTGCGTCGTGCGGACCGCTCGGGCAATACGCTTTGCCGTCGATCGACATCGATCCAGCGTCGGCTCGATGAGCACCACTGAGCGTTTTTAGTAGCGTGCTTTTGCCCGCCCCATTTTCGCCGATCAACGCCAACACTTCGCCGCCGTATACCGACAACGAAACATCGTTCAGCGCGATCGTGGGCCCAAAGCGTTTACTGATTCCTTGGATTTCAAGCAGCGGCGCAGTCATCTACTGAACCATTTCAGGATTCAAGAGTTTTTTGATTTCTGGTTCGTCCATGTTTTCAGGTGTCGCCACGTATTCGCCCGTCGATTGAAATGCTGGAACCTCTTCGCCTCGCATATTCTTGACCAACGACATGACGGATTGATAACCCATCTCGATAGGATTTTGCAGCACGATGCCGCCACAGGATCCGTCACGCATCCCTTCGATCAATGCATCACTGGGGTCAAACGCAATCAGTTTGACCTTGTCGGTCAATCCGGCGTTTCGCAGCGATTCAAGAGCTCCGTTTGCGTTCGGTTCACAGACGGCAAAAATAGCGCTCAAGTCCTTGCCGTGGATCTGCAGCAGTTGGTCGACCTTTTCTTTGGACCCAGTCGCATTGTCGCCCGCAAATTCGTCGGAGGAGACGACTTTGATGTACGGGTATTTTTTAATCCCCTCGAGAAATCCCTCTTCGCGTCGCTCGGTGCTTTCGCTGCCTGCTAGATAACGCAGCAGGATGACGTTTCCTTTTTCACCGATCGCCTTGGCCATTTGATCAGCCGCCAATTCGCCTCCTTTGAAATTGTCGGTCGCCACGTAGCTGACGATCTCGGGGCCTTTGTCCAAGCCACTGTCAAAAATCACGACCGGGATGCCCTCGCCAATCGCTTCTTCGACGGCATCAACAAGGCCTCCCTTTTGATTTGGGGCCAACGCGATCCCATCGACCTGCATCGTGATCATGTTCTTGACAACTTCGATCTGGCTGCCGGTGTCGCTTTCCACCACCGGGCCACGCCAAATGATTTCGACATTGCCAATTTCATCGGCCGCTCGCTTGGCTCCGAGATGAACGGACTTCCAAAACTTGTGGCTGGTTCCTTTGGGAATCACCGCGATACGCAGTTTTTGGCCGTCACCCGCCCCCGACGTTGTGGCATCGGATTGAGTGTCGCTTCGGCCGCATCCGACGATCAACAACAAAGCGATCACGGCAAACGAGCTAAATCTTGGAAACCCGAATCTTAGAAACCCAAATTTTAGAAACGATGTCATCGAAAGCGTGTTCATGGATATGAGGATGAAACGGAGGAATTCGGTCGGAAAATGGCGGCCCCTGCACGCATCGCAGTGGCGATCGCGAAGTCCACGCCCGCTGGGAGGCCGCAAGGGGAATCGGCGGTCCTTTAAGATACAACAAACGAGCCGGGTTCGCTCGTCCGTTTGCGGAATCCGGCAAGCAGAAGCGGATAGATTTTCGCAGGATTGCGAGTCATTTTCGATTCGATTTTTTTTCCGGCCACGATCACCGAATTGGCAAACCACAGTCCGCCATCGGTTCCCATGCAAAGAATCTCGTCCGCGCCCGCGAAACGGGCGGGCGACAGACGTTCTTTTTTCCACGTCAACGATTCCGACGCGGCCAATTCCTCGACCACTTGCTGGGTAATGCCACCGAGCACTTGGTTTGCCTCGGGCGAGACGATCGTTTCCCCTTCCACAATCGCCACGTTGGAAATGCTTGTCTCGGTCACGCTGCCGTCGTCGTCGATCAAGACCCCAATGACATCGGAATTCGCAGCGTTCGATGAGGCGTCCTGCATGGCGGATCGAGCCAACATGTCGGCACGATAATAGTGCAGCCGACTTCGAACTTTGATCGACCGCGGCCACGATGCGGCCGGTGGCTGGACGACGTCGGTGATCACCAACGATTGGCCTTGGGTTTGCCGTTGTTGGTTCCGCGAATGGTTCAGCCGGTTCAGATGCAGCGCCAACGTCGGCGTCGGCGATCCGATTACGCCAGGCGTCGCGAACATCGTGATTCCAACGTCGTGGTGCTGCGCGATCCAATCCCTGTTTCGAGTTAACAGTTCGTTGACCAAATCGGCCATTGCCGCTCGGTCGGGCAGCGAATCGATACCGAGGAATTTTGTGGTGGCGTCAAAGCGATCCAAATGCTGCGGCAGCATAAAGACGCGGCCGCCGTAGGTTCGCATCCGATCGACCGCCGTGACGCCTTGGCGAAAGCCCACGTCATCGATCGAAAGATTGAATCCGTGTGCGGGAATCCACTCGCCGCAGAAATAAGCAATGCACTCGTTCATGCGGGGGGATTGCTCGGTCGTGTTTTTAGCTGAAGTCACCCATCACCACGTTCTTCACATCAATGAACGAACAAAGCGTCGTCGACGAGCTGAGCCATTTCGGATCCCGCGCTACATGGACATTCATAGTAGTCCAGTTCGTCGTGCGTGTGTCCGATCCATGTCGAACACTCGCGAGCACGCAACCAGATTCGGCTGCCGTCCGCACGCGGGGCAAATGACTGCAGACGTCCAAAACCGATTGCCATCGTGCCTCGCACCATATCGATTAACCAATATCGCTTCAGCACCGAATCTTTTTGATTATACAGCAGCAACAGCTGATCGATGTTGCTTGTCGCCAACGAGTGATAGTCTTGCGGGGCCAACCAATCTTTTTCAATTGCCGGAGCAACCAGTCCGACATCGATGCGAGCGTTGACGACCGGTTCACATGGCAGCGAGCGTCCGCCCAGTGAACCGCCAGCCAACGCATGCAGTGAACCGGTCACGACACGTCCCCCAAAGCTGTAACCGATCAACGTCGACGGCACCCCGCAGCCAAGATGTTTTTTCAGTAACCACGCCAAATACAGCCCTTGCGTGTCCGTGAACTTCGCCTTCTCGCGAATATCATGACTGATGAATTTCTCTTTCGCACTGGGCCAACTCCAGATCACCCAATCGATTGGCCCCGCCGCTCGGCGACAGGCGATTTCGCGATGGACTCGCAATCCTCGCCGAATCGCTTCGCTTGACGTGAATCGGTATCCGTGGACATAGACCACGGTGGGACGGCCAGGCAACCGTTCGCCAAGATACTCGTCCATCGACGAGGGGGTTTGGCATCCATTGGCGGATAGCCGAGACACCGAGAACCGAGGTTGTTCAAAATCGGCGCAGCAAACATTACTCGTGATCCGGCGCGTACTGATCAACCAAATGCGATCCTGAGCCAGCGGTTCTTCGATCTGGCATGCATCGGCCGCCCCCGCAGGAAGCATTGTGTCACTGAGAACTGTTTCACTGAGAACCGAGCCATCGATCGGCAACGAGGAATCGACCAAAGCGGAATCGACGGCATCCACGACAACAGCGTCCGCAGCATACGAGCAGGGGGATGCCAGTAAAAATGCGAGGGTCAAACAAGAACAAAAGTATCGGGCTGTGTTTTGCATCTCGGTTTGAATTGATTTTGGGGCGAGTGAGCGTGGTGTGTTGACTTGGTGCAACAAATTGTTGCCGAAAAATAACGATGTTGCGTTTGCACATCACAAATAGCGTCCTACTTTTAACTGGTTCTCCTATCGAGAACTCCGAATACGCTCGCTATGCATGTGAAGGAAAAAGAAATGAATACTCGCTTTGTGTCGGTTGTCGCATCTGTGATGCTGTTACTTGTCAGTTCTGGATGCGGAACACTAAGACAATTTTGGTTTGGTCGTGGGGCTCGATGTGGTTTGTGTAACACCACGCAGTCCATTTTGCCGGCTCGTCCAGGGCTGTTGTCTCAAGCTGCACCGTGTGCTCCGGCGCCTTACGCACCGGTTGTTCCTCAGCCGCAAGTGCCATTGGCTGTGGCGCCCAACGCTGGGTGCGAATGCAACACCTATGCCGGTCCTGAGTTGGGATGTGGTTCGGAAGTTGCCGCAAAATGTCCCAACTGCAATTCGGTTAGCAGTGGCTATGGCAGTGATGTCGGCAGTTACGGTTACCAATCTTCGCGAGATCAGTACGGGAATGTGGTGAATGACCCCTACCTACAAGGGGAAATCGTCGGTAGTTCCGTCTACGACAATGGCACGATCTACGGGAACCCCTCGAACATCATCTCGGATGATTTCGATGCACGAGGCGACCGGATCATTAGCCGCGATCCCCTGCCACCCGGTGCCGTGCCCGCTAACTAGGGCCCCGCACGACGGCGGAATCGTAATGACAATCAGAAAGAGTCCGTCCAGCGGACTATAATTAGTAAAAAGTGAGCGACGATCGCAGAGGTGCCGGTGTCAAAACCAGGTGCTTCTGCGATCGTTTCGGTTATCCCTTTTCAGCGTTTTTATTAGATATGAATAACAAACTTTCCCACCCAAACGCCCTGCCATTGAGTCGTCGAAGTCTGTTGAGACAAACGCTGCAGGGAGTCGCGGCTTGCAGCGTGGGAGGACTCGCTTTTTCACCACGCGCGTTCGCAGAGGATCCGGTAGAGACAAACGATGCCGATTCGTCCGACGAACCGGCTGCGGTCCCATCGCGGTTGATTTTCGATTCCCCGCAAACTCAACAGTGGCGGATCGGAATGGTCTTAACCACCCCGGTGATGTGCACCAATGTGATTGCCACGTTCCCGGTACCCACCGAATGGCCCGAACAAAAGGTCACGCTGGTCGGCAAAGTGATCGACCCGATCGTGCGTGCTTGGGAGGTTCGTGATCTGGCCAGTAGTGCGAAACAAGTCGCGCTTCAGATTCCACAAGTCCCGGCTGGGGCAAGGGTGGAAATGACATTTGTGTTCAACATCGAACGCTCGCGGATACTGCCTCCGACGCAAACCGATGATTTGGTTATTCCGCAGCGACCGGCGCGTGAACTTCGCAATTATCTCGGCAACAGCCCGAACATTGACGCCAGCAATTCCATCATTCGATCCGCGTCGCGCGAGTTAGCGGCGAAGGAAGCCGAGAACGATTGGCAGCGCGTCGAGCAGATCTATGACTTTGTGCGAGAAAAAGTCGAATATGTCGAAGGACCGCTGAAAAATGCCTCGGTCGCACTTCGCGATGGCAAGGGTGATTGCGAAGAAATGACCAGCCTTGTGGTGGCATTGTGCCGCAACGCCAAAGTGCCCGCGCGGATGGTTTGGATCCCAGGCCACTGTTATCCCGAATTCTATCTCGAAGATGGCGAGGGCAACGGTTTCTGGTTCCCCTGCCAAGCAGCAGGCACTCGCCAATTTGGTCGCATGGACGAATACCGCCCTGTCCTGCAAAAAGGTGACCGATTTAAAGTCCCCGAAAAACGACAACCGGTGCGGTACGTCGCCGAGTACTTCAAGTGCGATCGCAAGGGCAAAGGTAATCCCGATCCTGGATTTGTTCGCGAACAGATCGAAATCTAAGTTCGACGTTTACACCATTCGCATTTTCTTCCATTTGCCTTGGATGAATCGCGCGGTCATGCAAACGGCCAACAACCATACCCACATGGTGATCATCCACCACCACCAATGCAGTTGGCCTTCGCTCGGTTCGTTGCCAACGCCAATCGCAAACGCCAACACCGACGACAGCAAACCGGTGCCGAGCACGAACCAGGTGTCACCGGCACCTCGCAATGCGCCCGCTAAGATCAACTGCGTCGCATCCATCACGACGTAAAACGCAACAAATTTCAGCAGCCCTTTGGCGAGCGAAATGGCCAGTGCCGAATCGGCCGTGGGCGTGTTGAACTCGTACAACTGCATCATCACGCCGGGGAAAATCAGGTAAGCGATGCACCACAGCAACGAATAGCCCCAGCCAACCAATAACGCCGCCAAAACGCTTTTGGCCGCACGCCCCGGTCCGCTTTCAATCAAGTGACGACCGACCAACACCGATGCGGCGATCGACACGCCGACCAGGGGAATGAATGCGACCATATTGAAATTGATCGCCATCGTGGTCGCGCGCAGTGGGATGTCGCCGAGTCGACCGATCCGCAATACGATTGCCGTGAACCCGCCCGCTTCGGTGACGTACATCAGCCCCGTGGGGAAGCCAAAAAAGAGCAGTTTGGTCAATAGCGATCCGCTGAAACCAATACTGCTGCGGACTTGGTATCGATTGTCTCGATCGTAGTAGAAAATCAGCAGCCCAAAACAAATCGCTTTGAACCAAAATGCTAACGAGCTGGCGATCGCGGCGCCGGCGATCCCCAGTTCCGGAATCGGCCCGGCCCCAAAAATCAACAACAGGTCCAAGATGACATTCAGCAGCCCCGATAACAGGCTGACCCACATAATCACGCGGGTGCGCTCGGTACCGCTGAAAAATCCGCTCAGCGCGTTTTCCAATACTGCGCCAACGCCGCCAACCAGCAACCAACGCAAATAAGTGGTCTCCGCTGCAATCAGCTCACTTGGCTGCTCGGTCATACGGAACAGATCGGGGGCGGCGTAGGCAACCCAGGCAAAGAACGGAGTTGAAAACAACGTCAACCAAACCGATTGCCAAAGAAAACGACCGATCTTGCTTTCTTCGCCCGATCCGACGTATTGGCTGATAATCGCACCGGTCATCGATGCGATCCCGATCGGCAAACAAATGCTGACCCAAAAGAAATTGCCACCTGCCATCGATGCACTCATCGAAGCGCCGTCGTACCACAGCAACAATGTGCGGTCCACGAACAATACCAGCGAAAAGGTGCCAGCACTAACCATCAACGGCACGGCGATGGCAAGCAGTTCCGCAAAGATAAAGCGGAAAGAGTGTTCCGAAGGGTGTTCGCTGTGTTCGTTCAAAGAGGGGATCCGAAAAGGGGGCTGACCCTTTGGATGCGAGTCGTTTTTGTTGAGTTCTTTGCCTCGCCGGAGAGGGTCAGACCCCTTTTCGGATACCCCTCAAAAATGCGTTGCAGTCCGTTGTTGTGGATAAGTTACGGTGTCAAAAACACCTGCAGTGCGCGACAACCGTGGGCGCCCAACACCAGCGACTGTTCGATGTCGGCCGTTTTACTTGGGCCCGAGACAAACACACCAAACGGCGATTTTGGAGTCCCGATTCGTGCGTATCCTTCGTGCAAGTTATGAACCATATCGCTGCGAGACACCACGATGGCTAAGTACTGGGCGATGAATAGCAACACACGGTGCGGCATCGTTGCCCCTTCGACCCAAATCGCACCATTCTCGGCAACCGCAAATTCACCCTTCGCGATCGTCCAATCCACCGACGCCAAGGCATGCGGATCATCGATCGAGGCGACGTCCATACTTCCCGAAATCGCCTCAGGCACTAACGAAACGACCCGTTTTGCATTGGCGTAGACCGGGATTTCGCTCAGGATTTCGCCGATTTGCTGTGTGTCATCGATCATGTGCGCTTGGCCACCGACGGTCGACAAAACCTCGATGAATTTTGCCACGGGGTCTTCAAAATGCACTGTCTGGTCCATGGCAACCGTAGGCAATCCGGGCCCGGTGACCTGTTTGCCCGTCAATCGATCGAGTACAGCTTGGCGGCTGGTGGTAGTGGCTTTGGTCTTTTTTAACATCGTTAACGTTTCCGGTTTTCTGCATACCAATGACGGAAGCTCTCGCGCGGAGGTTCGGGCAATTCGCGAGCGACGGTCCAAGTATTGAGTCGATTGTGGGTGGCCCAGTGCGGCAAGATTTTGAGCGATTTACGTCCCACCCAACCGGCCATCGAAAACAAGCGTGGGCTGCGGAACAGGATCGAAGCCGCTTTCATGCTGAGCCGCTTGGAATAAGGCAACAAGTTTTCGCCAACCAATTCCTTGCGCCACGCCAACAATTGATGATGCAGCGGAATTTTTACAGGGCAAACGTCGCTGCACGAACCGCACAAACTGCACGCATACGGCAGACTTTTGTAACGGGATGAATCACGCGTCGGCGACAGCACCGATCCGATCGGTCCTGGCACGGTGGCGCTGTAACTGTGTCCGCCGCTGCGTCGGTAAACCGGGCACGTGTTCATACAAGCACCGCAGCGAATGCAATGCAAGGCTTCGCGAAACTCGTTGCTGTTCCGCAGCCGGCTGCGGCCATTGTCGACCAGCACGATGTGCAGTTCACTGTTGGGGTCGCGAGGTCCGTGGAAATGCGAGGTGTACGTGGTGATCGGTTGCCCCGTCGCACTGCGTGCCAACAAGCGGATGAAGACAGAGAGGTCCTGGAAACGAGGGACGAGTTTCTCGATACCCATACATGCGATGTGCACGCGAGGTAGCGAAACGCCGAGATCCGCATTGCCTTCGTTGGTGCAAACGACAAAGCCGCCTGTTTCCGCGATCGCAAAATTGACTCCGGTGATTCCGACTTCGCCTGCCAAAAATTTGTCACGCAGGTGTTGCCGAGCGGCTTCGGTCAAGTACTGCGGATCCGATGCGCCCTCGTCCGTCCCGAGATGTTCGTGAAACGTGTCACCGACTTCTTCTTTGCGGATGTGGATCGCAGGCAAAACGATGTGACTTGGCGTCTCGTTTCGGAGCTGAACGATCCGTTCCCCCAAGTCGGTGTCGACCACTTCGATGCCGTTGTCTTCGAGAAAGTGGTTCAGACCACATTCCTCGGTGAGCATCGATTTGCTTTTGACAATCCGTAACGTCTCGTGATCACGCAGGATTTTGAGCACGATCGCGTTGTGTTCGGCGGCATCGGCGGCCCAGTGCACCGTCGCGCCTAGTGCGGTGGCGTTGCGTTCGAATTCGGTCAAATAATCGCCGAGATTGGCGATGGTTTCGGTTTTGATTTGCGAGGCGAGCGAACGGAGGTATTCCCATTCGGGGACCGATGCGGCTTGCTTGTCACGCTTGCTGCGGACGAACCACAATGCTTGGTCGTGCCAATGGGTGCGTTCGGTGTCGGCGACAAACGGACGTGCCTTGGTCGGATGATCGACAATGGGAAGGGTTTTCATAGTTCTAATGCGAGATTTCGTTACGCGTTGCCAACTCGTTTGGGATTGCGGCCTGCCAGGATCTGAGCGACGTGCATGACTTCGATCGGAGTCGATTCGCGACGAATGATGCCTTGCAGATGCATCAAACAACTCATATCGGCTGATGCCAAGATGCTGCTGCCCGATGCAACATGGTCGGCGATACGATCACGCCCCATCGATGCAGAGACGTCGGATTCGTTCACTGCAAATGTTCCGCCAAAACCACAACATTCGTCGACCCGTGTCGGCGTGCACCACTGGATCCCATGGACAAGGTTCAACACGTTGCGGACTTTGTCTTCGCGAGGCGTCATGTTTTCACTGCACGCGCCGAGCCGCAGTTCTCGAAGTCCATGGCAACTTTGATGGATCGAGACCTTGTGCGGAAATTGCACGTCGAGCTCTTTGATCTGCAGTTCGTCGTGCAGGAATTCGCACAACTCAAACGTCCGGTTTTTGACGTGATTGAATTTCGGATCGTCGTCGGCAAAGTACTCGTCGTAGTGATGACGCACCATCGCGGTGCACGATCCCGACGGGCAGACGATGGAATCGTATTCACAAAATAACTCGACGAACCGCCGGGCTACCGGCGCACAATCGGCGGTGCAACCGGTGTTGGCCATCGGTTGCCCGCAACAGGTTTGTCCATCGGGGTAGACAACATCCACTCCGAGTCGCTCGAGCAGCTCAAGCGTAGCGATGGCGACATCGGGATAAAATTGGTCGAGATAGCAGGGGATAAACAGAGCGACAGACATGCAACTTGCCACGAACGTGCGATAGCCGTCGGACGTTTCAGACGGCGGAATGGTGGCAGTATAGTCACTCTCGAGCCGATTAGTTAAGCGGCGTCGGCGTAGATATTGCCCGTAACGCCTAATTCGCTCGCCGAAGCGGTGATCCAGCGGCGAATTCGCTTGACGCTGGGGAGACGACGCCCCCGCAGCAGTTTGCGGCCGGGGGTGCTTTCCGCATAACGCTGCAAATCGCGGTACAGCGACATCGGCGTTTCCATCGCTAATCCGCGGACGCTGCGGCGATGGATGCTGATCAACAGTAATGCGTCACGGGGCATCATGCCGGGCACCCGGGCCGCTAATCGAATCGCTTGACGGTAGCGTTTCAGCACACGGACCGCCTTGCGGGGTGAGGGGTACTTCTCGGCCAGCGTCCGCAGGTTGGCCGATATCAGATCACCAGCGGTATCGATCCCGAATTCCGCAAACTGATTCGCACGACTCTCCGAACAAAGCTGGGTGTGCTCGATCCGCATGCTGAGCAGTCGTTCGCGGTGACTCGCTTTGGGGACCGGGTGTGCGGCGACCATCGCGGGTTTGGATGTCTGAGTGCGACTTGAATACGGCGGCGGTTGCTGGAGGTAGGCAAACAGCGGCACGTTTTCAGGCGATTGAGGGTCGACGGGGACCGGTTTCTGTGGAGTGCGAGAGAGCAGTTTCAGGAAGGATTTCAGCATGGCAAAGTTCCGAGTGGAAGAGAGAAGAGATGCTAAGCACGCGATAAACCGGTGTTAGCCAACGGCGGGACTTCGACGCTAGAGAGATTTTTGGTTTTATGCGGCAAGTCGCTCCGACAACCCGATCGATCACCCCGTGGCACCAACCGAACCTCGATGTTGCGTCTGGGCAACATCGCGAGGCGGATTCTCCACGGTGATCACGGCCACCGGCTGCTCGCCGTGCCGGGCCATTGAACGTAAGTTGCGATCGGCTAACGAGTTATCGATCCGCGAGGGGTGCTGCGTTTCCGGGCCGGCACGGCGGATGCAATTCTCCGGCATTGCAACTCACTCACGATGCCTAGGGATTGATTTTTATGCATGCCGTTCTGCTCGCCGACCTTGCTGCCATCATTTCGCAAAACGCCTCGACCATCGCATTTCGACCCCGCGACGAAATGAGCACCGCAGTGACGAAGTACTGGACGCACTCACGCGGCCGCTTCGAACTTTGGCACCAAGTGATCAGCCGGTATCGTCGCGCCGAACAAGGGGGCGAGGGGGTCGCGATTCGAGCCTGGTGGAATCGTCACAGCGTGGTGCTCGAAGAGATCTTGGTTAGCGAGATCCTCTGCCGAGTCGTCGCTGCGTTGGGCAAGGCGATGGACGCCGAGAAAGGGATCGATGATATCTCGCCCGTCACGGACACCGTATTCCGGTCACATCTGGAAGTCTCCTCGCGAGTCCATCACTTAATGCTGTTTGGACGCGGCAGCTCGGTTCGTAATACCGTGCGTCTAAATCGTTTGCGTCAAGGCATCGAGCGCTGGACCGATGCACTGCTCGGACGCATGATCCCCTATAGCGACACCGCGATTGCTTATGCGGTCGACCCGACGCGGGCATCCGCGTACGCCGAAGAGAGTGTTGAAAACGAGACCATGGCACAACGTGAAACGGCATGCTGGTTGTTTAACACCGCGATGCACGACATGTTACGCCAGCGGACATCGGATCAAACGGGACTGCCGCGAGCGAACCAACGCGTTGCGGATTCGGTGATGTCGCTGTTCCGCCACGATCTGTTCGATAGCGTGGGGACGATGAAATCGCGGTGGCTACGTGAACTCGAAACCAACGCCGGGTGCCAAGACCTGCGGCCCACTCGCAAAACCATTCATGGCAAGCACCATGTGTTTCCCATGCGACAAACCAAAGACGAAAACAACGCAATCTCGCAACGCTGGTACATCTAGTTCACATTGCTTAAAAACGCTGCATGCAAATTTTAATGCGGCAAAACTAAGCCGATGGCGCAAGCGGGCTGTCGATTGAATCGAAATGTAAATGAGTGGTGAGCCGCGGGCCGTAAGGCACCGGGTAATGCGTGGGACCCGGCCGCTCACGCGTCACGGCTCACTAAATCAACAGTGCCGTCGGCTCACAAAGCACGTCGCTGATCACGCTTTACTGCTGAACCACATTGCTAGACGTTGGACGTTCGTGCAATTATCGGCCTAACGCAGCACTGTAGAGACTGCGTTTCGAGGTGCGTGGGACAGCGATCGGTGCCGGATTGACATCGAATGGGATCATCGCGGCGTGATGCACCGCAACGCCGTTGCGTTCGGGAACATAGCGAGCTTTCTGAGAGTTGAAGGCACGATAGGTTTCCATCACACGGCGAATTTCCGGAGCGTATTCGAATTTGCCGTCCGGTAGCGAACGGCCCAGTTCTGGGAAGCTGCCGATGGTCACAAGCGAACGTGTTCGGTCGTGGAATTGGTACGCTTCGACACCATTTTTGCGAAGCTCGGCGACCATCTTGCCTGCGTCAGCAGCCATTTTGTCGAGTCGTTTGCCGCTTGGCACAAAGTCTTTTTCTTTGTGTCCATCGACAATCGTTCCCAAGCCTTCGAACGTTCCCACGACGACGGTGTATTTGCCTTTGCAAGTAAGCAGATTGTAATCTTTGTCTTCGTTTAGTTGCTGAACAAACGAATCAATCTCAGGTGCATCGAAATACTCTGCAGGCAGCATCGGGTTGCGGGTGACAAAGGCATTGGCCATGGGGCCGAGCGATTTGTCGTTCTTTCGCTCCAGCAATTTTCGTGTCATCGCGCGGACGGTCGTCACAGGCGTGGCGGTGCTGGTCTCTTTCGCTACTTCTTTGCGATCGTCGAAAATCGGCAACCGGGCGGTCTTTAATACTTGCAGGTCATGATCAATACTCTCGTTCTCGACGCGGTCGTATTCGCCTACCAACACGGCATATGCTTCGTATTGATACTCGTTCGCGTAACGCACACGACGTCCGGATGACGCGGGGGTGTTGGGACCGTGAGTGAAATCAAACTTTTCGCGATAGATATAGGCGGGCAGTTTCAAGTCACGGCGAATTTCAAAGGCGAGTCGATGAGCACGCGCTTTGGATCCCTCGCCGACACACGTCGATGCCAAAATCATCCAAGGACCATCCTCTTCGGTAAGCACGTATTCGGCTTCCGCATCGGCTTCCACATTCGTGCCCGAACGAAACATGTTCATCAAGTTCGGAGGTCCGGCGTGCGATCCGCTGATAAAAATGGCACTACAACAAACGCCGACGAAAAGCGATAGATTCGAAATTGGACGCATTTGTTTTTTCCGGTCGAGGAAGAAATTGAGTTCTCGTCCTTGGGGAATAACAAAAACGAGTCGACCACCGAAAGGGAAGAAATTCGGGTATGTAGCGTCGTGGTTTGCCAGGGACTTGCGATTCGATTACTGAGGTAGCGGCACTCGTCAAGAGTTTCGGTCAACCCCGTATTTCGGTCATCGCCGTAAACGAAAGTCTTGACGACTTCCGCTACAACCAAATGCTTCATTTGATATATCGCACGTCCCGAGCGATCCAAGGCCATGATTGCGGAGCGATCAGCGGCAAACTGCCAACCTATTTTGGGGCGGCCATTCCCGGAGGCGCCGCGATGCTGAGCCGTTCGAGTTGCAGGTTTTCAACCTCCATCGTCTTGAGCTTCAGAGACATCGATTTGACCGCTCCTTCGGGTCCCGGTTGTCCATCGGGAAGTTGTTGGCGGAACAGTGCCGGTCGATTGGGCGCTCCATGCATCGTGAACATGTCTTTGGCTGCGGAATAGGCGGCTCGCGTCGCACTACATTCCAATAACCCACGCTCATTGCGGGTGCGGAAAATCACGCCGCCGGCAGCTTCGGTTTCCCACGGCGTTGCCAGTCCCGCGATCGAAGGCATATTCGCCGCTTCAGGTGAGATTCCGAACCGAAGATGGTCGCAATCGAGTGTCGTTTGACCGGCGGATAAGGCGTCCATCGTCTGGGCGTCAAACGTGTCGTCCCAGCTGGCGACGTCGCGAACACCAACCCGTACGCCTCGCATGAAATCAAGCGACTTGTTCAACATGTCGCCTTGCATCGTATCGTTAAAAATCAGATGGATGCCGGTTAACACGTTACGGTCAACCTTGGCTTTGACGGTGCCGCCAGGTTTCAGCCCGCTTTGATCGCCGCGTGTCCAACATCGGTACCATCCCGGGCCTGTACCAAAAAGCTTGCCGCCGCCCGAGGGGACCAACGTCAGTTTCTCGGCATGCAGTACGTGTTTCGATTCGGTTAGCCCGTCGGGGGCACGTTGCACCGCCGAAATCATCAGTGGGCGTGATTCGCTTTGCAGCAAATCGATCCGCTGGACCGTTGCCGTCTTCATTGTTTTCAGGTCGCGAACTTGCACGCCGTCATGCAAGATGATCTCCATGCGGTCACCTGCGACGTGCACATCCCATGGCTCACGGCCATTGATCAGCGAAGCGGTGATCTCGACGCCATCGGTGAGCGTTGCCGTTTTTCCGTCAAAGACCATTTCGCCCTGCCATCGACACAGCGGCGGTTCGGTCCAAGTTAACTTGGATTCAGGATCGGCGGATTGGGAAACGCGGCTGGGAGTGTCCCTTGTGGTTGGATCGGTGCCGCTTGGTTCACCTGCCAAGCCGTCCGCCAAGCTGCTTGGTAATGCTTGTGACGGAATACGGAACTCGCCCGCTTCATTGATCCAAATGATGTTGTCGCTGGGTCGGATTTGGATCAGGGGGCCGACAAAATAGCCGTCCCCTATTTCAAAGCGTGCCGGAGCACCGACGCCGCTGCCGAGTTGCAACACGTCTTCGCCCCCGCCGTCGATCAAACGAAGTTGTTCGCCCGTCAATTTGGCCAGCATTGGTTGGCCGCCCAGTTGCACGGTATGCGTTAGATGAACTGCACCGACGACGCTTAGGTCTTGGGCCTGTACGCCCCCATCGTTGAGCACCAACTTAGCCGTGATCGCATTGCCCGCGACCGAGGGACGCGACCGGGCGACAGGAACCGTCGTGGTGGTTCCCGCTTCGGGTTGTTTCACCAATTGGCGGATCGAGCTGGGGGCTTCTTCCTGATTGCCTTCGATCATGCCAATGGGGGCGGGCTCGGGTTCGACAAAGAACAATCGCAGTTGATCGGTGTCGGCTTGGATCGACGAGGTGTCCAAGTGCACGTTGCCCAACGCCGCCAACTGCTCGGGGATCATCGCGTTGCCACCCCGTTTTGCTGTTTTACGAGGGTCGGGTTTTAGCACCCCTTCGACGGAATCGGCTTGGAATTCGCCGCCATCGGTCAATGCCGTTTTGACGTCGCCGTCGATCCAAAATCCGACATTGCTGGTGACCGAATCTTTGCGGATCGGGCCAAGCGGTTGCATTTTGAATCCCTCACGCCACTGAATCCGTCGCAACGGGACGTTTGGTGCATCGAGCGTGACAATTCCGATACCGCGAGCGTCAATCGCTCCGAGCGTTCCCGGTGATGTTGGATCGAATTGATAGACGATGCTTTCAAGTCGTGCATGAATTCCGGCGCGGTGCACTTCGATTCCCTGGATCCCATCGGCGCGGACGAGTCCTTTGCTGGCCTGCATGTCAATTTGGCCTGCATAGATTTCTAGATCTAAATTGGGCAGCCGTGCGGCCAACGGGGCACCGGTCGCTTTGATGCGGTGCAGCCAATCGAGCGCCGTCGAGCGAACAAGCGACTTGTTGCTGGGGTCGCGAAACGTCAATTCGATCGTATCACAATCAAATCGGTCCGTTTTCGCACCAGCAATTTGATGGATCAGTGATACCGAATCGCGGAGCATCAGTTGGTCGATCGCAAAGTCGTATTCGAGCCGACCGTTACATTGAAGTTGAATTTCGGCGGCTGCATCCTCGGCTGCTCCATTTGCGGCGGTGGGCGTGGCGGCGGAGCTTTGCGTCAACATCGATGTTGGATCGACTGCGACGCTGTTTTGGATCGGTGTCGTCGTGGTCGCCGCGGGCCATAGTCCCCCGTTCTCAAGCGGCATCCGAAACTCTTCCAAGTAGATCAGTTCCATGCGATCCAAGACGGCGGTTTTTCCGCTCGACGCCATGGGCGCCGATGTGTTGGTCGCCAAATGGATGGTCAAGTCGCGGCCGAGCATCTTGGCTTTGCCGAGGTTCATTTGGATCGCTTCGGTCGTCCAGATCTTTTGGTTGTCGATACCCACGTTCGCAGTGCGAATCGACAGCGATTGACTTGGGGTGGTGGGGTTCAGGCGACTGATTTGCACAACGCCCATCATGCGGCCTCGCTGGATCGGCGGCGCTCCGCCACTCATCACGTCAAGCGAACCGCTGAACTTGATTTCGGCCCCTTCGTTGGCTTCGATCACGACCGGCGATTCACTGCTGGAACCCTTCATGCCGCGACCGATCACGACGGTCATTGGCCACAGTTTCCACTGGTCCGGACTGCTTTGTTCCCAGTTTTGAAACAGCAACATCCCATCGGCGGTTTGCAGCCGTTTGCATTTTTCTCGCTGCCATGCTCCCTCGGGGAACAGATCCGCAAGCGTGTCGCCAACTTTAAACTCGCGTGCCGGCGCTAGTGCGACACGTTCGACTTCGGGAGGGCGCAGCCACGCTACGACCAAGACGTGATAGACAAACGCTAACACGCTTAGCAGCAGTAAGGCGGAAATGTAATGATATGTTTTTCGCAGCATCGTTGTGTCTTGTCTGCCGACGGCGCTTGCCGCTGCGGTACCGCTTCGTTTATTAGGTAGTGAAACTCGCCAAGAGTTTCGTTCGTGGGGAATGGGGGGGGGCCGATTGTCATGACGACTCTCGCGACGACATGCCGCCAAAGTCCTCGTTTTAAGCAAATAGGTAGAATTGGTTGGGTGAAATCTCGTTAGCCGCTTGGGCGCTAACCCCGGTTGAACGTCTGAACCGTGGCTAGCGCCCAAACGGCTAACAATCCCAAAAACTTCTGGCTACCTGCGTTAATGCAAATCGAGGTGGTCCTGCCAAACTCCTTTTGCGCGTAACAATCGTTCAACCAGCTCTCGCACAGCGCCCTCGCCCCCCTGCTTTTGCAACACCCAGTGGGCAGCATCGCGAGCGTCGGTTGCCGCGTCCGCGGGCGATACCGCCAATGCGACTCGCTTCATCACGGCAATATCCGGCAAATCGTCGCCGATATAGCAGACTTGTTCCGGACGGCACCCGATCGCGTCAAACAGCGATTCCGCCGCAGGCCACTTTTTTTCAAACCCTTGCGCAACATGCTCGATACCAAGTTCCGCTGCGCGTTTTTTGACCGCGTTCCCTTGTCGTGCCGACAAGATGGCAAATGCAAATCCCGATCGCATCCACAGCTTGATCCCTAATCCATCGCGAACGTGAAAGCGTTTGGTCTCGACACCATGGTCGTCATAAACGATGCGTCCGTCGGTCATCACTCCATCGACATCGGAAATGATGCAGGTGATAGGTTCGGCAATCGATGCGTCGGTAGAAAGCTTGGTAGGCATAAAGGGAGTGTTACTGTTTGAAACTTAAGATTGCGGGTTCGTCTTGCGGGCCCAACATGCCTGCGATATCGGTGATATCAATTAATCCGATCGGGCGGCGGTGAGCATCCAGCACTGGAAGCTCGCTGATCCGCCGACGTGACATGATCGCCAAGGCATCCTGCAGCAGCATGCCGCTGGACGCCGTCGTCGGATTCGCCGTCATCCGGTTGGCAATGCTCTCGTCCAGTGCAATGTCGTTGCGTGTTTCCAGAATGCGTGCTAAGTCGCTGTCGGTAAAAATGCCGACGAGTTGTTTCGATTCGTTGACCAGCATCACGGCGCCGGTGCGGCGACCATTTTTCGATGCTCGCACCATCGCTTCGCGTACCGTGATGTCGCTGGTGGCGATCCGGCAAGCATCAAGACCTCGCATGATCTGGTCGACTGTGGCCAATTTGCGTCCCAACGCACCGCCCGGATGGAATTTTGCAAAATCCTGAGGTGTGAATGATCGCAGTCGACTGGCCAACATCGCGATGCCGTCTCCCACTGCCATCATGACCGCGGTACTGGACGTGGGAGCCAAACCGTTGGGACATGCTTCGTTGTGTTTGCCGATCGCAACGGTGCAGGTCGCAGCGGCAGAGAGCGGATTGTCGGTCGATGCGGTGATGGCGATCAAGCCAGCGGAATGTTCGCGAAGATGCGGCGCGATGCGGACCACTTCTTCGCTCCGGCCTGAATTGGAGATCGCCCACACCAAGTCGTGCGGTCGAACCCGTCCCAGATCGCCATGGACCGCTTCGGCGGGGTGCAGAAAATGAGCGGGGGTGCCAGTGCTAGCAAGCGTGGCGACCAATTTTTTTCCCACCAGCCCCGCTTTTCCAACGCCGGTGACCATCACCGATCCTTCGCACTGGGCCGTCATTTCGGCGGCGCGGACCGCGTCGCTGCCCAGCGTATTGGCGGCGGAAAGGATGGCATGCCCCTCGATCGAGACAATCTCACGCAAAATACGCAACCGTTCAATCAGCGTTTCAGGCAGCGAAACGCTTGTATCGACGGACGTGGTGGCGATGGGAAGTTTTTCAGCTGCGGACACGTCGAGACCTTCCTTGGTACTTCGAGGCCGTTCAATCAGAACAGGGGCGAGAGAGGGAGCCGATCCTAGCGAGAATGACACCATCACGCCAAGAGGAGATCGGCACAGAGTTTTTTTAGCTCGAAAACAAGCAACGCCTATTCTGGAATCTGCGATCGATCCGAGTGTTCGTTGTAGGAGAGCCGACTGTGCTAGCATCCGGCGGCCTCGTGTCAAAAACGTTAGCAAAAACGGCCCCGCGACTCCGCTAGGAAAACCACCGGTTTAGTTCCAAATTAGATGGCATTGGCCGTATGGCACCGGGTAACGCCTGGGACCCGGCCGCTGACGCGTCGCGGCTCACTAAATCAACAAGCCGTGAAGCATTTTTGAGTCGTGTTTTGCCAGGTGATCACCACCCGAACGCATCAGTTTTTGATGTTGCGCGTTTGTCGTTTCCCCGGCAAAGCACAACCCGACGCGTGAGCGAGGGACCGAGTCAAGATAAAGATTCCCACCCTCCCGTGTTCGCCGGGCGGGTGATGTCGTTAACTACGGTTCCGGTCAACACCCGCGAGATCCAGGGCGACTGGCTTAGCGAGCTAGAAAAATCGGGGCCAGTAGGCGACACACCTAGTGCGCTAGGTGTATCGGCCTTTGGCCCAGAATACATATTTAGGACCGAACCAACGTGATCGCGGCACGTTCGTGATCGAGTGACTGGTTGACCAAGTCACGGCGAATGGCGGCAAGCGGGTTCAAATCGCCTGTTTGCAAGCATCCTCGCAAACGATCTCCCAAAACGTTTTGAGTGCCACCATCGAGCCGTAAACCTTGGCTATACGCTAGCAATGTTTCGCCTGGCAGTAGCGAAAACGAATCCAGGGTGGGCCGAGCGGACAGGTGAGTCCCGAGCGGTTCGCTGCGGCCATCAATCAACGGCCGGTAACCATAGCGGCTGCTGATCATCGCCATCAGATCACCACACGATGCGAAGCTGCCTTCGCCCGTTTCGGGGTCGATGTGCAGGTACAGCATTGACATCAATTGGTCGCCGGCATTGGTTTGCCAGAGGGTGTCGTTGATCCGCTGCATCATTTGTGAAACGGTGTGACGATAGCTGCTGTGGGCGGTGACTGCGGCTCGCGCCACGGCGGTTTGAATTGCACCGCGAACGGTCCGGTCCGGAGAATCGGCCATCGCCATCATCAACGTTCCATCGGGCAACACATCCCAGGTGTGGAAGCCGGTGGCCCACGATTGAGGCGACTCGATCAACCCATCGGCACGCCATCCCGGAGCCAAGTCGTTGCCGATCGGCAAGCTCAGGTGTTGCCACTCGCTAATATCGCGGAGTGAATCATCATGGTTGAGTTTTGGATTTTGTCGAAGATCAATCGCGGCCCGAGACAACTCGACCGCCAAGTGCGACGCGGCAAGACGTCCTGCGGCGGCTTCGGGCTTGCCGAACGTGCGAACCTCGTCACTAAAGATCCACAGCGTTCCGATCGGAACGTCTTCGTCGGTGATCGATGCACAAATGCCCGCCGCAAACGGTTCTGGGCTGTTCCACGTATCCAGTCCGCCCGCCATGAAATTATCAGCCGTAACAACCCCTCGCACCATGGCTTCGAGATCACCACGGCTGCCGCGCAGTTCACGTGGCGAATCTTCCAGTCGACTTGTGGGCAATCCGTATGTCGCACGGGTTTTTAGGATTTGCGTGTCCTCGTCGAGTAGGTACATCGCTGCGGCGCTGCAATTTGTTGCCTCGCACGCATTTTGCAAGATTGCTTCAATGTTGTCGGCAAGTTTGGATTGGAGCTCGGCGCCCGGAATGATTGCCGCGCGAGCTGCCAATTCCATCTCTTGCCGGCGCAGTGACTCACGAGAGTGATGGAGTTGGGTCGCCAGCATGGCTGCGGATTCGGCAAGTCGCAACGCGCTCGACTTGGTCACCGTCGGCGACGATTCACTAGGATCCGAAATGGTATCGGTGTTGACGCTTGGTAACAGCTCGATATCGGACCCGATTCGTCGTCGCGACTGATCGATTCGCCAGCCGGTGGCGTCACCAAAGACATGCCAGAAATGAGAGACGGCATCGCCGGAAGGATCAAGGTCAGGAGCGGCGGCCGAGGCGGGACCTTTGTGGATACGCAAGTAGTTGGGGATGGTCTTAGTCACGTTCATCGATGCTCTGGAAGTGGGTGGGATCGCTGAGAAACGGTTGGCGGCGATCCATGCCAGAGTGAGATTTACGCAGGGCGGGGCAACGTTATCCATCGCTGCCCTAAACGAGATCGGCAAGGCGGTATGGATTTACTAAGCCGAATGACTGATAAGGATTGCGGAAATTGCCAAGACGGTGGTGCAACCTGGATCATCGGAAAAATCGGCAATGTCAATCGATCGTTGATCGCTTGGGGCAACTTGATCCAGCCTGCATTCGCGCCAACCACGCAAAAACGAAAAAAGCCCAGATGACAAAGGGTTGTCACCTGGGCTTTAGTATTGTTGTCGTGCGCTGGGCAACGACAGATCGTCGATATCGTTATCGATTAATAATCGTCATCGCTAAGCACGAATTCGGGCCATGGCACGCTGCTGCTCTTGCCACGTGGGGTCAACAGTGCTTGGTAGACGCGGTAATCGATGTTTTCGCCGATAAACCGAGTACCACCATCGGCCATCCCCGCGTTAACACCGTCAACGTGAGCCGAAGAGGGGCGTGCCAAGTCAGCGGCGTTAGTCGCATTCATCTGAAGCGTAAAGATATCCGTTCCGGTCGTACCACCACCACCATTGATTTTGTGCAACGAATTCACTGCGGCGGGGGTCACTGGTCCAGATGTGCTCAGGTTGTTCCAGCCACTTCCAGGGGGAGATGTCGAACTAGGATTCGGGTCTTCGTAGTGCCATACCATACCCTGGTAGTAACGTGAGTTGACCGGGTAGGCGATATCGGTAGCGGGGGACGTGAGAACAAGGTCAACTGCACCCGTTACTCCAGCTACGTTCCACGGCTTCGCTTGAACGTTTTCAGAGACAAGAATCGTGTTACCTTGGCCGTCTTTGAAATCATCCAAGCGAACTGCAGGGCCAGTGTTTACGGTCGTTGAAGTAGCTGTCGTGCCGAGATATTTACAATTAAACGCACCGTTAGCTCGGTCTTGCGATGTGATGAAAGAAATGTCTGGCGTAGAGCTGGGGCCCGAAGCCGCGCTGGACGGTTTGAGCGGGGTTCCATTGTTAGAGATGTAGCTATTGCGTCCAAGCTCGTCATCGCTGTTCGGATTACTTGGGCACTGCACAATTGCCATGTTGGGCGCAGCTTTCTCGTGCCAAGTATAAGGTGCTGCTGCTCCGGTAATCACGGGATAGCGGTCTTCGGTCCACTGCTCGTAAGTAGGTTGAGCGTCAAGCCAAGGCAAAAGGGCCACCGTCCAGGTGCCGATCTTTCGGTGTCCCGAAACTGTAGTGGCGGTTTCGGCAGACGGATCCGAACCCCCATCAGCAAAAGTGCCAAAATCGTTGATATACCCAGGCAATTCACCCTTCGCGTTTTCGTGCTGAATCGCGGCGAGTGCCAAGTTCTTCAACTGGGTGCTGCATTGATTGCGGCGTGCAGCCTCTCGTGCGGCGTTGACTGCGGGAAGCAGAAGTCCCATCAATATTCCGATGATCGTGATGACCACCAATAGCTCAACTAACGTAAATCCGATTCGCTGACGCTTCATTTCGCGCTCCGTAAGACAAGGCCGAGAGAGAGAGGGTGTTGTGTTCATGTGGGAAAGATAATCCGTCACGGTATTGATTATCGCCTGTTCACTGCTTCAGTGCAAACCCGCATGAGCCATCAAAGGTGATTATTTTCACTCCTTCGCGACTTCTGGCGAAACAAAGTGGACTCATCGGGGTGACTTCATGGGGACCCGCAAATCGCTGGCTCCGACGCTGTGAACCCTGGTTTTTCTGAGCCTACGGACTACTCTGGGGCGATGTCGCGGCGTCCATTACAATGCAATCCCACTTGGTTTATCATTTGTCACCCCGCAGAAGGGGTGGAGCAGAATTTTGCAGATTTCTTGCTAGCGTAGCTGGTCACTTCGGCATCCCGCTGCCTATTCGTTCGCGTTAGCGTCGGCACAGCATGTTCGATGCTGCGGCGTTGGATCGGTTTAATTTGCCCTCCGGTATGACCGCCGTTTGGCCCTCTCTTCTCCCGTTTTGTGCTGACCCTTGATCTATCTGGATTTTAATCGAACGACACCCCTCGCCCCTTCGGTGCTAGAGGCAATGCAGCCGTACTGGGCTACTCACTTCATGTTGCCTGGGCAAGAGCACTCGCAAGCCCAGGCGGTGGGTGAGTCACTCGAGCAGGCGCGGGAATCGGTCGCCGCAATGGTCGGCTGTGATCCCTTTGAAATTGTGTTCACCAGCGGCGGGACCGAGGCAAACAATCTGGCGATCTGCGGCCAATTGAAGACACCGCCCACGCCCCGAGTTCCCGGCGCAGATGTCCCCTCGGCAAAACGGTCTCATCCCATTCAATCGGTTTTGGAATCAGGCAGCAAAACGGTGGCGGGGCGTCGGCATGTTTTAGTCAGCGAGCTCGAGCATGACTCGGTCCTCGGGGCCGCGCTCTCGCTTTCCGCCGACGGCGTCGATGTGGAACGGGTGCCGTGCCAAGAAAACGGTGTGGTGGACCCGGCGCGGGTCGAGTCGATGCTGCGATCCAACACCCGATTGGTCTGCCTGCAGCTCGCAAATCCGGTCCTGGGAACGCTTCAAAAAGTACGTGAAGTGGCGGATGTTTGTCACAATCGGGGGGTGTCGGTTCACTGCGATGCGACCCAGGCATTTGGAAAGTTGCCGGTCGAGGTTTCGCAGCTTCGCGCCGACACAGTGTCAATTAGTGGGCACAAGTTCTATGGGCCCAAAGGCAGCGGTGCGATCTACGTTCGCCGAGGACTGCATCTGTCACCGATCTGTCACGGCGAGCCTCGCGAAATGGGGCTGCGGCCGGGAGCCGAAAACATTCCTGCATGTATCGGCTTGGGGGCCGCGGCGCATCTCGCCAGCCGCTGTGAAAGCGAGGTCTCAGATAACTTCGCCGAGCTAAGTGATCGATTTCTTAATGGGCTGGAATCTTCCCTTGGTAAGTCGCCAATTCTACTCGCCAGTGAGTCGCCGCGGATCGCCAATACGATGGCGATCGAGATGCCCTGTGACGCCGGCTTGATCCAAAAGGCGGCGCGACAATTGGTCTTCGCGACTGCCCAGTCGGCCGAGCCGCCTGACGAAATCACTCGCTCGCTGAAGGCAATCGGGCGGACCGAAACGCAGATCCGTCGCACAATTCGTGTCTCCCTCGGATGGACCACCTCGAGGGACCAGATTGACCGTGCGGTCAGTCTACTGGCCGATGCCTGTGATACCGTGATGGCGCGGTAGTCATCCTCGTTTTTGTTCCCCAGTCTCTTTTGCTAGCCGCCCATCGCATGCCCGCAGCGCATCCGCTTTCGTGTTGCTCGCGGCGCGAACTGGCCGCGCACGGCGAGGATGTCGCTCGGGGCGAACCAGACCGCTTGTGCGGTGCTGTGAAGCCGCTGCGCAGTTGTGGCATCGCTTTGGGAAATCGCCCTCCTACGCCCTATCGCCATTCTGATTAATGCCCCCCCGTTTGGTTTTTGCTGTCGCTGTTCGTCTGCCACGCGCTTGCTTGGGTGGCGGTGATCTTGGTGGCGAGAATTGGTGGTTCGCGATGGACCGTCTTGGGTTTGAGGGTCGGTTTGTGGGAGGGGTTTGCAGCGGCCCAAGGGGACGGAGGATCGTTGGAGTCCCACCGCAGCATTTCCTTCGGCGTTGTCTGCTAGGTGGTTGACCTAGGGAGTGGGCTGCGTAGGGATAGCCGTTTTGCTGTATTCCCCCTCTTTTGGGTTTTTGCGGGTGCGCCTCACGGAGATCGCGCTGCGAGCGGGTCTCTTAGCGGGGTGTGCCGTCATCGCGGAGGGGCAAGCTGAAATGCTTGTAAAACAAATAAATTCTTCAGGTCAGCAGAAACGCTGTAAATCACGCGGTTGTAAGTTTTGTTTTTTTGCTTTGCCATCATGACGAATGAGGTGGACACTTGGCGAATGCACACAAGGGTGGTGCATGGTTTTTGTGCACGTGGCCGATGCCTTGGCTGCGGCAGGCGTGCACGCGATTTAAGCAGAGGGCTAGCAATGGGCCTAAGTTGTTTTGAAAGCATAGGTTCGGGAGTGGCGTTTGACCGGGCGTGAGGATAGCGGCACAAACACCCACACGACGTGCCGACCTGGCACAGCCATAGGAAAGGAAGATCCTGAAGATGTCCCAAACTGAAACCAACGCTCAACTCCGATATGCTAGCGATCCATTGCCAGAACAAACCGATGCAATTGCCCCCCGTTTGGATATTGCTCCGCTTGATGTCAATGTTCCTGAGGAGCTGAAGGGGAAAGAGGTTTTGCGTTTGGCGCAGGAAGCATTCGCCAAGACCGGCAGCTGGGTCGTCTTCTATCGCGAGATGCTCGGTGTCGACGGCGTGGTGCGAAAGCTGTTCACCGACTCGGAAAGCATGCGTCAGTTTGAAACGAGCGACGAGTTCGCCGAGTTGCAGGAGATGGTCGCCGCAATGCGAAGCCAAGATCCTTCCAAGGGAGACTCGGCAGAGCCTGAGCGAATGATCACCATTCGGCTCCCGATGAGTCTGCATGATGCCTTGAAGGTCGAGAGTGCCGAGATGAATCTGAGCATCAACAAGCTGTGCATCAGCAAGCTGCTTCAGCCTGTCGCGGGTCGCTTCATCCCGCTTCAGCAAGGTCGTCGCCGTGGTCGTCGCCCAGGCCCTCAAGGGCCTCGCAAGCAGGTGCAGGATGCGATCGAAACATCGTCGAAATCGGTCCAGCCAGAATCGCCTTCGCAGAATTCACAAGGGAATGCATAGTTCCCTTGTCGAAATCCTCGCAAGCTTGTGATTGATCTCATCCGGCGTCGCCTCATCGTCTATGGGTGGCGTCAGGGCCCACCCGAAATCTTGCGTTGAGGTCTCGTGTCCTCGGGGCGGTTTCTCGCCCGTCGGCTCGCGATGGCGAATGGCCATTTCGGTTGTCGATCGACCAGCCAATACGGATCAGTCATCGGTCGGTCGAGAGCGTGGATTGGGGATCCTGTTACGCATCGCGAATCGCTACGCTACTGCGGATCGCCGCGTTGCGGTGGGCGGATATTGTGCTCCGTGCCGCTTCGCCCCCCCAGCATCAAGGCGACGGCGAATGTCGTCTGAATAGTCAGTTGGAGATCCATCGGAGGGGGTTGCGGTTTTTGTATGGGGGATCGCGTCGGTAGACGCTCGACAGGGAACACGACTCGCTTCGTGAGGCGGGGTGTTCTGCGAGCTCGGCTAGTGAAATTGCGGCTTCGTAGCGCTTACCTTGGCTGGGCGATTTTGGATTTGCGGGTACACTGCTTGGGTTGTTGCTCGACTTTTTTCCTTTGCCTCCTTCAAGCGGTTCGCTAATCCAAAATGCTTACAGTGCCCACCTTCTCTACGGCCCGCACCGAGATTGCGGGTCAGTCGATTGCTGATCTCGTAAAATCCTTTGGCACGCCTCTATACGTCTACGACATTTCCGTGGTCCAGCAGCGTATTGCGGATTTGGCGGCGTTTGACCGAATTCGGTACGCTCAGAAGGCTTGTAGTAATTTGGCGATTTTGGACCGGATGCGTCGCAAGGGCGTGGTCGTGGATGCCGTCAGTGCGGGCGAGATTCGTCGTGCGATCGCCGCTGGGTTTAGTCCCGATCCGGCGAAACATGAAATCGTCTACACCGCCGATATCTTTGATCGTGAAGCACTCGATTTGGTGGTCGAGCATTCGTTGAACGTCAATTGTGGGTCGCCGGACATGATCAGCCAGCTGGGCGAGCGTCGGCCTGGGGCGGAAGTCACGCTGCGAATCAATCCTGGGTTCGGGCACGGTCACAGCCAAAAAACCAATACCGGCGGCGAGCAGAGCAAGCACGGGATCTGGCACGAGCAGATTGATGAATGTTTGCGGCGTGCCGATCAGAGCCGGATCACCATCACCGGGCTGCACATGCACATCGGTTCGGGCACCGACCTCGAGCATTTGAGTGAAGTGTGCGAAGCGATGGAGCGTACCGCACTTTCGGTCGGCCGCACGTTAAAGACGATCAGTGCCGGTGGCGGATTGCCCGTCCCCTACAAGAGCGATGAGTCGTATGTCGATTTGGACAAGTATTTCCAACTTTGGGACGCCACGCGAAACCGGCTTGGCGAAGCGTTTGGGCATCGATTGGACTTGGAAATTGAACCCGGTCGCTACTTGAGTGCCGAAAGTGGATCGCTGATCGCCGAAGTCCGCAGTGTCAAGAAAGCAGGAAACAACGTCTTTGTTCTAGTCGATGCAGGCTTCAACGACTTGGCACGTCCAGTGATGTACGGCGCCTATCATCCGATCTCGGTCTGTGGTGCTCGCGGCGACGTTGCCTCGCGTGAACAGTTGGACGTGATCATCGGTGGTCCCCTGTGTGAATCCGGTGACATCTTCACCCAGCGTGAAGGTGGCTTTGTTGAAAGTCGCAAATTGCCGCTGCCGATGGTCGGCGACTACGTGGTGCTCGAAAACGCAGGCGCTTATGGCTTCGTGATGGCGAGTAACTACAACAGCAAGACACGGGCTGCAGAAGTGATGATCGAAGACGGCACCGCGAAATTGATTCGGCGTCGTGAGACTTTCGATGATCTGATTCGCGGCGAAGTGATCCCCGATTAAGAAGTGTCTCCAGTTTTGTCGTTTGAAGCGATGCGTTGTTCGTAACCCGAAGCGTAAATTTCCCCGGCAAATCACATCCCGACGCGTCAGCGAGGGACCGAGTCAAGATAAAGATTCCCTCGCTGACTTTTGGATCGCTGCTATTTTGATTGCAGTGTGATCAGCGCCTCCTGCCGTCCCGTCCCCTCCTCCCACCGTATCCTCTCGCCCCACGGGTTTAAATCCGCCATGAATACCGCTCCCTTTTCGTCTGCTCAACTTCGCGAAAGCGTGATTGCCGTTCCACCATTGGCACGCGATGCGTCACTGAAAATCGATCGTGCCGAGAACGCCAAGCTGATCAAGCACCTCGAGGCGGGTGGAGTTCGCTCGTTGTTGTACGGCGGCAACGCGGTTTTCTATCACGTTCGGCTCGCGGAATACGGATCGCTACTGAAGATGCTGGCGGACGAGACCGCCGACGACACCGTGGTCGTTCCGTCGATCGGCCCGGCATACGGGTTTGCGATGGATCAGATCGAGGTACTTCGCGAATTTGATTTCCCCACCGCAATGTTGTTGCCGGCTCGCGATATCGTGGACCCCGACGGGATTGCAACCGCGACGCGGCGGCTCGCTGAGTACTACGGCAAGCCGTTGGTGCTCTATTTAAAATTTGATCGTTGGCTCGATGCGGATTTGGTTCGCAAGCTTGAGAGCGACGGGGCGATCTCGTGGATCAAGTACGCGGTGGTTCGCGACGATCCGTCTCAAGATGACTATCTAAAAGAAGTGATGGACGTGTTCCCCGCCGAACGGATCGTCAGCGGCATTGGTGAGCAGCCTGCGATCGTCCATCTTCGCGACTTTGGTGTGACAGGATTCACAAGTGGTTGTGTCTGCGTCGCCCCCGCAAAGTCGATGGAGATGATGCACGCGATTCACAAGGGCGATTTTGAAACCGCCGAATCAATTCGCAAATGGTTTGAACCGCTCGAAGATCTTCGCAACGACATCAACCCCATTCGTGTTCTACATCACGCCGTTGCCGGTGCAGGGATCTGCGAGACGGGCCCGTTGTTGCCGATGCTAAGTGATTTGAGCACCGAGCAAATCACAACCATCACCAAAGTGGCAAAAGAGATGATGGCAGATTGATGCCGTGTCGCAGTTAAGATTTGAGAGAGTGCCCCGCTTCCGTAGCGGAAGTCGTCAAGACTTTCGTCGGTCTGCGGGGCGAAGCGGCGGTGAGGAACCGAAACTCTTGACGAGTATCGCTACACCCGGATGAGCGTAGCGGAAGTCGTCAAGACTTTCGTCTTTGCCCTGAACCATAAAAAAAGGCGGAGTGCTTGTGTTGCACTCCGCCTTTCTTATTCATTCGTGTCGCGGCTCGATTAGCGAGCGACCGCTAGGTTTTGCTTCTTCAGCCCATCGATGTATTGATGAGCGATGTTCAGCACCTCGCGGTTATAGAAGTAGTCGCGATAGACCTCTTGGGCTCCGACTTCCGCCTCGAGTTCTTTCTCTTCTTCTTCCTTCTGAGCATCCAGTTCTTTTCGGCGAGCCATGAACTCGTCTTCTTTCAGCGAGATCGATGCTTGCTCTTTCTGTTGCACGTACAATTCGATTCGCTTCAGTAGTTCCGTGAATTCTTTCTCTTGGCTGATCCGGCCCATCGAGTCGTTTCGTAATTGGCCAATCAAATCCGCAGGCACCATGTTGTAGTTTTCGTGCTTGGCGGGTTTGACGCGATCGTTTGGCAGAGCGAACTTCAAATCGCTTTCGGACACGTCCATCTTCGCGGTGATGCTGGGCAAGACAATGTCGGCAGCAACTCCGGCCAACTGAGTGCTCTCGCCATCAGGCAGATAGAACTGTTGAAGCGTGACCTTCAAAGCGCCGTAGTTAGCTCGGTTATTCCGGAACAATTGTTGGCCAAGATCCATCAGCGTTTGCACGGTGCCCTTGCCATGGCTGGTTGGGTCACCGACCACGATGCCGCGGCGGTAATCTTTGATCGCACCCGCAAAAATTTCGCTCGCACTTGCACTGAACTTGCTGGTCATAACAACCAGCGGTCCATCCCAAGCGGTGCCGCGATCATCGTCGTCGTATTGCTGGACCGAACCATCGGCGTTCTTGACTTGCACCACAGGGCCGCGGTCGATGAACAAACCGGTCAAGTTGATCGCTTCGGTCAGACTTCCGCCGCCGTTGGTGCTGAGGTCCAGCACGATGCCATCGATCCCCTGTGACTTGAATTCTTCGATAATTCGCAGTACGTCGCGGGTGCTGCTGCGGAAATCGCGTTTGTTATTCTTGGCGCCTTCCATGTCCATGTAGAAGCTAGGCAGGTTGATGTAGCCAATCTTTTTCGTTTGTCCGGGAGCATCGGGCATCGAGTGTTCGATGATCTTGCCACGCGCGGCTGATTCGTCCAGTTCAATGCGAGCACGAACGATACGGTGAATTTCCACTTCGCCCGCACCGCCCGGTTTGACGCCCAAGCGGACGATGGTTCCTGCTTTACCGCGGATCAAACCCACCACGTCATTCAAAGGCATCTCGACGATATCGACCATCGGTCCCTCTTCGTCTTGGCCGACCGACACGATTACGTCATCCGTTTTCAGCTTGCCATGCTTCGCAGCGGCTCCACCGGGAATCACACGCGAAACGACTGTGTTGCCATCTTTTTCACGCAATTGAGCTCCGATGCCATCAAGACTCAGACGCATGATCATGTCAAATTCGTCAAGCGAATCGGGCGACATGTAAGTCGAGTGCGGGTCATAGGCCATCGTGACTGCGGTTAGATACATTTCCAGCAACGCATCGCTGTCGGTATCTCGCCAACGTCGGTCGTAGCGAAGGTAGCGTCGGCGAAGTAGATCGCGAGCTTCAGCACCCTCTTTGCCTTCGTCCTTCAAATCCAACAGTGCGTATTTGATCTGACGTCGCCAACGGTCATTCGCTTCGTTGGCATCTTTGGCGTAAACGGTTGCCTCGGGGTCGGTGATGATTTGTTCATCGATGGTGAAGTCGAATTCACCATCCAGCATTTGCAATGCAACCGAGACGCGTTCGTCGACACGTTGGACGAAGCGGCCGAAGACTTCATAGGCAAATGACAAATCGCCCGCTTGCACCATGTCGTCGATGCGGGTCGCGTTGCGTTGGAATTGATCGATGTCGCCCTGCAAGAAATAGAGCTTCATCGGGTCCAACGACTTCAAGAACAAATTCAAAGCGCGTTGGCTAATTGTGTCGTTTAATTTTTGGCTTGAAACATGATTGCGTGGCATTAGCGTTGCGATCAAACGTGCCACCAGCGGGTCTTTCGGCCCGGGAGTCGCCAGTTTTGCGGGGCCCAAATTGGGCTTAGTGGCATTGCCGATCGCCTGCTCTACCGCCGGTCGATCGATCGTGGCTTGCTCGTTTTGTGCGGGAGACACTTCCGCAATTAAGGCGACAACAAGGATCGCAAGTAACGGCCGGGACCACTTGGATAACGGTCGTGAGCGTTTCGGGCTCTGCGGGGCAAACGCGTCCGAGGCGTTGTCGCTCAGTGGAGGGTCACTCCAAGCGTTGGGATCGCTCAGAGTACGGTTGGCGGTAGAAAAACGGCAATCCATAGTGGTTTCCTGAGGAAGTTTTCTTTGGCGTGTTTCGACTTGCGAAAGCGTCGTAAACGGTGCTGCGCTGCAGAAACCGCAGCGCAGACGCGATCGATAGGGAACCGCTGTCTTCACCTTAGACGTCTGGCTAGGGTCGTGATGTGATCCTAGGAGAGCGCGCGATTTGGGGCAATGTCGGTTTCCTCGCCTATTTTACCCGGTCAGGTAAGCATTGCGGGCGCCAACAGAACAGATTTCTCGCGGATTGCCGCTCGAAACCGCCAGCGTGCTGGCGGTGGGGCAATGTCTTCGACTTCAGATAGCGGTGCAGCGCAATCCGCCCGGTTGCAGCGAGTAAAGCGTTCGAATTTTACCAGGCCGCTCGCGCTGCTCCGAAAACCGCCCGGCTATTGCCAAAGTTGCTGGCGTTGGGCATTAGCCGCTGGGGTGCTGGTGATCTTCAATCTCGCGACCACCAGGCACCGCGATCATGCGTCGCGATATTGGACCTTGCCGCTGCCGCCTACGATTTGGCCGATCGTTTGGCACGAGATCCCGAGTTCTTCCATTTGCGACTGGATGCTGCCGGCGTAAAAATCGCTAACCACGGCGATCATGCCGATTCCCATATTGAAAATACGCCGCATTTCCGCTGTTTCAATGCTGCCCGTTTTTTGCAGCCACTGGAAAATCGGATGCGGCTGCCAGCTGGTGGGATCGATCTCGGCATCGACGTTTTTGGGCAAAATTCGATCGAGATTCTCCTGAATTCCGCCGCCGGTGATGTGGGCCAAGCCGTGCAGAACCTGCTTCACGCGGTAATGCGATTGGATACTGCGAATCGCTTGCGTATAGATACGAGTGGGATTCAAGCAGACATCGCCCAGCGATTGCCCGCCGAATTCGTCGGGCGTGGCTTCCCAATCGAGTCCCGCATCGCTGATGACTTTGCGAACCAAGCTGAATCCGTTGCTGTGTAGTCCCGTTGACGCCAATCCGAGCACGACGTCCCCCTCGGCGATCTGTTTTCCGTCGATCAATTTCTTGCGATCGACGACTCCGACTGCGAAACCGGCCAGATCGTAGTCCTCGGTCGCGTACATATCGGGCATGATCGCGGTTTCACCCCCCAATAACGCCAGATCGCCCTCGACGCATCCGTCGCTGATGCCTTGCACGATTTGCTCTAAACGTGCCGGATCGTCGCGTCCCATCGCGACATAATCGAGGAAAAACAGCGGCTCCCCCCCCGTGCAGAGGAGGTCGTTCACGCACATTGCGACCAAATCGATCCCCACCGTGCTGTGCCGACCGGTCTGCTGAGCAATTTTTAGCTTCGTCCCGACTCCGTCCGTGCCGCTGACCAAAATTGGTTCTTGGTAATTGCGAGCAAACAGTTTGCCCGCAAAATCGAGACGAAAGAGGCCGGCAAAGCCTCCGTCACTCGGGATCACTCGAGGGCTAAAGGTGCGATGCATCAAGCGGGGCAGTCGCCGCATCGATTCGGCATAGACATCGAGGTCCACGCCAGCGTCTTTGTAGGTTGCAGCCATCTGTTCTGGGATAAAATGCGGTTTGGCGGACTGGTTTATCAAAACGGCAAAACGAATTCACTTCGCCGCTTCGCCACATCATGACGCCCCCAAGCCAAACTTGGTAGCGGTGGGCAACCGGGATGCCAGCAAATGCGGCCCCCCATCGCCCCTTCGCTAACAGATTTGGGGCGGTTCACTCAGGCCGCCCCCGAAGACTGATGTGGTTTTCCCCCCTCCTGTGCCGCTTTCTCAAAAATCCCGTCTACCGCCAACCGCCGATGATTTGCTAAACGACACTGCAATCGTCTTCATGCAATCGACGCATTGTCCAAGTCGAAAAGGCCGATCGATGGTCATCCAACGCAAATTTCGCTGCCGGTAAGCTTGATTCCACTCATTCCCAGTCGACTAACGCGATACATCCTGTTCGAGATCTTAAAGATCTTCGTAGTGTCGCTGATCGCATTGACATTGATGATCTTGATGGTCGGTGTCGGGCGGGAACTGCTGCGCCGCGGACTGGGCGTCATGGCGATCGTGCAATTGTTGCCGTACATCTTGCCGATTTCGCTGCAGTTCGCCTTTCCGGCGACCGCACTGTTCTCGGTTTGCTGTGTCTATGGCAGGATGGCGGCGGATGGCGAAGTTTCCACGGTCAAGGCCTCCGGGATCTCGCCGCTGAGATTGTTGCAGCCCGCGTTGATCTTCGCCGCGCTGCTCAGCCCCGTGGCGGTCGGTGTCTCGGACCTCGCGGTCTCCTGGGGGCGACCGGGGATCAATCGCGTCGTGCTGATGTCGGTCGAAGACATTGCTTATCGTGTTTTGCGAGCCCAGCATTCCTATACCTCGGACCACGGATTTTCGATCCATGTGCGTGATGTCGAGGGCCAGACGTTGGTCCACCCCACCGTCACGGTTCACAATCACAGCAGCGAAGGGCCGATGAAGTTGTCCGCTCGCGAGGGGCGACTTCAACTTGATAGCGAAACCTACAACTTGATCCTGCATGTCACTGACAGCCAAGTCGAATCGGGAAATGGGATACAAGGCATCGTGCCGGGTCAGACGGAATTCAAAATCCCGTTAGCGGCGGCGATGGTCGACAAAGCTCCCGAGAACCAAACCCCCAGCTGGTTGTCATTAGCAGTGATCCGTAGTGAACGATTGCAACAGGACGCGAGGACGCATGCGGCTGCAGGTCAGTTGGCCGCGCACGTCGGCTTTTCCATCTTGACCTCACGCCCCGAAGAGATCGCAGGCGGGATGGGCAGGCATATCGAAGCGCAAGTTGAACACAGTCGCAAACGCTTGACCCGGTTGCATGTCGAACCATGGCGTCGATGGGCCGAAGGGTTTACTTGTTTCTTCTTCGTCTTCGTCGGAGCTCCGCTGGCGATGATTGCTCGCACGAGCGATTATTGGACCACGTTTGGAATTTGTTTCCTGCCAATCCTGTTGGTCTATTATCCGCTCTTTATCTTTGGGCTCGAACAAGCCAAAGACGCGTCGATCCCTCCCTATGGCGTCTGGATCGGTAACGTGGTTTTAACCGCAATCGGTACCGCATTGATCGCCCGTGTGCGTCGCTATTAGCGTGTTTGTCGATTCGAGATTGCCTCTTGGTAAACGCCTTTCATGGGCGATCGTGTCCGGCCAATGACAAATTGCAGCTGCCCTGATCTGGTGCTGTCCTGAGCTGCTGTGGAACGGCGCCGTTTCGCTGCGAGTCATCACTTTTCCGCATTCCGGACGTCTCGTGGCCGAATTCCCAGTGCGATGACCCGACTGGGCGTGGGATCAATCGCTACAACCGCTACGTCAGGAATAGCTAATCGGTGGGGGCGCGAATGTGAAGAGATTTCGAACTTGAACCGCGAATTCAAAGCTACGTTTCTGTACACAGTACCGGCATCCTGCTCGGGGGGCGACTGTCCTTCACGTATACATCAAGGCATGGGGAAATGGCGGTTAAAGAATTTGTTGACTACTACGAAATATTAGAAGTCAGTCCAAAGGCAAGCTTGGCCACGATTGAACGCGTCTTTCGCTTCCTGGCCAAAAAACATCATCCGGATCTCGCTGGCAGCAGCGATGAGAAGTATTTCAGAAAACTGGTAACGGCGTTCGAGACGTTGCGAGACCCTCAGCAACGCGCCGCCTATGATCTTGCCTATCAGCAAGAGAACCAGATGCGAACCGAGTTGGTCCAAGGTGCTAACGCGGCAACCGACGATTGCATCGAACGTTACAAGCTTCTGTCGGTCCTGTATGCCCAGCGACGACGGGATTTTAAAAAGCCCGGGATCGGTCTAGGGACGCTGGAGACGATGGTGCCCTATCCACCGCAAACGGTTGCGTTCCACCTTTGGTATTTTCGCGAAAAAGGCTGGATTGGTCGCGAAGAGAGCGGTCAATTGTCAATCACCGCGGCCGGCGTCGACCAGATCGAAGCGATGAACCAAGAGGCGGTGTCGAGCCAGTTGCGGCTGGGACATACACCCGAGCGAATCTCTGTGATGAAGTCGGCGTAAAACTGACGGATCGCCGCTGATCACTCCGCGATCCGAACGATAAATCACCGGTCGATCCACGACACTACTTGTTCGTCTGAGCTTGCCAGATCGCGTGGCCCTTGTAGACTTCACCGATCGGGTATTTCTTACTCGGCGTCACTGCGGTGTTCATGATCTGTTCGATGTGCTGAACCACTTCGGGGTGATCCGCCGCGACGTTATGTTCCTCGCCAAGATCATGACGCAAATCATACAGCTCGATTGGCCCCGCGACTCCCAAACGGATCTCCGACCGGATGCCCTTCCAATCTTTCCAGCGGACCGCTTGGTGATAGCGACTTCGGCAGTGACCAAAGTCCCAATACAGCGACTCGCGATCCGATTGCAGCGGGCCTCCGTTCAGTGCGGTGACAACGGAGATGCCGTCTAGGTTTGCGGGCACCGTGGCTCCGGCCAATTCGGCGAATGTCGGCAGCATGTCTTGAAACGCAATCACTTCGTCACTGGTCAGGTTCGCGGGGATTTGGCCAGGCCAACGAGCGATCAACGGCACACGGATGCCTCCTTCGGTCAGGTCACGTTTATAGCCCCGCAGCGGGCCGTTGGTGTCAAACCGCTCGGCAACCGAGCGATGCCCGCCGTTATCACTCGTGAAAATTATCAGCGTTTCGTTCGCCATTTCCCGTTGATCGACCAAGTGGGTGATGCGTCCGACGTCTTGATCGAGCATATGGATCATCGCCGCGTACTTCTTTGCTTTCGGTTCCCAGTCGCGATCGGAATAGGGAGCGGTTGTGGGCACCGTCAAACCGTCAACGTCTTCCTTGGGAGACGAGAAATGTGGCAGCGTGTAGGCGGCATAAAGAAAAAACGGCTGCTTTCGATCGTGCGACTCGCGGATGAATCGCAGTGCACGTTCGGTCAACTGAGTGTGACTGTACGTATGGTGTGATTTCATGTTGCCCGGCAATTCCAACCGACCTTCGTCGTCATCAAGGTATTCGGGGAAATAGTAGTGCGCGTGATCCTGGTTCAGATAACCAAACCAGGTGTCAAAACCTTGGTTCGTTGCCCGACCGACGCTATTAGCGTCGCCGAGTGACCACTTGCCGACGCCGCCACAGCGATAACCAGCACTCGCAAGCACCTCGGCAAGCGTTGTGTCGCCGTCTTCGAGATACGTTGGGTAGTGGGGCACGTTGTCGCGAGCAACGGTGTGTCCGTTGTGTAGCCCGGTCATCAACACCGATCGCGACGGCGTGCAAACAGGGCCTCCGGCATACGCTTGCGTAAAACGGATGCCTTCGGTTGCCAAACGGTCGATGTTCGGCGTTTCGATCAGCTGCTGGCCATAGCAACCGAGATCGCCGTAGCCCAGGTCGTCCGCCATGATGAAGATGATATTGGGACGCGACGGCTCGATTCCCATTGCACTGCTGAGTCCGAGTAGCAATGTCGCGATCGAAAAAGTGTATAGAGTTTGCGTGAGACGCTGCGGGAAACAAAATCGCATGTTGCTGATGTTCTTGTCGTTTCGAGGGATTGCGGAGGGGATCGAGAAAACGAAATTGCGGGTTTCGCGGCCACTGAATGATTATGGTCACTGGATGATCACGGTTACTGGATGATCACAGTCACTGAATCTTGCTAGTCACGCCTGCGCTGCAGCACATACCGTGCGAACGCGATCAGCCCGGCAAACTTGAATTCAGGATCCACATAATGCTCGATCACATAAAAGGCAAAATAGTAGCATCGACAAAATGCCCAGATGGAAATGCCGAGTAAGACGACCACCTGCAAGGTCGGCGCATTTGCGATCAACATTGCCGACGCGAGTATACCGAGAAAAAGGAACAAGATTCCTTTTGCCCAGATTACTTTTGGATTTTTTAAGTCAGCCATCTTATTGGGCCCCGTGCGGTTTTTGCCCAAGACGCCCGGTGCGGGGAAAACACACTCGGGCAATCTGTTGGGACTTCATTCATATTTACAGAACGTTGCAACATCCCCCCGGAAGGATGTGTCATAATCATCGCCGCAAATCGATTCATATTTGCTGGGGTCCCCATCTTCTTTGCGTTCGGAGTTTGTCATGTTTCGTAGTCACATCTTCTTGCCCCTGATCATATTACTGAGCAGTGGTGTTGTTTCCAGCTTCAGCCGAGCGGAGGAGGGGGCGACACGGTCGAGCCAGTATATCCCAGACGACGCGATCGCGGTCGTCTTGTTGCCGCTCAACGAGATCTTGAGCGATCCAGAAATGGAAATGTTTCCGATCGAAATCGTGCAGGCCCAATTGAAAGAAAACGTTGGCATTGATCCGCTGCACATTACCAATGTGAAAGTCGTTGTTGGGTTTCCCGGACCTGGCGGACCGCAGATTGGTGCGGTGATCGATTTGTCCAAAGACTATGACATTGGCGATCTGAATCCAGAATTGTTCCGATCGACCGAACCGCAGGAAATCGATGGATATTCGGTGTACTCGCTCGATGGTCCTCCCGGAACGGTGCTGCATCGCAAAGATGCGAGAACCTGGATTCTTTCGATGGGGGGATACCTTAAGCCGATGATGGAATCTCGTGGCGAAACGGGGGAATTACCCAAACTCGTATCCGGCCTTGGGCGACAGCAAGGTGTTACCGCGGTCGCGGTGTTAGAGCCGATTCGCCCGATCGTTAGCGGATTGCTCCGTCAAAATGCGGAGCGACTCCCCGAAAAACTTCGAGAGTTGACCCAGGTCTCGGAACTTACCGATGCATTGATTGTGAACCTGGACTATCAACTGATGGGCGGCAGCGTCAGCGTGTCGGCAATTGCCCAAGACGACGCCGCCGCAACCGAGTTGCAGCGTATCTTGAACGAGTCAATCGACTATGGACGTGATGTTGCGCTACAGATGGTTGCGATAAGTAGCATGCGAGGCACGGAAACGGACAAAGCGACGTACAAGTACGCAGTGCGTGCGGCGACCAAGCTCACCGATGCCATCCGGCCGACCAAGTCCGGCAACCGGGTGAATGTTCAACTGGAAAGCAATTTTGCCAGCACCGGTGTCCTGGTAGGACTCTTGTTGCCGGCCGTCCAAGCCGCTCGCGAAGCCGCACGACGAATGACCGCCAGCAACTCATTGAAACAAATTGCTCTGGCAATGCACAACCATCATTCCGCGTTCAAAACGCTGCCAGACCCTGCGATTCGTGATGCCGAAGGCAAACCGCTGCTGAGTTGGCGGGTGAAAATTTTGCCGTTTATCGAACAGCAAGCCCTCTACGAACAGTTTCACTTGGATGAACCCTGGGACAGTGAGCACAACTTGAAATTGCTTCCGTTGATGCCTGACACTTACGTCGACCCAAGTGTTCCCCCACAGCCTGGTTACACCGTGTTTCAACTGCCCGTCGGCTCCGAGACGCTTTTCCCTAAGCAAGGTGAACGCAGGTTTGCGGAGGTGCTCGATGGCTTGTCCAATACGATCATGGTGGTGGAAACCAACCGATCGATTGCCGTGCCTTGGACCAAGCCGGCGGATGTCGAGATCGACATCAATAATCCGCTGCCTCAATTAGGCAATACGCATCAAGGTGGATTTCACGTGTTGATGGCAGACGGCGCCGTGCGGTTTCTCAAAACCGACATTGTGCTGGAAACGCTAAAGGCCCTGTTCACTTACAGAGGCAAAGAGGTCGTCCGGTTCTAGCCGGACGTCTTCAGGGAATGAACATTTTTCTGCGAAATCCCAGGTTGCCCGAAAAGGGGCAACCCTCTTTGCACGCAGCGTCTACAATAAGCGATCGTGAAGCGTTTAAGTGGTTCAATATGATTCTCATCTTGGCTGACTTCTATGACACGAGCAACATCGAGTGATCGTCATTCCCGTTCACAAAAATCTCCGCTCTCTGCGGAGCAAAAGCGATTGGACGAAGATCGCTTAAAAACACAGAATTGGCGATCTTGGGGACCCTATGTCAGCGAACGGGCTTGGGGAACCGTTCGCGAAGACTACAGCAGCAACGGCGACGCTTGGGGGTTCTTGACTCATGATCAGGCACGCTCCAAAGCCTATCGCTGGGGCGAAGATGGTCTGGCCGGGATCTGTGACCGCTACCAATTGCTCGTCTTCGCTTTGGCGTTTTGGAACGGACAAGACGAAATCCTCAAAGAACGCTTGTTCGGAGTCGTGCCCCAGCAAAATAATCACGGCGAGGATGTACGTGAGTACTACTATTACCTCGATGCCTCACCGACTCACTCGTACCTGAAATATTTATATAAATACCCGCAAGCTAAATTTCCCTATCAACAACTTATCGAAGAGAGTCAGCGTCGCGGGATCGAGCAGCCTGAATTTGAATTACTGGACACCGGTATCTTCGACGATAACCGATACTTTGACATTTTTGTCGAGTACGCCAAGGCGGATCCCGAAGACATTTGCGTCCGCGTGGAACTCTTTAACCGCGGCAGTGAACCGGCTCACTTGCACGTGCTGCCACAATTGTGGTTTCGCAACACTTGGTCTTGGGGTGATGTCCCAGGCCCGACGCCTTCGATTCGAAATGCAAAAGACCCCAGCGGACAAGCGTGTCTGATCGCCGACGACTCGACTGCGACGCCGATGTCAAACTTGCTGACCGATTATGCACTCGGCAAACGGTATCTGTATGCCGAATCAGGCGGTCAGCCGTTGTTTACGAACAATGAAACGCACCGCGAGCGGATGTATGGATGTCCCGATCCTACCCCGTTTGTCAAAGACGCTTTTCATCGATACGTGATCAACGGCGACGCCTGTGTGAACCCTGACGAAGTGGGCACAAAAGCCTGTGTGCATTACGGAAACGTCACCGTGCCGGCGGGCGAATCGGTGGTGATCCGTCTGCGACTGACCGATCGTCCCATCTCCGATGCGATTCAAGGAGTTGATGCGGTGGTCAAGCAGCGGAAGTCGGAAACCGACGTGTTTTACGACGAACTGCACCCACCCAAAGCGAGCGAGGATGAGCGACTCGTTCAACGTCAAGCTCTGGCCGGGATGATCTGGTCGAAACAGTTCTACTATTTCGATGTCAACAAATGGCTCGAAGGGGACGATTCGCGAGCCAAGCCGCCAGCGTCTCGCCATACCATTCGCAACGAACATTGGAAACATCTCAATTCGATGCGAATTTTGTCGATGCCGGACAAATGGGAATATCCATGGTTCGCGGCCTGGGATTTGGCGTTCCAGTGCATCCCGTTGGCACTGGTCGATCCCGAGTTCGCGAAAGAGCAATTGTGGTTACTGTTATTTGAGCAATTTCAACATCCCAACGGGCAGATCCCCGCTTACGAATGGGAGTTCAGTGACCTCAACCCTCCCGTACACGCCTGGGCGATCTGGCGTGTCTACAACATGGATCGAATTCAAAGTGGACGTGCGGATCGCGAATTTTTAGAGAAGTGTTTTCACAAACTCTTGCTGAATTTCACTTGGTGGGTCAACAAGGTTGATGCGGAAGGCCACAATGTTTTTGAAGGTGGCTTCCTCGGCTTGGACAACATCACCACCTTCGATCGTAGCACGCCGCCCAGCGATGGTTCGTCGCTGAAACAAGCCGATGCAACCGGGTGGATGGGGATGTATTGTCTAAATTTGATGCGAATCGCTTTGGAACTGGCTAAAGAGAACAAGACCTACGTCGGGTTGGCGATCAAGTTTTTCGAGCACTACGTTTACATCGGTTCAGCGATGAAAAACATGGGGGGCCGGGATTACGAATTGTGGAGCGAAGAAGACGGTTTGTTTTTTGATGCGCTGTGTTACCCCGATGGCTCCTATCATCGATTCCGGTTGCGTTCGTTGGTCAGCCTGATTCCGCTGTACGCCGTCGAGCGGCTCGAAGAGGTTTGGACGTCCGAATTTCCCGAGTTCAAAGCAAACCTGGATTGGTTCATGCGAAACCGCAGTCACTTGACCGAGGCCTGTCTGTCGACCAGCGAGAATGCAGAGGGGAAGGTGCATTTGTTGTCACTTGTCGATGCAGAACAGCTTCGCCGGATTGTGGAGGTGCTGTGGGATGACGCTGAATTTTTGAGCCCCTACGGGTTAAGAAGTATGTCCAAACATCACCAGGAGCATCCGTTTTCGTTCGGGGATCAAACCGTCAAGTACGATCCCGCCGAATCGACCACTTGGTTAAAAGGAGGAAACTCGAACTGGCGTGGACCGATTTGGTTTCCCACCAGTTTTTTGATGATCGAATCGCTGCGAAAACTCTCGAAGGTTTACGGAGAGAGCATTCGGGTTCCGGCAGAGCCGGATGCGGATCGTGAAACGATGACGTTGTCCGAAGTCGCCGAGGGGCACGCCAATCGGTTGATCTCGCTGTTCACTCGCGATGCGGATGGACGGCGGGCGATTTATGGTCAACGTGAAACGATGCAACACGATCCTCATTGGCGTGATTGCTTGTTGTTTCACGAGTATTTCAATGCCGAAACCGGCGAAGGCTTAGGTGCAAATCACCAAACCGGCTGGACCGGACTCGTCGCCTCATTGATCGACGAGTGGCGGAGGTAACCGGTTTCATCGTCGCTTTTCGCTCCGCGAAAATAGCGTCAACGGCGCCGAAAACTACTTCTCAACTCATCAACCGTCCCATTGGCTAAAACAGTCGTTCCATCCACTCGGGCCTGCACATGGATATCATTGACTCGCTTCCCACCACCGGTACGCTGATCTTATTGGGACTTCCACTGCTCTATTTGTTTGGAATCCCGCTGTTGATCCTCGCGACGTTTCGCACCGAAGCGTTCCCAACGATTGAACCCGTCCCTGCGGACGAGCCGCTACCGGAAGTCGTCCGTCAGCGTTTTTTCGAGGTCCATGAATCACTCACTCGATTGGGCTTTTCCAACGAAGGGACGTTCTTTTTGCCGCAAGCAGTGACGAACGTCAAAAGTTTGATCGTGGTTTTTCTGAATCGAGCCGAGGCGACGGGGGCCGTTTCCGCAGTGGTGTATGCCGATCAAAATGGCGCATGGAATTTGCAAGAAAGTTTTACCGAGTTCTGCACACGGTTTGATGACGACAGCGAAATCAATACCGGTAACCAGAAGACACTCGGAGCGTTTCCGATTCCGTCGAGCTATTTGTCGACCCAGCATCCTCGGATTCAGAATGTCGAGGATTTGTTCGCGGCTCATCAAGCACTCAAGCGACACCACGCGATCCGCCGCCGGTCAGTGAATCGACTCGACGAGCAATTTGAAGGTGACGTCGCAGCCTACATCTCAGCGGGGATGACAGCGGAATTTGAACACGCCAAAACACGCGGGTATCTGCGTTACATTGGCGGCGCTCATGACGGATTCACTGCGGCAATGAAAGATTCACCCTATCGTCCACCCGTTCAGCTCAATAAACCGCAGTACAGAGCAACGTTCGTTGGCGCCTATTTGATGGCGTGGAAGCAGCTCTGGCCGATGAAGCCATTTTTTGCTTACGCACGCCATCGACGTGATCGTCGACTGTTGGAAGATACAGGCTTCGAGCTGCCCAGCAAAAACGTGGGTTGGTCCTAGCGGAAGTTGTCGAGGCTTTTGTTGCTTTTACCAAACGATCCGAAAATCTCACGCGAGTTCCATTGCCCCCAAATTCAGACGCAAACTCGGAGACGAGGTCGTTACGCACTAGCCGCGGCAGCGATCGTGTGATCTTAGATCAGAGCTTGTGCAAACAGCTGAGAAGCAACCAAGGCAAGTCCAGCGCCGTACAACAATCGAGCCCACATACTTCATCGTCTCCAAAAAGGGGAATCCGTTCAAACCGAAACGATTCTTCGCCGGCCGGTGAGAAGAGTCAACCAACGAAATCAATCTTTCGAGTTTCACGCCATCCGCTGCCGACGATAGACTAACAGCCCCGGAACGTGATTCAGTGCGTTATTCACGCGTCAGTTTACGCTGAAAGCGTTTCAGCAATTAGCCGGTGGTCGAGCGAAGCGAACACCACCGGTAAACTAAACCAACCTCGGAATTGACCCTGAAAGGGTCACAGACAATCGGGCTGCGACCCTTCCAGGGTCGAGATCGAATTTGTACTTTCGATTCCGTAGGTGGCGCCTCGCTTACCTACGGCTAATGTCTTTAATCCCTATCGGGATAGTGTCGAAAAACCTTCGTTGTGAGATGTGTAGGCGAAAGATGGCTTTCGCCCCAGGCTAAATGCGATCGTGCCTCCGGCACTTCAAAAACTCGCTGCTGCAAAGTGCGAACACATGGGGAATCCGGCATTTCAAAGCCTCGGTAGTGGCGGCAGCAATCGAGGTTCCTGCCTGGTAGACGGCGCGAATTGACTCTGCAAAAATTTGCCCGCGAATGAACGCGAATCAGTCACGCGATGTTTCATGGCGAACGCGTGTCGCAACGCGGCGACATGGACCAGAGTCTCATCGTTATCATGATAGAAAACACACGAGAGTTGATTGCAATTCTATGTTGACGAAGCAAAGGAAGTCGTGATTGATGGCCGGATCCTTGAAAGAGACGGTTGAGGAAAGTGACACTCGGCTAGGACGCCTATTCGATTTTTCAATTCAAGCGTTAATTGTACTGTCGCTAGTTACCTTCTCAATTGAAACGCTACCTCATTTATCTCCTTCGTACCAAAAGCTCTTGAGTGCGTTGGAGTTGCTTTGCGTTGTTGTGTTTACGTTCGAATACATCGTTCGCTTATGGGTGGCCGATAGAAAAATAGCGTTTGTATTTAGCTTCTTTGGTGTGATCGACTTGATCGCGATCCTACCCTTCTATTTAACATTGGGAATCGATCTCCGTTCAGTACGTGTTTTTCGATTCCTGCGGCTTTTTCGCATACTGAAACTGGTCAGGTACAATCAAGCGGTTCGTCGTTTTCACCGAGCTTTGCTGATTGCTCGTGAAGAAATTGTTCTGTTTGCTGTAGTTGCTTTGATATTGTTGTATTTAGCAGCGGTTGGAATCTACTATTTCGAAAATGAAGCTCAGCCCGAGGCATTTGCATCCGTGTTTCACAGTTTGTGGTGGGCCACCGCGACGCTAACAACGGTTGGCTACGGAGACGTTTACCCGGTGACTGTGGGGGGACGGTGCTTTACATTCTTGGTGTTGCTTGTCGGATTAGGGATCGTCTCTGTCCCTGCCGGCTTGGTTGCATCAGCACTTTCGAAAGCACGCGAGATCGAAGATGGTAAAGAGCTTTTTGAAACGGATACAAAAGACTGTCGTTGAAGCCTACGACCCGGGTCGTGAGGAAAGGGTGAAGGCACTTGCTGCTGAGCTTTTCCGTGGTTTGAAGACTCAACGCCAGAAGTTCAGTCTTGAAGAACAGATTGCGCGATTCGATGTCACCAATTCCGATGTCCGGAATGCTGCGAGGTTAGCTTTTAGGCAATTGTTGCGCAACATTTGGAAAGATGGAGTCGTTTCTGAAAAAGAGAAAGAAACGGTGCAGTGGGTCGTAAGGGCGTTGAAACTATCTGACCAAGATGCCGTCGCGATGCAGCGAGAATTTGCAGTGGAACAGTTCCGCACTTCGCTGGCACACGCGATGGATGACGGGACTTTGTCGGATGATGAGTACCGGCATTTGGAGCATATTTCGTCGGTCGTCGGGTCCACGGCGCCCACAATTGCAAAACAGTTTTTTGAGTCAGAGGGAGAAGGGTTTCTACGAGCAATCTTTTTGTCTGCAACTGAGAGTGGTGAGCTCGCACGCGAGGAATGGCAGAGGCTTGTGAAAACCAGTATTCGATTTGGTTTCTCTGAGAGCGAATTAAATCGGCTCATACAAAGTCCAGCGAAACAGTTTGTCGAACATGTTCTTGCGGATGCGAAGGCTGACTTCGTCCTAACCGATGACGAACGAGAAAAGGTGGAATCCTTGCTGGTTATGTTGAGGCTAGACGACACCTTTTGTGATTATGTTCGTCGTCAGATGAATGAATTTGTAATGTACTGCAGCATTTCACAAGGACAGTTGCCCACGCTCGATGTTCCGCAATCTTTTGAAATACGTGCCGGGGAAATTGTTCATTCGTACGCAGACGCGGACTTGATCGTTACAAAGGTTCTCAAATCAGGTCCTGTCCAGGATATCCATCGAGGAGCATTATTGTTGCTAGATAACCGTGCTGTCTTTCAGAGTCCAACCTACGCTCAGTCTGTAAACTTCAGGAATGTCATTAGCTTGTGGGGGGATGCCAAGCAGATCAACTTTCAGCAAACTGGCAAGCCTGTTTGGTCATTTCGGATGCATCATAGTGACCCTTGGCTCCTATTGATATTTCGCAAGGCGGTTCAGCTTGCCAACCAGACAGCGACACGTACCAGTGACGTAGCGACATCACGACATATACCACGTCAGGTTCGCCAGCGGGTATGGCAGCGATACGGCGGGCAATGTGCCGACTGCGGTGCTCGAGATTACTTGGAATTTGATCACATTATTCCGGTCGCCAAGGGCGGCAGCAACTTAGATGCAAACATTCAGCTACTGTGTCGAAGATGTAATTTGAAGAAATCTGATCACATTTGATTCCACTGGAGTATCTCTTGTGTGAGCGATTGCCTTCATCAGATGGAAAATAGGTGGAGGGTGAGTCCGGAACAGTGACCGAATTGAGGTATGGTAGACCGCTGTTGCCCTGAGTGATTTGTCTGACATTCAACCAACTTTGACGGAACGTTTAAGTAAGCACCACTAGCTTGTGCTCACGACAATCCATCCGCTGAGCGTCAGAAGTCAGAAGTCAGAAGTCAGAAGTCATGAGTCATGAGTCATGAGTCATGAGTCGCTGTGTGTTTAGTCGGCGGGCTCTCGCCGAGAAAGCGACAGGGGGACCGATGCTGATGAATCGGAGGTGTTTTATGGATGGCATGAATCTGCGATGGCTTTTGAAACTCTAGATTTCTTTTGCAGCAATCCGATCGCAGTCGCAATCAGGCTTGCTCCCCCGACAGTCCAGGCAGGTATCAAGAGAAACCAGGCGGCGGGTGTCATGCCGCTGCCACGCAAGTGAGGGAAAAACAGGCTCACTGTTACCCGGCCGATCAAAAGAAAGGCAAAAAATAATCCAAGGCCGCGCTTACCCCAGGTCAGTAATAATGGCGTAGCGACATTGGCAGATATCTCTGCGTGACGGTCTTCAATCTGCTGACGCCGTCGTCGACGTGCGACGAAAATAGACGGGTCGTTGGCGAACTTTCGAGCATCTACAGGCGGTTCTTCGGAAGCAAACGGGGCGACAAGCCAGTCATCACCAAGTTGATCTTCGGATATTCGCGAGACAACTTCTTCGGCAGTGTACCTGCCTTCCCATTTCCATTGGTCGGAACGCTTCAGTGAGTAGTGTTTCGGATCCATGCGAGCTCAGTCTGCGTATAAGTTTTTTTCTTCAGTGAGGTAAAAAAAATTATGATTTGTGACTCCTCTTGGCAATCGCCAGTAAAAAACGCTCGCTCCCAGGCTCCTTTTTCTCGCACGGCAGATAGTAGCGGAGGGAAGTAGTGGTCGTATTCACTAAGAGGTGTCTGATTTAACCGGCTTTTTTACTGTCCGATAGATTGTTTGCGTGTACACAACCAATTTGCGGCTCGACGAATTCCATCGAACGTTGATAGGTTCGATGGCCGATTGTAGAGTCGTTGAAATTGCGGATGCCAACAACTGAAACCATCAACCTCCACTAGTCGCAACGTAACGGCTGTAAGCATCGATTGACCCCGGAATGCACGAGAACCAACCGCAATTACGTGGACTTGAGTGAGACTTGGTGCACACTGATGTCATGGTCCCAAGGTGTGAAATTGCCAGTTTGTTTATTGTGAACTAGCGACAATGGCGGCAACATCATGTCGTCCCATACGCGAGTTTCGAAGTTGCGATGTTTGACTACGGAGCGGTGGCAGTAGGTAGCGTGGCGCGAAAGCTCCATGAAAACAAGGCCGGAGCCCGAAACTGTGAATGCCGTTGGCGTGAGCCAACGGTCTAGGTGTCAGCGGCCGACGCGAGGCCAGAGGCCGATTGAATGTCCGCAAGTGTGCCGCCCGCTGGGCTTTGTTCGTGCCCATGCCCTATTTCCGGTGGCTCACGCCACCGGCAGAGGATATGTCGGCCTCCGGCCTAGTTGCCCGCAACAGCATGTCGTCCCATACGTGAGTTTCGAATTAGCGTTGATTGACCTCGGAGTGGCGGCAGTGGGTAGAGTGGGGCGAAAGCCCTAGGAAAACCAGGCCAGAGGCCGATTGAATGTCCGCAAGTGTGCCGCCCGCTGGGCTTTGTTAGTGCCCAACCCCAGCTTCCGCTGGCATTCGCCACCGGCATAGATTATCTCGGCCTCCGAACTTGGCTGCCCTGTTATCTGGTATCGTTAGTTGCGTTCATGAACGCGTCTTTATTAAAAAGGGATCTGCTTTGTTCCGACTGTTTCCAATAACTTTCATCCTCGTATTGATGATGGTCTGCCCATCGCTCCGTTTGCTAATGGCGGATGAGCCTCGCGCGACGTTGACTGAAAATACGGTTTCCGAGGACAGCCCGCGTTTTACGCCGCAAGTTCGCATGCTGCAAAAGGCGGTTCCGGCCGTGACGTCAGTGTTTGCTTTTTTGGGAAAGGACGATTCCGGGCGACAACAAGGCCGGACCGGTTCCGCCAGCACGATTGATGCGGCAGGGTATGCGTTGACGGCGTCGCACGTCATCACGGGGGCTGCGGCGGGGATCGTTCAGGACAGCGAGGGGAGACAATTTCGCTACAAGCCGATCGCCGAACTCGAAGCCTATGATCTGGCCATCATCCGTATCCTCGCCGGCGAGCCGCTGCCAACCTTGCCGATCGGCCGCAGCCACGATTTGATGCTCGGCGAACCGATCGTCGCGATCGGGAACCCGCATGGCGTGGGACTGACGGTCAGCGAAGGCATTCTCAGTGGGCTGAATCGCTATTCCTTTCAAAACGATGTCTATACGTCCGGCATGGTGCAAACCTCGGCGCCGCTGTTTCAAGGCAACTCGGGTGGTCCCTTGGTGAACGCCGAAGGTGCACAAATCGGCATGGCACTGCGACTGCATTCGAATTCCGAGTCGCTGGGGTTGGCAATGGGAGCTGACCGAATCCGCGAATTGATCCCGCGCGTGCTGGCGATCGAAGCTCGCGATGGAATCACTGCAGGATGTGACGTTGATCCGCTTGTGGATCCACCCACTTTGACCTCGGTTGACGATTCTGGACCTGCGGCCGATGCCAAACTGCAACTCGGTGACCAAGTGGTAAGCGTCAATGGCAACGAAACACGGCATGCCTACCAATGGCCACTGGCACTAGTGGGAAGGAAAGCGGGGGAGACAATTCAGCTCGATGTCGTGCGCGGTGACCAGCGGATGCAAGTGAGTTTGACGTTAGCCGAAGCGGTGCCGGTCGCGGGGGTGGACGCGGAGATTGCCGACGCGACCGAGCCAGGTTTGACCGTTACCGCCTATCCGCTGGATCCAAGGAGATTCAACAACACCTTGGAAATGGCTTTTCGTGCTCCCGAGCCGAAATCGAGCGTCGCGATGGGGCTGGATGTCGAAGCGGTCAAACCACGCGACGAATACTTTGCGATTCGCTTTGATGGTTTTTTGAATGTACCCACGAGTGGTGTCTATACGTTCAATCTCGCTTCGGATGACGGCAGCCGATTGATGATCGGCGGACGCGATCGAATCGTTAACGATGGCGATCATCCGGCACTTGAGGAGTCGTGTGTGATCCGTTTACAGGCGGGGCTTGTGCCGTTTCGGCTTGACTATTTTCAAGGCCGCGGTAGACGAATGCTCAGCTTACGCTGGCAATACGGAGATGTCGCGATGTCGGCGATCCCTGATTCGGTGTTCTTTCATCGCAGCGGTGACCAGTAGGGAAATGGGCACTCGTTCCCAGGCTCCCGCCATCTACTTTGGTATTAAGCGAGTGGCGTGTGTAGCGGTGCGGCGCAAGCAGTGCCTGCTAAAACTCTGGTATTGTCATGTTTCGGCCTCCGGCCTATTCGATTGCTACGAAACCAGCAGTCTTCTTCGTCGGTGGAGAGGTGACTGCACTTTATGCCGGAAGAAAAACGGCACCCAATATCCGACGTCTATACCAACGTTTTAGTGGCCCATCGCAAGCCGCCCGGTCTAATTCAAGGGAGTGACTCGCCGCAAACGGACGGTGCGCGCCGTGCTGTTACCAAAGTAGATGACAGCAGCCGCGAGCCTGCGAGGCATCTGGTTCCCGGGCAGGGAGCCTGGTAATCCGTCGTGGCGATCACCGCGAAGTCCGCTTTGCGGTTACAGGCGGAACTCGGGCTTGGTGGCGTCCAGGATTTGCAAGATCGAAGTTCGTTCCTCTTTGGACATCGATGAATATTTCGGCTCGGGAGAATCTTGGCTCAGGATCGTTCTTAGTCGCTTAAGAGCACGTGTTCGGACAGGATCGGGAATCGCATCAAACGAATCGCTGTAGATCAAGTAACTGCATCGGTACTTGAATAACCGAGTGCGAAGATCGAATTGCCGCAAACTACGGCCTCGCGGATCCGCCGGGCCTCGCGTTTGAAAACTCTCGGTAAACGAACTGGTGCCGCTGATTTGGTCGCTCAGCAAAGGTTCGTCGACCATCAGCAATCCATCGACGAGTCGCTCGGCTAACTGGCTGAAAACAAAGGCGTCTTCATCCGATTCACGATCATCCGTCGGGCGAGAGGGAGGATTGTCATTCGCATTGTGAATCGCTTTTACTTCGCTTTGGTGTAGCCGTGTCTTGTGATTAATCTCGGTCAACCGATTGTGCATCGAGACTTGGTGTTGTAGCACCATCAAGGCGATCAGGTCGCTGTCGGGAATCATGTATTTTGAAACGTCGAGCCAAGGCGAGAGGTCGGTGATATTGCCTGTGGTAAGCGTTTCTGCCGGCTGCACTTCATCGCCCGACGACAACATCAAGTTGCCCAGATGTGATTGCGAACCGTGGGTGCCGGTCACGTACCAACCTGCCCAGCGGCCCGACAGTGTGCCACGCGGGTCGGTGGGAATCGAACGCGATGGAAAAACGCGGTCACCATCGGCGTTGGTGTAGACCGATTGCATGATCAATCCGGGAACGCGACCCGTGTCGGTTGATCCGTGGCAGAATAAACAGCGGTCGTTGTGCCGAACCAATTTGCCTGTCGTATTGGTTGGTCCTTCCGCGATGGTGTAGAACACAGTGCCGAGCATTGGATCGGTCGACGCGATCTCGATGACTTCGCCGCCGGGGACCCAGGCGATATAGGTTTCATCGTTGAAGTAGATCGCACGGGCATTGGATGGAGAAATTAGGTGCCGCTGCAGACTGGTTTTAGAAAACACCAGCGTTTGGGAATTGACCGGGACGTCCAGTTCGCGAAGCAGCGCGGGGAGGTAGCCGTATTTTTTGTCGTTCGAAAGTGAATCGTTATCGGAGGAAAGCCGCGTTAACAGGCGTGCGACCGGATCGTTCGAAGCGGTTGTTGAGTACTCGATCGGTTCTCGCTCGTACGACAATTGAGCCGACGCTGAGTTCACCATCAGGCACTGGATTGCCACAGCCGCAACCAACGTTTGCACCGCAAGGTGGCGGACCCATTGAATGCTGGCCGATTCAGTCACGTTACACTCGGGTGCGGATGATATGGACTTCGTCGGGCTTGACCATCAGCGTGTCGCACCAATTCTGCTCGTCAAAGTCGTAGCGAATTTGAATCGCCCGGGCTTCGCCTTGCTCAAAGAGAGCTTTGGCCTCGAGAAGCGTGACTGATTGATCGGCCGCGCGACCATCGGACGCAGCACGCACTTGCACGTGTTGTACGTTGGCACCTTCGCTGAGGTCGTGAAACAGCTGAACCACTTGTTCGCGGTCCCAGTGAGCTTCGAGTATTTCAGGGGTCTCGTTTGGATCGAGCGCGTCGTGTGGTTCATTCATTGACTGGCTTGTTTCGCTGTCTTGTTTTTGGAGTCGGACGGATGAAGGCGGGCATCAGCAGGATCGCGTTTTCCGGCGCCGGGCAAACATAGCGACAGACACCACAACCCGTGCACGCGGATTCCTTGACCTTGGGTTTTCCCTCGCTGACTTGGATGGCGCCCTCGACGGGGCACCGCTCGCTGCACACGGTACAGGTTGTTCCGTGGTGCGCCAGACACAAATGCTCGGTTACGATCGCGGTTCCCATCATCGGGCGTACGTGCGTGGTCAACACATCCGGTTCGCAAGCGGTGATGCAAGGGAAATCGTTGCACATCATGCACGGTTGATGGTCGGGATCGATCATCGGCGTGCCGGCTGCTTCGCGCATTCGCGGCGGAGCATGGACGATCGCGTCGTGAGGACAGACTTCGATACAGCGATTGCATCGCGTGCATTCGTTCAGAAAACTCTCTTCGTCGATCGCGCCGGGAGGCCGCAGGATAGGAATCGTGCGGCGACGCGCCGTGTTGGGCTCGATCGACTTTTCCGGATCCGCATCCGCAGCACCGACTTCGCGCGTTGTCCGTGGGTACCGCATCACCAGCGGCGGATGGCGTCGCTCGGGCGGCGGTGTCGTCGTCGGTGGTTCCGCAGTGGGCTCGGGATCACGATGACCAAACAACCGACCGTGCAGCAGGTCGCGGCGGGAAAGACCCTCGCGTGGCGGTTGTTGGTCTGACATCACGTTTACTTTACGTTGGGTTCCGGCAGGAAGCCGATTTGCTCGGGCACGATCGATTGGTCAAGTGTTGCCGAAGGAGCATGGCATTGTAGACAATTGGTTCGCCAAGGGTGCGTCGATTCGAGTCCTGCCCAACCGACGTTGCCACCGTGACACGCCAAACACTGGTCTCGCATCCAAGTTGAATGCGGGATCGTGGGCGGGGCACCGGGAAAGGCACGCTCGCCGTTGAGCGGTGCGGGCAGGCCGACAAACGTGGTTTGCACCTCGGAGTCAAAGTCGGTGAACGGTTTCGGCGGCGGCGGAGCATGGCACTGGACACAGTTTGCCAAAAATCCATGCGACATCCGGTTGGCGACTCGGTTCTCGATGCGTTTGCCTTCGCCGTGACACGCATAACAAGCCGCGTCGTTTGTGCCTTCGACGACGTGCGGGATGATCGGCGGAGCTCCGTTGAAAGCCCGGCGAGATGCACGCGTTAGCGTCGACTGCAGCTTAGCCTCTTCGCTCGGTTTGATCACGGCGAACAAATCGTATTGAGGCTGCGGGATCTGGTCGAGTTTCGGCTTCCACTGACTTGTCGGTCCCGTCTCGCTACGCCGCATTTCCGCGTAAGTGACGGCGGCAATCGTGGACGTGGACGGAGGTTCCGCGGGTCGCTCGGTTCCCTCGACTTGCGACGATAGCCACGGTGCTTGCTGCTCGAAATCTTCTTGCGGGACCCCGTCGTTGATGCCGACGAAGTAGCCGACCACGGCAACGCCGATGACAGCGACCAGCAAGGCGATTGAACCACGAGTCGCTAGGTTTTTCGAGTTGGATTCGCTATTCATCGCTGGGCCACCTCGGCGTTCGGTTTGCGAATTCGCACGGCACATTTCTTGTAGTCGGGCTGCTTCGAAAACGGATCGTGAGCTTCGAGCGTGACATTATTGATCAGTTTCGATTCGTCAAAAAACGGAACAAAAATCGATCCCTTGGGTGGTTGTCCGCGACCGTTGATCCAGACAGGCAAATCACAGCTGCCGCGGCGAGATTCAACCGTGACCACTTCGCCTTGGCGAATGTTCAGCGCCGATGCATCGTCCGGGTGAACTTCGATATAGGCGGTGGGCATCGCGCGGTTCAGTTGCGACACACGCCGCGTCATCGTTCCTGAGTGCCAATGTTCCAGCACACGGCCGGTGCACAACCACAACGGGTACTCGTCGTCGGGCACCTCCGGCGGCGGTTGGTAATCATGGAACCAAACTTGGCCGCGACCGTCGTGAGTGACCGAATGGTAAAAGTCGATCTCTTTTCCTTCGGCGACAAACGGATCATCAAAACCAGCGAAACGGAACATGGTTTCCCGCCACGATCCGTCGGCTTGTTCGACCACCGGCCAACGCAACCCGCGTGCTTTTACGTATTCTTCGTACGGTGCCAGATTCTTGTGTTTCATCACCGTGAATTTGCGGTACTCTTCGAACAACGCCTTATCGACATTGATGTCGTAGTAGTGTTCCCACTGCCACACCGGAACCTCTTCGCCGTCGTCGTCATAAACCGCAAAGATGAATTTGCCGTCTTTGTCCTTCATTCCCTCGTGGCCGAGTTCGAACAAGCGGTGAGCGATTGCGATCGTTTGCCAACAATCGTCGCGTGCTTCGCCAGGCGGATCAACCATTTTGAACCATTGCTGCGTTCGTCGTTCCGAATTGCCGACCATGCCGTTTTTTTCTACCCACATCGCCGCCGGCAAGATCAAGTCGGCCAGTCGTGTGGTGGCCGTCGGGTAGACGTCCGAGACAATCAGGAATTTGTCCTTCAGGTTTTCTTTGTCATTGAACAGCAAGTTCAAGTTAGGCAGCGTTTGGCCAGGATTGGTGACCTGGACGAACAGCGTATCGATGTCGCCTCCTTCGTCGGTGGCCTTGGTAAATTGATCGAACATTTTCACAGTGTGGTAACCGGGGACCGCATCGATCCGGCCGGCCGGCATGTTCCAGATCTCTTCGGACTGGGCACGATGTTCGTCATTGGCAACGACGCGTCCGCCGGGCAATGCATGTGCCAGTGTGCCGACTTCGCGAACGGTGCCGCAGGCCGATGGTTGCCCGGTCAAACTGGTGGGCGAATCGCCGGGTTTGCCAAAATGCCCGCTCAAGAAATGAACGCCATGCACCAAGCTGTTGATCGCCGTGCCCATCGTGTGCTGGTTCATCCCCATGCACCACAGGCTGGTGATTTTCAGTTCGGGGTTTCCGAACAGATCGCCCAGCATTCGAATTTGCTCGACCGATAATCCTGACAATTCAGCGACATGTTCGGGCGTGTACTTCGCGATTCGTTTCTTGTACTCGTCAAACGAGATCGCTTCGCCTTGCAGTGTTGGGTTTTCCGGTTCCGGAGCACGGAAGTTGACAAAGTTCTCGACGAACTTTTTGTCGTAGGTTCCGTTTTTGATCAGCAGATGCATGATCCCCAGTGCAATCGCGACATCGCCGTGCGGCTTCATCATCAGAAAGTCGTTCGCGGCGTCGGTGGTTCGAGTGCGGCGGGTGCCGATGTCGATCAATCGCACCTTTTCGCCCTTGGAACGCCGGTCGATGACTCGCGAAAAGAGCACCGGGTGCATTTCGGCAGGGTTGTTACCCCAGGTGATTAAGACATCACATTCGTCCAAGTCCGCATAACATCCCGCCGGTTCGTCAACGCCGTAGGTCGCCAGAAAACCGGTGACCGCCGACGCCATGCAAAGCCGAGCGTTGGGATCGATATGATTGTTCGACAGACCGCCTTTCATGAATTTTTGAGCGGCGTAGCCTTCCGGGATCGTCCATTGACCCGAGCCGTAAAACGCAAACGTCTTGGGCGATTTCATGATCCGTTTGGCAACGATATCGATGGCTTCGTCCCAATCGATCTGTTTGTACGAATCGCCATCACGCAATAGCGGCTTGGTCAAACGGTCTTTGCCGTACAGGATGCCGCCGACGTGATAGCCTTTGACGCACAGCAGACCCTTGTTCACATCAGCGTGCTTGTCGCCGGCCACAGCGACCACGCGGCCCTCTTCCACACCGACTTGCACATGGCAACCGGTGCCACAGAAACGGCACGGAGCCTTGTTCCAATTAATTGACGATGAAGCGTCTGTTTCCGTCGGATCGACCACCGGCAACGCAAACGCACTGCCCGATCGAGTGGCTGCGGCGGTTGCTGCTGCCATAGCCGCCTGTTTCATAAATGCCCGGCGATCGTTGTTCATCGTTTCGTCCTGATGGTTTTTTGCTGCAAGTGGCGGAGGATGAGGAATCGTGGAATGACGTCGTGCAGGCTGTCAGCCTGCATTCACTGCGATGTTCTGCAGGCTGCCTGTCCGTATCGCTGGGTTAGGAATCGTTGATCGAATCCGACTCAAAGCCAACCAACGCCACATCCACAAAAACGACTCCGGTGAGTTCGTTTAGCCATTGCCAAACCTGCTTGTCTTCGTCGTTGGATTGAGTGTCCACGACGATCGGGATTCGCATCGCGTGTCGCTGCTCCGGTTCACTTATCCCTAACTCGATTCGCGGGTCACGACGCAGCGAGTTTAATGCATTGGCACGTTCGGTGTCGTTGTCTGAAAGAGTTACAACAAGTCCACTGATGGGCATGGTCACGATCACCTAATCATTGGAATCGAAAAGAGAAGCTGCGACGCGTCTCTGAATAAAATACCAATTTGTCCAAAATAAACAATAACAAACGACCAACTTGTCTTGAATGGCGTTGGGGAATTGATAAGATCCTAAGTGCGTCGACGCGAGCGTTCATGACTAGCCTTCGATCGCAGGCTCGTTCTTGCAAGCAATGAGAGGACTGCGTGTATCAAGGAAATATCTATCGATTAGCCGTCTTTGTGTTGCTGATGGGCTGGCTCGCAGTCGCTTTGTGGGTTGCAGGACGTAACGTCCGAGAAGCGTCAGAGCCCAGCAGTGTTGGTCCCCAAGAAACACTCGCGTCGGATTTAAGTGACGTCACCGCACACAATCAGCCGGGTGTGCCAAAGAGCACACTTGAGGGTGTCGCTGATTCAGTCGCTGGTTCAAGGGATGCAGCCGGATTGTTTGTGGCAACGATCCGGCGACCGGACGGACCGCCTCGAATTGATTCAGGAGTTGTGGACCCGCAAGGCCGCTCGGGGACAATCGCCTGTTCTACATGTCACAGCGTTCGCGAGCCGAACTTTGCCAACCGTTCGCCAGCCGACTTGGATCAATTCCATCAAGGCATGGCGTTTTCGCACGGATCGACAACCTGCTATTCGTGTCACCATCCCGATGATGCCGATTCGCTGCGGTTGGCCGATAGCACGAAGGTTCAGTATGTCGATGTGATGACATTGTGTGCTCAATGTCACGGCCCTCAGTATCGCGATTATCAGCATGGGGCTCATGGCGGGATGAATGGCTATTGGGACCTCACGCGTGGTCCGCAGACGCGAAACAACTGTATCGATTGCCACGATCCGCACGTGCCAGCGTTCCCGAAGATGCAGCCAACGTTCAAGCCTCGCGATCGTTTCCTGAGTCCGCCGGCGGACGATGCCCATGGCGCCGCTGTTGAAAAGCCTGTTTCCCAGGCAGATCCCAGTGCCGTGAACGATTCCGTAGCGGAACTCGTCAAGAGTTTCGGGAAGAGTTTCGGGAAGAGTGGGGTGGACGAAAGTCTTGACGACTTCCGCTACGGGCAGGCGAGGGTAGCGGAACTCGTCAAGAGTTTCGGGAGATTCTGCTGTGACGCAAATGTCTTGACGACTTTCGCTACACCCATGGTGAGTCGGAGCGTGCGAGACCCGGCCGCTTACGCGTCACGGCTCACTGAAGATTGCGATGATCCAATTCGAATTTTGAACCAGAGGTGGGCGGTATGAGTGATTCGCAATTGAAAAAGTCGCTGCCGATTGTGACTCGTCGAACCGCGGTCAAGGGTGGTTTTGCCACGCTGGGTGCTGCGGCGTTTGTCGGTGCGATCTCGCCGCTGCGTCATGCGGCCAAAGAAACAACGGCTGCAGAGTTCATGCAGCAACACTATCAAGAGCTAAGCGATGAAGATAAACGCGAGGTGCTTGCGCGGCTACAGGAAGAGACGAAAGAGGAATATGGTGCGGACGTGACGATCGGCGACGATCGCCCCGTGCCAGGTACGAAGTTTGTCTACGCGATCAACCTGAGTATTTGTAACGGTAACGGCAAGTGCGTCGAAGCGTGCCACAAAGAAAACAATCACGACCGCGCCACAAACCAGTCCTATATCCGTGTGCTTGAAATGCCCAAGGGCACGATGGACATGGAACAGGGGAATACGACGTACACGCATACGGTTCCTGCGGACGGCAAGTTTTATTTGCCGGTTCAGTGTCAACAGTGTGACGAGCCGCCTTGTGTGGACGTGTGTCCTGTCCAAGCCACGTGGAAGGAGGAGGATGGCATTGTGGTGGTCGATTACAACTGGTGTATCGGTTGTCGCTATTGTGAGGCTGCCTGTCCGTACCACGCCCGCCGTTTCAATTGGAAGAAACCCGAGGTGCCAGCCGAGGAAGTGAACCCCGATCAAAGTTACCTCAGCAATCGCATCCGGCCTCAAGGTGTGGTCGAAAAGTGTACCTATTGTTTGCACCGGACTCGCCGCGGACGACTGCCAGCGTGTTTGGAGGCTTGTCCGACGGGGGCGAGGGTGTTTGGCAATATCTTGGATCCCAATTCCAACATTCGCTGGCTGCTCGAAAACAAACGTGTGTATGTGCTGAAAGAAGAATTAGGCACGAAGCCAGCCTTCTTCTACTTTTTTGACAAGTAAATCTTTTTCAACAAGTAGATTTTGAGTGGCCCAATCGCGATCGCCCATGGGAACGCAAAAAACATCCGCCGCGCCGTGACTGACGAATCTCCTATGAGCACTCTGCAAAAACCTTCCGCGATATTGAGCTATCCTGCCTTCTTGCGGCGTTCGCTCTCTCTAGCAACCGATGGCTCGCTTGGGTTTTATGCCTGGATGACGGCGTTGACTGCGGTGGCACTGGTTGGCGCAAACGCTTGGGCAAACCAAGTTTCGGCCGGAATGATCACCACCAACATGACGGATCACGTTAGTTGGGGACTGTATATCGCCAACTTCACCTTTTGCGTCGGCTTGGCTGCTGGGGGCGTGATGATGGTGATTCCCGCCTATTTGTACGATGACGAAGAGATGCACAAGGTGGTGATCGTCGGCGAGGCGGTTGCGGTTGCCGCGATCGTGATGTGTACACTCAGCGTGCTGGTGGATTTGGGGCGTCCCGATCGATTTTGGCATTTGATCCCCGGAATCGGTCGGTTCAATTGGCCAATGTCGATGTTGACGTGGGATGTGATCGTGTTGAACGGTTACCTGGTGATCAACCTGCACATCGTCGGCTATTTGCTTTACATGCGGTATTTGGGCCGCAAACCGAATCCGGTCTGGTACATCCCGTTTGTTTTTCTGTCGATCGTTTGGGCGATCAGTATTCATACCGTCACCGCGTTTCTGTATTGCGGTTTGGGGGGACGTCCATTTTGGAACACGGCGTTATTGGCACCACGGTTTCTGGCATCGGCATTTGTCAGCGGCCCCGCGTTCATCATTTTGGTGATGCGAGTCCTGCGGATCACCAGCGGATATACGGCGCCGCCTGGGCCCGCACGAACGTTGATTCAAATCATTCGCGTCGCCATGGTGATCAACTTAGTAATGTTGGCGAGCGAGATCTTTACGCTGTTTTACACCGGCGGGGCGCACGGTGTGTCGGCAAAGTATCTGTTCTTTGGATTGCATGGTCATCACGGTTTGGTCGCTTGGATCTGGACCGCGATCGCCATGAATCTGATCGGCACCGTGTTGTTCTTTAGTCCCGCGGCACTGCAGCGAGGTTCGATACGAATCATCGCATGTTTGTTGGTGATCGTCGGGATCTGGATCGAGAAAGGGATGGGGCTGATCATTCCTGGGTTCATTCCCTCGACGCTACACGAGATGGTGGAGTACACACCCAGCTTGGTGGAGTGGAAGGTGACTGCGGGGATTTGGGCCTTCGGATTGTTGATTTTGACTGTCATGTTAAGATTGATCGCCAACGTGTTTACAGGGCGATTGAATCATCCCGAGGCCGAAGCGGACGCAGTATCGCATTAAGCTCGATGGATTGTGGCTGTCGCCTCCCCATTTCATTTTGTGGATCTCATGTACGGAAAAGCGACAGAAACAGCGATCGCTGCGCTTAGCCGGTTGGCGGAGGTCTATGATGGTGGGACAACACGACTTTCCGCGACCGAGATCGCCGAGGATCGAGGATTGCAGCGTCCATTCTTGGGCAAGATTCTGTCGACGCTTGCGCAAGCAGGATTGATCGAGGGAACGCGGGGGCCCGGAGGCGGGTTCACCTTTGCGATGCACCCGCGCGAAGTCAAACTGTATGACGTTTTTGCGTTGTTCGAGCGAGAGGAGCATTCGACGCATTGCCCGTTTGGCGGCGGCGTCTGTGGCGTCGGTGAAAAGTGCCCGCTGCATGATCGGTTAGCCGATGTTCGCAAGGCCACTGATGCAGTGCTTCACAACACCACGTTTGATGCCTTTCGCAAAGCCTATGTAAAGGACCAAGGCCGTTCGCGTTGGCGATTGCGTCGATCGCGGTAGTTTGGCCGTTTGGGGTCTAGGCCATCGCGACGATGGTACAGCGTTGCGAACCTAAAGCGATATTGGTGACGCCCAGGCGACGTGTTGAAGGTGACGCGGTCTGTTTTCGCATGGAAATGCGGGCTTTGCTGGACTGGGGAACTTGTGCGGAAATCCGCCACCTGGTCCTGGCTCTTCCCAGCCGTTACGACCGGAACGGTCGCATGGCATCGTTATCGTTTTCGTGGCCGCTAGAGTAACCGTAGCCCGAAAAGTCGCCGATACGCTTATTGTTCCGCAAGATTATCAACCTCTGGTTTGGTTGCCACTGGCTCATCGTGAGCCCCACCGTCTTCGGAATTTTATTTCCCGCCAGACCCATCCGCATAGAGTCGCCCTCGCTAGCGACGCACTCTGTGTACCTCGCTGGCTCTTTGTTTAGAGTCCCGGCCGTGTCCCTTGTCGGAGACATTGCGAGGTATGCAGAATTTTATCAGGAGGATTTATCCATGAAAATTTGTTTAACTCAGCGTGTTCGCCGCTTCCTATTGTCATGTCTCATTGCCGGTATCACTGTCGCAGGCTCCGGTGCGAGCTATGCAGTGGACGTCAACTTTGATCCCAAGACGGATGTCGCACCGCTTGATTCGACGGTGAATGGATTTGATCAGTGGTGCGGATGGGGGACTCACGATTCGGGGCCACTGGGAATGTCGACGCTTTCCGCAACTTTGCAAGAAGTAAATGAAATCAAGGATATTTCGGTTGTAACCGAAGCTTGTGAAGAGGTTGAGGCAAACGGAAAGGATCAGGCGAACGCACCTGAGTCGAGTGCGGTCCTGGACGCGTTGTTTGCCGTTGCGGAAAGCGTCAGTCGTCGTGGCGGAGTGTCGATCCAACAGATGATCGAACCGTTTGCGATGGTCGCCCCTTATGCTCAAAGCTCGCTCGAGGAAATCTCGCGGCTTCAGCAGATGGCGGAAGAGAGTAGCAGCACGCATGACGCCGTGGCGTCTAGCGATAATGAGGCGGAAGCGGAAGAGGTTTCTTATTACGAAGGAACCTTGCCAGCACCGATTGTGGACACCCCCGACAATCACTGTGTTGGCGATCTCGCGACTGCCGATGAGGAACGCAGCGATTTGAAATCACTCGCTGACGAAGAACCGATCGATGTTGACGCTCCCGGTCACGAAGCCGAAGACTTGCTCAGTAGCAGCTATGTCATGGCGACCACCCCTCCCAAGAGCGAAGCATCGATCGGTTCTGCGGTTGATGAACCCCTTCCTTCCGAACCGGTAACCGCCGAACCGGTAACCGCCGAGGCTCCCGCAGCCGAAGTACTCGCCGACGAACCCCCCACCGCCAGCGAATCATTGGCGGCCGACTTCACCGCAGATGAGCCAGTGGAAGTCAAAGCTGCGGAAGTAGCCGATGCGGAAGTAGCAGATGTGGAGCTGGCCCAGGTGGAAGAGGCGGAAGCCGAAGTGGCCAATGTGGAAGTGCGGGACGAAGCCGAGCCGGCGGACGTTGAAGTGGCCAGTGCGGATGTCGAAGCGGTGGCCGATGCGGAAGTCGAAGTGGTAGCGGAAGTTGAAGTGGTAGCCGATGCGGATGAATTTGAAGCCGAAGCGGAGCTTGATGCGATCGCGGCAGACGCCGCTTCTGCGGACGCGATCATCGGTTCTTCGGCAATCATCGCGACGATCGAAGAAGCCTACCTGCCGTATGATTTGGCGGCTGCGGATATCCAGGTTTGGAACTTCTATCCGCTCGTCTACAAGCCCTACTGCATCTTGGACCGCAACAATCACGTCGAAAAGCCCGACATGTGGTCCACCGCCGATGTCGAAACCGAAGTCGAAATGGACGCCGAAGTCGAAGCGGTTGCGGAAGTCGAAGCGGTTGCCGAAGTTGAAGCGGTTGCCGAGGTCGAAGCGGTCGTTGAGGCTGTGGTGGAAAGTGATTCTGTGGCCAACGCGGATGCGGACCCGGTTGTAATTAAAGCCTCGGCGGATTGTTTGCTGGACGAGTTGGTTTGGAAGGTCGATGCGGTCACGCCCAAAATGACACGCCAACTCCGTCGCGGTTCGGCTCGCCGGCTCGGCCGATTGCTTGGTTCACGATTCCATACCGTCGCCACATCGAGTAGCCAGGTGGCCAGCCAAGCGGTGGAGTTGATTGCCGGTATCTGGCCAACCCCCGCGGTCCAGCCAGCTCCTGCCGCCCAGCCAGCCCCTGCGGTTCAGCCGGTGCCCGAGTCGGTTGGAGAGGCGTTGTTGGTGCGAGCCGGAGCGGTCGCTGCCGCAGAAGCATCTGTACAGGTCGCGGAAGTGGTTTTGGAGAGCGACTTGTCGGTGCAAAGCGACCTCCGCTAACAAAAACGCAAGGTCGACCCAGGCTGCATGAGTCACCCAGACTTGTTGCAGCCTGGGAACGTTTTAAAGCGGAATTTGCGAGAATTCCGCTACTTGCGTCACAGTGGCCAGACGATTTCCAGCGGAGTGTGAAACTGAAAAAGTTTTCTTGATTCTCGAATCGCCGTTGACAGCTGTTTCGGCTAGGTGTTAATCCCACACCCACGGTTGCAAAAGCAGCCGCGGGGCTAAACGAATATCAAGAAGTTTCATCGTGGTTGAACGTATTGCGGGATTCGTTCAAACGCCATCTTAGGATGGTTTGAGCATCCATGTTTTAGGACATGTCTTAGGGCGACGGTTACTGGGTCAATCGTCTCGCTAAGTCGCTCGGCGATGAAACTTCTTTGTGCATCGGGGTTTTGCTTCGGCGAAACCCCGATGCCACGATACAAGTGCCAGGGATTCATCTGCGGCCGCAAAGCCAGCCGCCAGCGAGTGCTTCGAATCTTTCGCAAATCGCGTCACCGCAAACTACGCTACACGCCAGCGTTACCCCTCCCTGATACCGGCAGGACGGCACCGGCGGGACGACGCCTTCGGGACGGCACCGGCGGGACTGACGCCAGTGGGGCTGACCCTCAGCGAGGCTCCCCCTTCGTGTCGCTCCCCCACTGTTAATTTGGCCACTGTTGAATTGCCGCTGTTATATGGACTCGAGGTTTCACGCATCACGTGATGCGATAGACCTCGATGTCGATAGACCTACTCCAACCGAGATCGCGTCGTTAAGATCGTGGGCATGGCAAAAGACTTAAAAGATGAACCCGCTGCGGGTGACGACACTTCGGGCGACGTCGCGAATCCTGGTTCCGTGGATGCAGCGAGGGTTTCCCGGTTTCGCAGCAAAGGATTTTTGATTGGTGCATCGATCCTTGTTGCGGTGATTGCCTATTCGGGGTACCGCTGGATCGAATCGACGGAGACCAAGGTGCAGTCGGAGGCGGTCGAGCCATCGCCGCAAGAAAAATTTGATCAGATTCGAGAGCGGCTTGCTAACGACAAAGAGACGACGTTGCAGGTCGACGATTTTGAAATCACCGATTCGATGCTGTTGCAGATCAAGGATCTTGAAAAACTTGAAACCGTGATCGTCGATCAAGGACGGATCACTGACGAGGGAATCGTTCATCTGCCGACGTTGCCGAATCTGCAGTTGGTCCGGTTGCGGTATTCGCCAATCACCGACGCGGGCATGGCGACACTCGCGAAGTGCAGTTCGCTGTGGTACGTCAACTTGCCTCATTCGCAGTGTACGGCAAAGGGAGTTCAGTTGTTAAAGGCGATTCCCGAGTTGCGACAACTGCGAATCGCGTCTCCGAAACTCGGTAACGAAGTGACTCGCGAGATCGCGGCGATCCGATCGTTGCGCGGCGTTCATTTGATCGACATCCCGGTTACCAATGACGGACTGAAATCACTGGCATCGCTGCCCTACCTCGAGTCCTTGTATTTGGACAATTCGTTGGTGACCGAGTCGGGATGGCGATGGCTGTACACAAACTATCCTCAGATTCATGTTCATGTGAATCAAAAACATCACGATTACGATCCCAAAGCCCACGCACACCACGATTGAATCATGACTGAACGACTCGACGCCCTTCGCCAATCGCTGGATTCGCTAGAAATCGATGCGATGTTGGTGACCGACGAAATTAATGTTCGATATTTGACCGGCTTTACCGGTGACAGCTCCTATCTGTTGGTGGGGCCCGATCAAGCGACGATGCTCAGCGATGGACGCTACGAGATCCAATTGGCGAGCGAATGTCCATCCATTTCGGCTGCGATTCGCCCGCCGAGTCAATTGATGATGGATTTGGTCAAGCAGGTGCTTGGCGATTCAGGGTACAGCCGAGTGGGGATCGAGTCGGCCGTCGTCTCGCTAAGCGATTATCGCAAAATGAGTGAGAAGTGTCCTGATATTTCTTGGATCGAGACCACCGGGGTGGTCGAGCGTCAGCGAATGGTCAAAGACGACGGCGAGATTGCAACCACTCGCGGGGCCGTCTCGATCGCCCAGCGTAGTTTCCAGGCGCTGCTGCCGATGTTGTCCCCAAAATGGACCGAGCGGGCGATTGCTCACGAATTGGAAGCGAAAATGAGATTTTTGGGCGCCGAATCGGCAAGTTTTAAGCCGATTGTCGGGTTTGATGCCGCGGCCGCCTTGCCTCATTACCATCCCGCCGAAATTTTTATGCCTAGCTGCGGCGTCGTGTTGATCGATTGGGGGGCGAAATACCGTGGTTACGCCAGCGATATTACGCGGACCTTGTCCATTGGCAACGTTTCCAGCGAGTTTGAGCGGGCATACGAGGTCGTGTTGGCCGCCCAATTGGCAGCGATTGAAGCGATTAAACCTGGAGTCGAGGGCAAGGAAATCGATAAAATCGCTCGCGGTGTGATCGCCAAAGCGGGGCTGGGAGACAAGTTTAACCACGGTTTGGGGCACGGAATTGGGCTGCAAATCCACGAATCTCCACGGATGTCGTCGAATTGTGAAGATGTACTCACTGCGGGTATGATTGTCACCGTTGAGCCTGGAGTGTATATCGGTAACGAATTTGGCATTCGCATCGAAGATGATGTACTGGTGACGGAAACTGGTTGCGAAGTGCTCACTACCCTACCTAAGGGTCTCGATGATTGTCGGTTGGTGCTGTAAAACTTCCGCATCCCAAAATTAACATGTACGTCAATCTTTCTGACGGTGAGTCAAGTATGAGTAAAGGCGGAAAGCAAAGTTCCGATATTTTCGATATCGACCGGCTTCGCATGATTGTAGAGTTGATGGAAGAACACGAATTGTCGGAGGTGGATCTCCAGCAAGGCGATGAGAAAATCAAACTCAATCGTGGTTCAGCCGCTCCGGTGTACATGCCGGCGGCCGCTGCACCGGCACCTGCCGCTGCAGCAGCACCCGCAGCAGCGGCGGCGGCAACGCCCGCAGCCAATGCGAACACCATCACGATCGATGCTCCGATGATCGGCACGTTTTATTCGCGTGCCAATCCCGAATCCGAGCCGTTTGTCAAAGTCGGTCAACGCGTTACCGAAGACACGATCGTGTGTATTGTCGAAGCCATGAAGGTCTTCAACGAAATCCCTGCGGAATGCAGTGGAACCGTTGTCGAAATCTTGGTCGGCGACCAGCAACCGGTGGACTTCGGCAAGCCGATGTTCCGTATCGATCCGAACGCTTAAAACATAGACAACTCTGTGATTAAAAAGATCCTGATTGCCAATCGTGGCGAGATTGCTCTGCGCGTGATCCGCGCCTGTCGTGAAATGGGGATCGGTTCGGTGGCGGTGTATAGCCAAGCCGATGCCGATTCGATGCACGTCAAATTGGCGGATGAAGCGTATTGCGTTGGTAAACCACGCAGTAGCGACAGCTATTTGAAAATCGACCAAATTATCGCCGCAGCCGAAGTGGCCGGAGTCGATGCGATTCACCCCGGTTATGGATTCCTAGCCGAGAACGCTCATTTCAACGAAGTGTGTCGCTCGAGCGGATTCGAATTCATCGGTCCGAGCCCGCAAGCGATGGAAAAGTTGGGCGATAAAAATACCGCTCGCGCAATGGCGATCGCCAACAACGTTCCGGTTGTCCCCGGCAGCGATGGGTTGATCAACGATAACGCCGAAGCGATCGAAGTCGCCAAAAAAATTGGCTTCCCTGTTTTGATCAAAGCGACTGCCGGCGGCGGTGGTAAAGGGATGCGGGTCGCCGAGGATGAAAAGTCGTTGGCCACGGCGGTTTCTCAGGCACGTACCGAAGCCGAAGCGGCGTTCGGTAACGGTGGCGTTTATCTGGAACGCTACGTCGGGTCGCCTCGTCACGTCGAAGTCCAAGTGATCGCCGATTCGCACGGCAACGTCTGCCACTTGTTCGAACGTGATTGCAGCGTCCAGCGGCGTCATCAAAAGTTGATCGAAGAAGCGCCTAGCCCGAGTCTTCCGGAAGATCGACGAATCGAAATTTGTGAAGCAGCGGTGCGAATGATCCGCGGAGCCGACTATACCAATGCGGCCACGGTCGAATTCATTGTCGACGCCGATAACAATTTCTACTTCATCGAAGTCAACGCTCGAATTCAAGTCGAACATCCCGTCACCGAAATGATCACCGGGATCGATTTGATCAAAGAGCAGATTCGTGTCGCGGCAGGCGAAAAACTGTCATTCTCGCAAGAGGATGTGAAGTGCGAAGGCGCCGCGATTGAATGTCGAATCAATGCCGAAGATCCTGATAAAAATTTCCAGCCTAACCCGGGACGCATCGACAAAATGTTCGTCCCAGGCGGTTTGGGAGTGCGGTTTGATTCGCATGTCTATGCCGGCTATACGGTGCCGCCTTACTACGATTCGATGATCGGGAAATTGATCGTCCATCGACCCACACGTGCCGAGGCAATTGCAACGATGCGACGAGCATTGCGGGAAATGCAGGTCGAAGGCATCTGCACGACGGCGTCGTTCCACGACAAAGTCTTGCAACACCCCGAGTTTCTCGAAGGTCGCCACGATACTAAGTTTGTTGAACGCGAATTTTTAAAGTAAGCAGCGACGCGATGTCAGACCGCCGAATCGATCCCGTATTTCGCCCTGATCAGATCGACGCGTCGGCGTTTGTCGCGGACAACGTCACGATTTATGGCGATGTCACGATCGGAGAATCCTCGAGCGTTTGGTTCGGATCGGTGGTTCGCGGTGACACCGAGTTCGTCAAGATTGGTGATCGAACCAATATTCAGGACTTGTCGCTGTTACACACGGACCATGGTTCGCCGTGCGTCATCGGTGACGATGTGACGGTGGGACATTCGGCGGTGGTGCATGGTGCGGTGGTCGAAGACGGTGCGTTAATTGGTATTCGCGCCGTCGTGCTCAGTCGTGCCAAGATCGGCGCGGGTGCAATCATCGGTGCAGGGGCTGTCGTGACCGAGGGCACCGTGATCCCCGCCGGTAAATTGGCGGTGGGGGTTCCGGCAAGAGTAATCGCTGACGTCAGCGAAGAGCAGCGGAAACGGTTGATTGAAACCGCCAAGCACTACGTGCATTCCGCAAGCGTCTACAAAGCTGCCCGCGACTAGGGTAGCGAAACTCGCCAAGAGTTTCGGGGGCATGCATCATGGAACGAAAGTCTTGACGACTTCCGCTACGCTAAATTAGCACAAACCCTTTAAGAGAAAATGCTTCACAGCGCCCTCGTTTTGGCACTAGCCACGGTTTCGTCGCCATCCAACCGGCAACCATCCACGCTCTGGCCAGCCTCGCTACAGAATGCAATGCCGTCATTTGCTGACGTAGAAATTGCTTAATTCATTTGCCAATCCTTAGCCATGTTCTAGGATAGAAGTGGTTGAATTGCGCACCGTTGACGGCGATTGGAATGGTTTTAGGGATGTGTCTCTAAACTCGCTGTGTCGCCTACGAGCGATCTCGTCAGCGTGCCTTCGTTTGTGTCGCGATGACTCGCGCGGGAGCCGGAATTGATGTTGTTTTCTAATATGCGTCGCGTTGTTTTGGGGATCGCTGTTTCAGGATTGGTCTTGGGACAATCCTCATTGATGGCTCAGCATCATGGCGGTGGACATCACGGCGGTGGGCACCATGGCGGTGGACATCACGGCGGTGGGCATCATCATCATCACCATCATGATCACGGCCACTTCGGCGGCTATGGTTTTGGCAGTGGCTTTTATGGCGGTAACCTTTATTCCGGGAGCGGCTTTAGCATTTCAATCGGGGGTGGTTACCCTTACGGATACAGCGGATTTGGCTATGGCAGCCTCGGTTATGGTGGCCTCGGCGATTCCTATCGCTATCCGGCAACCGGTTACTCGCCGATCTATCGCGGTTCGACTTACTATGGCTCGGCCTACCCCGGTTTCAGCTACGACACTGCGCCTGCCTATGGCGGGTCCGTCTACCCGTACGAAAGTGCGATTGAACCTCAATATGGGGTGCCCGGTTACAGCAGCGAATTCCAGCATCAACCCATTGCCGAGCCGCCCTATTCGGTAGGTCGTGTTGATCCATCATCGTCGGACCTTCGTCCTGGAATGGTACTTCCCGATGGATCGACCGTCGTATCGGTTGGCCCGCTCGACGGTACCGCCGTTTCGCCGCAGATCGAGCTGAATTCGGGAAGCGGCTCCGCAGTGCCGACCGAAGCAGTGCCAACCGAAGCAGCGCCACTTGAAGACTCGGAAACGGATGCCGAATTGGTTCCCGTGCCTGAGCTTGACGAAGCTACCGACCGTAGTCCCACCGAAGCACCGAGTCTCGATTCAGGTGCGGCACTCGGCGTGTAGTGCCAGGTCGGTGGTTATTGAGACAAATCGCGAATCAGCGTGATTCGCTGCATGTCAAATTTCGTCGAATAGGCATCCGTGGGAGGCCGCGACGATTCGACGCCAGCAGCAAAACGCTGAATTGCTTCGTCGATAGGCCCGCTGTCCAGTTCAGCAGTCCACAAAACCACTTCGCTGTCGGCTTTGCTTTGCGGCAGAAGTGCCGAGGGTTGATAACCGAATTCGACACCCGGCATGATTTGCCAGTCGTCGCTCGTTAGACCGACGGCGCGAAGATCCGAAAGCGATTGCGGCCACGCGTTCTTTTGCATTTGCCAGCGAAGCGGACGACCTGTTAACGAGTCGTCGGGAAAAGAGGCCCGCAGCGATTGCCGATACGAAACGTGTGATCAAATGCGTACAAAAAGTTTTTGCGGAGACTCGTCAATCGAGTCAATCGCACCGTGATGCCTGTCCCAGAACGGAACTTCAGAAAACATTGACATTAAACTGTGTTCACGGATGTTCGTGAACCGTTGCGTCTATGTTGCGTCGCCGGGTTGCGACCATGCGCGATGCAGAGCCACGTTGATGTTGGGCTGTTGTGTCCGATCACACGATTCCGGCAAACGAATTTGAATCTGCTCTGATTCTTCGTTTTCCTCGTGGCGAAGTTCGCCGTAGTGTGCTTGAATGATCGACTCGCACACGCCCCAGGTCGCAGCTGGCATCAGCTTCATGTGCGTTTGTTTCATGAGCGGATAATCGACAAACTTGATCGAATTTTCGGATTCCGAATTTACTGTGATCTGGATTTGAATGTGTCCGTCTTCATCGAAGGCACTCAGTGACAAGCAGGAATCCGGCGCGTCGTCGCGGTCCGGATGAATAGGCTCTTCCCGACGCTTGCCCCACAATAGATCAAGGCTGCTGGAGAGGGCTTCCTTTAACAGTGTCGCGTTGCCATGAATGAAACGCTTTGGGCCCAGCGACGAAAGTTGCAACTGCAGCGGCGCCGCATGTTTGCGTTGGAATTCAGTTGCAACGCATTGCAATGTTTCTTGGATGTCGACATGCGAAAATTCAAACGACATCAACTGGATCTGTTTACGTAGATCCGACAGGCATTCGCGGAGTAGATTTCCCGCGAACTGCATTCGTTCCAATCGAGGTTGAATGGACTGCGAATCGATCTTGTTTTGCTCGGCTTCGATTTGCAGGATGTCTGCGGTGTTTTGGTTCACGTGCAGCGGTTGGCTGACTTGATGAATGAATGTTTTCAGCCAATGGGCAACCGCCATCGCGTTCATTGATTCCGGGTTGGGGACCGTATCCGGTTGCAAATCGGTGATCTCGTTGTCTGCGGTAGCCTTCGTCACCGACGACTCGCTGGCGGAGAGAATCGTCAGCACTGCGTACGATGCATCGTCTTCTGCGAAAGGAGTCCACTGGACCAGTCCAAGCTTGCAGCGATGATGATGCGACCGTGCTCGGGCGTCGTCGACGATCTCGGTCGTTGCAAGGATCTGTTCCGCAATGCTCGCATTTTGGTAATTGTCGGGCCGATCTGCGGACCAATCTTTGGGCAGCCCGAAGGTGCCGCGTGCACGATCGTTGGCGGCGATCAGGGTCACCGTGGGCTGCAGTCGCAACACGATGATCGCAGCTTCGGACTGCTCAAAGTGATGCTGGTATAAGAATTTCGATACAACCTGGGTTGCATTTGACGGTGGCGTGGACACGGTTGCTGGCTCCTTAGCTGCTTGCATTGTAGGAGTTCGATTTCTCCTTTGCATGGTCGATGTCGCATTCACGAATCCTATGCGATCATTCGGTCGCCTGATCGCAAGGGGGGGGCGGTTGGATCGTACTTTTGTCGAATTGCTCGCGGGTAGGGCGATGGCGGGGACGCCAGCAGCTCGAGAGTGGCTTTCGATCGCTCCCCGCAATCTACTTGATGAACCTGACGAAGCCATACGGAATGGGATGCATTGCGGATTGCCGCAAACATCGCAATGAATTGGTGCATTGAAGACAAAATTATCCGATACTCTTAGTGTGCAAGGCGATGTCTTATCCAAATCATCGCTGACCGTTGCGAATGGGGCATCAATCCCACTTTTCACCCGGTTCATAACAGAATGGTCCATGTTGGGGGGGCAACCCAACGTTGTTCGCCAGCTGTAGTGAGCGAGTCGAAATGTGTGGATTGAATTTCGCATCGGAAGCTTGTTCAAACACGTTCAGTCAGGTTGGGGCAACCTGACTGCGTGTTTGAATAAGCTAAATTGCGGCCGGTTTTTGCGGCCGTTTTCACCGATTCGCCAAGTCAGCGTTTCGGCGACTCTCTAAGAATCGCCCGTATCTCGGTCGCAAAACATGCTGGGCAAAACATGCTGGGACCATCCGTGGCCTCGCCAAAATACGGGCGACCGTGTCCTCTTGGCGGAACCGCATCCTCTGTGTGAACGACGTCAAGTGCCTAAAACGCTCGATCGGGCTTCACTGGCTCTAAGCCAAGCGGCCTTGTAAAATGGAAACGGATGACGGAACTGGTTCGTGATGTATCGCATCGGTGATTGTGTTGACCGGTTCCAAACGCAAAAATGCTCAATCCATTGCCATCGAATGTCTCGATCGGATTCCTATCGGCGGAACGTATCGAGTGTTATTTTTCCATCGAACGCGTTTAGCGGCGGTGAGTAAAATTCGGGAGCTTAGCGAATAAAATGGGGCGTAGTGGATAAATGCGGCCCCTCTGTGGGGGTGTGGCTCGTGATGTTTCGAGCTTGCCCGTAGTCGACCCCATTGGTTGGTTGCTTTGCGACGTGGGAATTCGCCGGCGTGAAGTATGGTTTCTCAGCTGCCAAGATTCGCTTCCGAGTCGATGGGCGAGGGCTGGAAAAAGATCCGGCAACGAGAAAAGGGGGGAACGATATGTTACAAGTTTTTGCATTAAAAAATGCGGCGGGTTGTCAAGTTTGACGCGATCTTGTCCAGTGAAATATGTTCTATTGTTGCTAGCAGCGTCATTGTCCTCTCCAACGCTTGCTTTCGACATTCATAACTCAACGCTTTCGATGAATTGATTTTGATGCACCTCCCCACCATTCACGTTGTTGATGATGACAAGGAATCCCGCCAAGTTGTGGTGGAGCTTGTCCGGTCAATGAATTTGGCTGTGGAATCGTACGAGTCAGCCGAAGATTTTATTTCCCGGTACAACGGCAAACGTCCTGCTTGCATGGTCACCGACAAAAAGATGCCAGGTATGAATGGTGTCGAATTGATCGAACGGTTGCGTGATATGCAAATCACAATCCCAATCGTGATGGTGACTGGCTTTGCCGACGTCCCGTCAACAGTGCGGGCAATTCGCGGAGGCGCGATCACCTTGATCGAAAAGCCATGTGGGCAGGCCGAGTTGCGGAAAGGGATTGAAGAGGCGGTCCAGCTCGAGCAGGAAAACCTGGAAAAGGACCAACAGGTTAATGAGGCGAAGCGTTTGGTTGCGACCTTAGACGAAAAAGAGATGGACGTTGCCAAGTTGCTCGTCGAAGGCTTGGCAAACAAGGTAATTGCGTCACGGTTGGACTCGGGGTTGCGAACGATCGAAAAGCGACGTTCCACAATCTTGAAAAAGTTGGACGTTCAATCGGTCGCAGAACTAGTGCAGATTTGGGTACTCGCGAATCCCAGCTGATATCTTCTCGAGCGTTTTCCTCTACCAACCGTTTCCCTCTACCGACCGTTGATAGGTTGCCGCTCAGACGACAAAGGGGGCGATCAAGTTGCCCCGTGTTTTGCCAACACATCGACAACCTTTTTCCAGCCCAGAGATTTCGCGAGCTGTATCGCAGTGACGCCATTCGCGGTGACCGCATTGGGATCGGCACCGTGCTTTAACAGGATGGCAACGCCGATCGCGGTTCCGGCCAACGCTTGCTGGTGCAGCATTGTCCATCCGCGATCGTCCTTCGTGTGAACCTGTTCGGGATTCTGCTGAAGATATTCGGTGAGCGAATCAGCCATGTTTGCCGCCATGGGGTGTTCCATCGACGCAACTAACTGCGGGTCCGCCGGCGGTACAGGTGACGGGGGCTTTTTGGCTGATCGCCCTAGAAGTTTGCCAAAGAATCCACCCTTGGCTGTCTCGGACGAAGACGGTTGTTCGTCGCTTTTGTCTGTAAACCATTCGGGCGGCACGACATGGATGCTTTCGGGGTCACCAAAATCAAACCCCCAAGCGTTGTCATGTTGTTGGCGTTCTTTGGCACTCATTTTGGCACGAAGTACCTGGACGGTGAACGCGCCGTAAACGCGACCGTTGATGACGTACATCCAATCCGACAGTGCCTTTCCCGGGAACTTTGCTTCGTCGCCTTCGGAAATTGACTTTAGCCAATTGGGGGAATTCAGCAGCGTTCCCGAGACGCTTCGCCCATCAAAATCAACGTCGCCGAGCCACATCTGTTCGACACCTTCGTTGTTCTCGGCCGATCGTAGCTCCGGAGGATCTTCGAAAGGCACTTTCACGCACGCGAGGTCGAGCCCGGGGATGATGCGTCGCTGTTCCCAGGAAAGTTCTCGCCAAAAGAAGCGAAACGTGCGGCGGGCTCGCTCGTTCGCAGCCCGCATTTCAGGATCATTGTCGGCGGTCAAATAAACTTGGGCCACGGTTGCAGTACCTCGATCGCAAGATTTTAAATCGGATGTGCCTCGGTATCCCGCTGGGATTTGGCTCTGTCTGAAAATCGTAGTGGAAGTCGTCAAGACTTTCGGCAGCATGGCATAACCCCTTGGGGAATCGAAATTCTCGACGAATTCCGCTACCAAGTTCCGCCCCGGATGCGTTCTCAGACAGAGCCCAGCCGGCAGTGAAGTTTCTGACTCAATAGACTACCACCGATGTCCTCTGCATGGGGGGCGTTGCGAATGAAGGATGTATATTTTTCTGATTTTGCGGCCGAACGCTGCCGCTTGCGGGAGGCTCGAATTTGCGATTTGCGGGATCCGGGCGGTTCATTTCTTTAGCCTTGGACGTCGGGCGGCTTTCTGCGCCCCAAGCTCCCCCGGCAGGTGTCGTTTTGATTATCATTGGCGTTTCAAATCCTCTGTTCGCTTCCCACCTATCAAAACCCACGAGAGTTTTCTTCATGCGTTTTCGACTTCTTTCGCTTCTCACTCTGCTGCTTGCATCGACAGCGCACGCAGAATTAAAAATGTCATCGATCTTTGGTGATTCGATGGTGCTTCAACGCGACAAACCGATCCATGTATGGGGTTGGACGACCGCCGGGCAAGACGTTTCGGTCGAGCTTGCTGGACATTCGGCTGCGGCAACTGCCGATGATTCGGGGCGTTTTGACGTTTTCATCGACGCGTTGCCCGCAGGTGGCCCGCATGAAATGAAAATCGCGGCAGACGAGTCAAAGTCATTCAAAGATGTGTTGATCGGTGAAGTTTGGATTTGTTCGGGCCAATCCAATATGGGAATGTCGGTCGCCAGTTCGAATGACGCCGATTTAGAAGCGTTGGCAGCGAACTATCCCAACATCCGTCTGATCTCGGTACCACAGGTGGGCACGCAAGAACCACAAACGGATTTCAACGGCAATTGGGCCGCATGCTCCCCGCAAACCGTCAAAGACTTTTCAGCCGCAGGCTATTTCTTTGGTCGCCAATTGCATCAAACGCTCGATATTCCGATCGGCTTGATCGACAACGCTTGGGGCGGCTCGTCGGCCGAAGCTTGGGTCGAGCGAAAGGTGTTAGAGGATGACGGAAAATACGCCGAGTTGCTCGAGAAATGGGACCGCACCGCTGCGACTTATGATCACGAAGCGGCGATGGCCAAGTGGAAGCAGCGGCACGCGGAATGGGCCAAGACTAAAAAAGGCAACCCGCCGCGGGCCCCTCGCAACGAATTGACTGGAAATCATCGTCCATCGAACATTTATAACGGGGTCCTGAAACCGACGATTGGCTACACGATCCGCGGCGTCGTGTGGTACCAAGGCGAATCCAATGCGAGCCGAGCGTACCAATATCGCGATTTGTTTCCGCTGATGATCCAAAGCTGGCGCGACGAATGGAAACAAGGTGATTTTCCGTTCTACTGGGTCCAACTTGCCGACTTTCGAAATGAAGTCGATTCACCCGTCGATAGCGATTGGGCTGAACTGCGTGAAGCCCAAACGATGACGATGTCGCGTTTGCCTAACACCGGCGAAGCAGTGATCTTGAATCTGGGCGAAGCCAACGATATTCACCCCAAGAACAAACAGGGCGTCGGGACTCGTTTGGCGCGTTGGGCTTTGGCGAAAGACTATGGCTACAAAATCCCCTATCAAAGTCCGACCTATCGAGGCAGCGATGAAGCAATGCAGGTCACCGGAGATCGAGTAAGGTTAAAGTTTGATCACGTCGGCAGCGGGCTCGATACGTTTGACATCAACGACGCGATCGGCTTTAGCATCGCCGGGGCTGACCAAAAGTTTGTCAATGCCAAGGCCAAGATCGTTGATAAGGAAACGATCGAGGTTTGGTCAGACGGCGTCGATAAACCGGTTGCGGTACGTTACGCCTGGGCCGACAACCCCGTCTGTAACGTGCAGAGCCGCGAAGGGTTGGCGTTGACACCGTTTCGCACCGACGATTGGCCGGGCAAAACTGAAGGCGTCGTGAAGTAGCTCGTGAAGTAGCTCGTGAAGTAGCTCGTGAAGTAGCTCGTGAAGTAGCTCGTGAAGTAGCTCGTGAAGTAACTTCGACGCGAAAACGTCGGACTCACGTGGTAAGAGATCGGCGTCTGCCCGTTATTCGAGCTCGCTTGCTGGGCGAGCTCGAACACGGTTTTTCGCTGACGGCTTGGAAAGCCGTGCGACAATGGTTCTGCAACCGCGGGGCGGTTACGCACTCACCGGTTCGACATTCTGAGTGACTTCGAAACCGAGGTCGGTGATCATGTCGTAATCGGCTTGCGGGGCCTGTCCTTTGGTCGTCAAGTAGTCGCCGACGAACATGCTGTTGGCGACATACAGGCCGAGCGGTTGCAGCGAACGCAGGTGTATTTCCCGTCCGCCTGAAATTCGCAGTTCGCGGTCAGGATTGACGAATCGGAACATTGCCAATGCTTTCAAGCACTGGTTTGCATTCAAATCCATGTTGCCTTGAAGCGGTGTGCCTTCGATCGCATTCAGGAAATTCAGTGGAATCGAGTGGACGCCGAGATCGCGAAGGTCAAATGCCATCGACACGACGTCTTCGGGAGACTCACCCATGCCGATGATGCCGCCGCTGCACATTTCCATTCCGGCGTCTCGAACGTTTCTCAGGGTTTGCACTCGGTCGGCATACGTATGCGTGGTACAGATGTCGGCGTAGTGCTCTTCGCTGGTATTCAGGTTGTGATTGACTCGGTCGACGCCACATGCCTTCAAGCGATCCGCTTGCTCGCGGTTCAGCAGTCCCAGGCAGGCACAGATATCGAGCCCATATTTTTGCTTGATCTCGGGTACGATTTGTTCGACGGCCGACATCTCACGCTCGTTTGGCCCGCGAGCGGAAATCACCAGACAGTAGGTCTTGGCGCCTTGATTGGCGGCAATTTCAGCCGCTTTCATCAGGTCGTCACGCTTCAAAATGTTGTATTTTGGAACCGGCGCCGTCGAGATCTTCGATTGGCTACAGTAGTGACAATCTTCGGGACAAAGGCCGCTTTTGGCATTCATCAAGAAGTACAGCTGGACCGATCGGCCGAAATAGCGATGGCGGATTTGATAGCCTGCCGACAAAATGGGAAGTACATCGATGTCGGGGGCGGTTAAGATAGAGAGGGCGTCTTCGCGAGAAATCGCCTCGCCCGCCAAGACACGTTCAGCGAGCTTTTGGTATCGATCCGCTTGGATCTGTGTTTCTGGGGGCGTTGCGGTCGCTTCGGGACTGGCCGTCATGTTTTTTTGCCTTATTCTCTCTAGTCGATCTTCGCTCGGTTTTGTTTTTTTTTCTCACTCATCGTGAACCATGAGAATCCCCACATGGTGAACGTGCCGAGCCAAATCGGCAAGTCGTCTATAGCGTGTTTTTCCCAATGAGCCATTATTACGTACGAATCGGCGTTCTCGGCGATATTTTCGTGGGCCAACCCACCGCGTCCGCCGTGACGCCTGATTTTTCGTATGGAATGCGTGTGATCGTGCGAACAGCCCGGGGGGTCGAGCTTGGCACCCTCCTGGGCGAGGCGCAGCAGGGAGCTCGCCGCAGTCTCGATGCGAGCGAAAAAATGCCGATCATCCGGCTGATTCGCCAAACCACGCGTGAAGACGAACTGCTGATTCGTAGGCTCGAGCGGCACAAACGCGAAGCGGTCGAAGCGTGCCGGGCTGCGTTGGCCGAATCCGGCTCTACCGCGGTGCTGTTAGATGTCGACCAAGTGTTCGACGGAGGATCGTTGGTGATGCACTTTTTGGGTGACGTCGACGAAACCGCCGAAGCGATCACCAAAGAGGTCACCGAGCGTTACGAGTCGATCGTGCGATCTCGCCATTTTGCCAAATTGCTGGGCGAGGGCTGTGGCCCGGGGTGTGGCACCGCTGAATCCGAAAATGGCTGCGGCAGCGGGTGTGCCGGATGTGCCGTCAAGGCCGCCTGTGCTGTCAAATAGCGGCCGAGATCTTAGTAAGTGGCGACTTGCGAACGAGGTTCGCTCTTTCGCCAATCGATGTCTGACCGCGTCATCAGCCGGCCACTGACTTGCACGTTACCCGCGTTCATCGTCGCTAAACGTGCGATCACATCATTCAAGTCGATCCGCTGAGCCTCGTGAATTAATTTCGCCGTGGTCCCCGGAATCAAAGTCGTGGTCAACGCGCCAGAGTGGAACTGCCGTAATTCTGCTTCTAAACGGACTTGTTCGGAATGAGTCCCCACGGCCAGAATCAAACGTTGCACCCCGCCGCAGTCCAGCAGCGAGGGACGTGCGAATTGCAGTGCAGTCGCCATCGATGTGACCGCTTGCTCGGGCCGAGTCTCGTTGGATTTGGTCGAGGACGGGGCGACATAGGCGGTGACGGTGGACGTCTCGTTGATAGCCACTGCATCGGCGGGGCTTGGCAACGTCGCAGTGACATCGACACTCGATGATGTCGATGAACTCAAAGACGATGATTCGTTGACGCTTGATGAGCTGCGGGTCGCTAGCGCCCGTCCTACCAACGGCGAGACGGTTTCGGTAAGACGTGTTTTGATTTCGTTTGCATCCATCGCCATTGCGCCGGTCGCAAGCGGCCGAATCAACATCGGATTCACCGCCGCGGTGTGCAGCTCGGTGACGATGCCTTCAAACTGCGACGAAATTTCTTCGGGCATATCGTCCCAAGGATTGAGCGTCGCGCTTCGTCCATCGGCGATTTTCGAAATGGTGACCGCGAACGTCGTGGCAAGATTGTTCAGCCGAGTGATCATGCCATCGATGCGTTCGGCAAATACGCAGAGATGCTCGGCTGCAAGTTTTCGCAGTTCGGGGGTGATCATTGCTTCGGCATGCGAAGCAGTTAGGGGCCGATCATCGTCGTCGGGCTCGCTTTGGAATTTCGCAATCTCGGTATTGGCGTCGGTTCGTAGCGAATCGGCGACTGCGATTACTTCCCTTTGAAAACGTTGTAAACCGGCTACCGCCGTCGCTATGTCGGTACTGCGGTGCGACAATCGATTAAACAACTCCTTGGTAAACACGCTCGTCATTTGGTCGATCGACGCGGCGGCATTCGAAGCGTCCGCGATCTCGCTGGCCCACTGGGGCGCCAATTCGCCTGCATCCCCCAGCGTGATCACCCGCCCTTGTTCACGCGTTTGCAATCGGATGTGTTGTTGCAATTGGTGGTGGCGATCGTGAGAGGTTTTTCCGAGCGGCTCTTGGATGACGTCAACGATAGGGTTGTGAGCGAAACCGGTACGCCGCATCAATCGCTGCGACAATGGTTCTGCGTTCTTTTTAGCGTGTCCGGGATGCCCCAACCATCGCAGCAACAAATGTTGCACGGTTGCGGGCGTCAAGATCTTCTCTTCGGGACGGCGCACGACACCGAGAGGGACGATGCCCACCGATCGCAATTGGGGTTTGTGGATCGAGACGTCTGGCGATTCGGTCGCACTGGAGCGTGCTTCGGCCAACAAATCGCCAGCCCCGGTTGAATCCGACCACAGGTAGTCGCTGATCACGTTGACCGGACGCGGCGCATTTGGATCGAACTCATTGCTGGCGACCACATAGGCGTCTTTGAGTGGCGTCCGAGCTGCGGGGACGCTTGGCCAACCGGCACCTTCGTCGCCGGGATAGCCATTCTCTGGATGCAAGTAGTGACGCATCTCCATCAACGCGGCTTGCGCGTCATGATGCGCAAGCGAAACGGATGGGTTTCGTGTCAACCCTTTCATCGCCAGCATCGAGAGGATCTTGGCTTGCTCGAACTGGTTTTCGTCCAAGAAATGTCTCAGCAGATGTACAACATCCAAGTAGATACCGCTGCCCGTTCCCCCGCTGAGCGATCCAACGACATAGATCGACGGAATCTCCTCGCCACGCGTTTTGGTGAGGTCTTTGACGATTTGTGCGATAGCGTTTTTCACCTTCGCACCATGATCCACCAGTGCCAAGCGGCCGAGCGGTCGCATGCCTTCGGTCGACAAACTGCGAGGAACGTTGTAGATCCAACGTCGTGATACGGTGGCAAGCCGTTTGATCGACAGCGATTGCCGGTACTCATTGGGCGAGCGAAGCGGAATCGGCACAATCTCGGTTGGCGGCAATGATGCCGTCGAGTTGCTGATGCGTGCGATGCCTAGCGTTTTTTCATCGGTATCGATTAGCAGTGAATGAAAGCGGATCGGGCACGCCGAATGCATGCTGGCGATGCGGCTGCGGATATCATGCAGCACTTCTGCCCCCGTGCCGCCAAGTGCGACGACAAGGACATCGGAAACGGTACGCGAATCACGTTTGACCTCGCCGTCGCGGAGCGCCGGCAAGTCCTCGGTCGCGGCAGCTTGCGAACCGACTCCGAGCGGAATTCCTTCGGCGGTGTCATCATGACTCAATTCGCCTGGCCGCGATTGTAGCGGAGTGCTGCGGCGATGCGGGTTGGTCAAGGCGTGGACAAAGGCGCGGCAATTTTCAAAACGACGAACGGGATTCTTTTCCAACGCCTTGGCAACCGCCGGTCGGTCGCTCGGAGGAAGCGGTTCGAGATCGGGAGCATTGTGAACGTGCTGGGTTGCCAGCTGAGCGATGGTGCGTCCGCTAAACGGGCGCGTTCCCGTCAGCAGTTCTTGGTACATCACCGCGAGCGAGTATTGGTCGCTATGCATGCTCGGACGCCCATCGAAGACTTCCGGCGGCGCGTAGACCGGCGTCAATCCGCCAACAATGCTGCACTCGGCATCCCGCAGATCTTTTAATAAGCCAAAGTCGGCTACTTTGACATGTTCGCCGATCACCAACAAATTCGCTGGTTTGATGTCGAGGTGTTGCAGTTGATAACGCTCGTGCAGGTAATCCAGTGCATCGGCGGTATCGTTCAGATAGGCAAGCAGTTTTTCGTGGGGAATGCCGCACGAACCGCGGTCTCGGTGTTCACGAAAGACGTCTTCGAGTGAACCGTCGGCCAATTCCGTGACAATCACCAATTGGTCGTCGGCGATGCCGAACCGCTCGAGTGTCAGCAGAAACGGGTGGCTGACGCCTTTGATCCGTTCGAGTGACTTCAGCTCGCGTGCAGCACGTTGCTGGTCGTGAGCTCCAAAAACGAACTTGACCGCTTTCTTGATTCCACCCGGCGCATCGGCACGCCATACCTCACCAAATCCACCACGACCGATAAGCTTTTCAAGCACATAACCGGGGATCGGTTCGTAGCCGGCGCTGAATTTTTTGGGTTCTGTCGCTTTCATCGCGAGACGGCTTTCTACTGAGAAACGTTGAAAGGGAGGGGCGGAGGTTGAAGCAAGGAACTAAAGGATTTCGCTGAAATGCGGCTGTACGCTCTACAGTTGGCTGAAATAACTACGGCAGGCGTGATCCAAGTAATCCGGTTGTAACGTCAATGGCAACTTGCGGTATTTGCAGTAATTTGCCACTTGAGTCAACAAGTCTCGCGGATGGCAACGTCGCATGTTGCGACCACTGTCTTCGTAGAACTTGAATAGATGGTCTGCGGCTTGCGGCGTGTCCGGGAATCCCAAGGTTCGCATCACGCCGCTCATCAATTCGCGGTACTCTTCACGACCGGGGTCGGAGACGAAGATTTTGTAAGGCACTCGTCTTAAAAATGCTTCGTCGACCAGCGAGTTGGGGTCGATGTTGGTCGAGAAGATGATCAACTGCTCAAACGGAATTTGAATTTTCTTTCCGGTGGGCAATGTCAAGTAATCGCATTTGTTTTCCAGTGGAATGATCCAGCGGTTGAGTAGTTCCTCGGGCGCAATACGTTGACGACCGAAGTCGTCGATCAACAAACATCCGCAATTGCTCTTCATCTGCAGCGGCGCTTCACAGATGTTGGATCGCGCGTCGTGGCGGACTTCCAGGTTATCCATGACTAATTCGCCACCGACCACCACGGTCGGGCGACGAATCCGAGTCCAGCGATTGTCCCATTCCTGGCCCTTCAATATGTCGCTGGCGATTTCGGGAACCGGCGCGGGGCGATGAAAGGCATCGTCTTGCAACTTGATCAAGTTGCCATCGTCAAGGATCGCGTTGGGAATCCAAATTTCTTGGCCAAGGCATTGAGTCAGACAGCGGGCAATCGTCGTTTTTCCGTTGCCCGGAGGCCCGAACAAGAACATGCCCGTGTTACTGTTCACCGCGGGTCCGAGATGATCAAGCAGTTCGTTCTGATACGAGATTGAGCTGAGCGCGGTGCGTAATTGTTCGCGATCGACCGCGTCCAGACCGGCGGCTTGCGCTTCGACGCTCAACACGTAATCCGACAATGGCACAGGCGCAGCACCAGTGTAACTGCACTGAGCCATTTGTTGATTGGCCTGCTTTTGGCCAGCTTCGGTTAGCGAGTAGTAGTAATCATTAAAAGGGGCTGGCCGGACATGCGTTACCAATTTGCGTGTTCGTAGTGCATCAAGAATCGGTTCGATGACACGAAAAGGGATCCCGATCCGTTCCGACGAGGTGCGGCCGCTGAGGGTACCACCGACCAACAGGATTTTCAGCATTAATCCGTCAACGTAAGCCGCGCTGAGCCCGGTTTCGTGTAGATCGCGAGGCTGCGTTGGCCAAAACGTGTCGTCGGACAACAGCCCGCCTAACATGCTCGGTTCGAAGGATTGAGTGTCGCTTGCGAGTACAGTCATAACGTGTTTAGCGATGTTGATGAATGAACGATGCGGATAACGAATCGGTGTTAACGATTGTGCGGCATGCGCGGGCCGTGCGTTGTCGTCGTTGCACCGCCCCGCAAACTTGACATGTTTGCCAGCCTGTATTGCCGCCCTCAAACGTAGCTCGCAAATAAGAGCATCGGAGCCGGTTATCGAATCGTTCGTAAATAAGTTCTTGTTCGGGGGCGGTATCTCCCGCAGCGAAGCGGTCATCAAAGGGACGGTTCTGCAGGGGGGAGGGGCAGCGACGGAGGGAAAACGGAAACAGCGGAGTTATTTCCGAACACTTCGCAGTTGGATTCCGAACTTTTAGGCAAGAATTTTCGACTCTCGCGGTGACGACCGTCTATTTACGTCGTACCTTTCAAGGTCCCGCAGATTGATCACCCCCCCCCGGAAGTTCTCGCTGCGAACACAACATGGCCCCTTGAGCGTACAAGATTAATGGCAACGATTGAAAACTCGGCACTCGAACGACTCCGGCGCAGCAATGCGTTGATGGAGGACATTTGGTTTTTGTCGGGCCCGACTCAGCCTGGCGAAACGATCATTCATCTGCCCATTGATGATGAACCGTATGTCATCGGTCGCAAGCCGGGCGTCTCATTGCGGCTGCAATTCCGCACCGTCAGCGGTCGTCACGCGGCGCTATCGATCCGCGACGGCGCACTCCAGTTGACCGATCTTGGCAGCACCAACGGTACGTATGTTAATGGCAAACGAGTCGAGCCAAACCAGACCATTCGAATCAGCGAAGAAGACCTGATTCATTTTGCCGAAGCACCGTTCCGCGTTTATCGTCAATCGGTCATGGGAGCGACCAATGGCACGATTGCCGAAAATATCTGCGACCAAGCCTTAGCACTGGTCCAATTCGACCGACTGATGTCCGAGCGTTTGGTTCGACCGCACTTTCAAGCCATCGTCGATTTACGCAGCGATCATCGTGAGATGATCGGACACGAGATTCTCGGGCGAGGAAGCGTGTTTGGTCTCGAGTCGGTCGGCGCAATGTTTCAAGCCGCCGAGCAACTGAGTCTCGAAGTCGAGCTGAGCCGATTGCTTCGCTGGGAAGGAATTCGCGTCGGACGTGATTTTCCCGAAAGCCCGATGCTGTTTGTCAATACACATCCCAAGGAAATTGGTGACGTCCAGGGTTTGATCGAATCGCTGATCAAAGCACGCGAGATGGCTGGCAACGCCAATCTTGTACTGGAGATTCACGAGTCTGCGGTGACGAACCGCGCCGTGATGGACGATCTCGTCGAAGTCCTCGAGTCACAAAATATTCGACTCGCCTACGACGACTTTGGCTCCGGCCAAGCACGGTTGGCCGAATTGGTCGAAGCCAGACCGTATGTGGTCAAGTTCGATATCTCGTTGATTCGAGGAATCGATACCGCCAGTGAGAGTCGACGCAAGATGTTGTCGAACCTTGTCAACATGGTTTGTGATCTGGACATCTTGGCACTCGCCGAGGGAGTGGAAACCGAAGGCGAATCGCAAGCCTGTATCGATCTCGGGTTTCAGCTCGGCCAAGGCTACTACTACGGACGCCCATCCCCGGCGTAACGCCGCATTCTCGGTTGCCACGCGAGCTTGATCGACAAGATCTCGCCATTCTCGCGCCCCCGCAGCATTACTCGATCACGAGCATCTTCACTGCCACCAGCATCTTCACTGCGTTGAGCCGCAAGCCGTAAGGTGCCGGGCACTATGTGGGGCCCGCCTGCTCACTCGCCAAAACGCAGAACTCTGAAGCATCTTTTGGTAGCCACCTTTGCCAGTAGGTGGTGCGACGCGTATTGGACGGCAACAAATCACGCCTGTTCACGCTCTGGCAAGCGTCGCTACAGAATTTAAATGCCGCAATTTGTTGGCTCAAAATGCTTTAAAGCGTTTCGTACCATCGGCGGGCGCGATTATTCGCCAGTGGTTCCCGGCTTCCGTGAATCCCCTCTCGAGAACAGCTAAGAAACTTGACACTGTAATATGACAGTGTTAATGTTGTGGCATGGACCGATTTTATTCGATGGCCGAGTTGCGAACGCTGGTTGCGAGGGCGCTGCAGGACACAGACTATGTTCCGGCGGCTTCCGCGCGAGTGCGAGCTGTGCCCAACACGCGAACGATTCGCTATTACACAACGCTGGGTTTGGTGGATCGTCCCGCCGAAATGCGGGGGCGCACCGCCTTTTACGACGGAAAACATGTGATGCAATTGGTCGCGATCAAGCGACTGCAGGCGAACAACAAAACACTGTCAGATATCCAACAGCGACTGACCGGGCTGCCGCCCAAAGAGCTGCAATCGCTGGCGGCATTACCAAACGATTTCTGGAAGCAGGCCGAAAGCTACTTGCGTGAATCGCAGAAGCGTCCCGTAGCATCGGAAAACTCGACGGATGTTGATGCCAGCGATGAATTCTGGAGCCGAACAGCGGCATTGCCCTCAGCTCCAGGGGTACCGCCGGAAGATTCGTCCGCCCGTGAGGTGTCTCAGACACTGCGAATCAATTTGCACCCCCAGGTCCAATTATCCATCGATACGACCGCCAGTGCGGAAGTTGTCGACGCCGCCAGCCTTCGGCGATTGCAGTCTGCGGCTGAATCGCTGATCAGTGAACTGGTTCGCCAGAGTTTGATTGTTTCCCCGTCAACACCTCGGCATGATGCTCGGTCCTGACTTTCTTCTTCTCTTCGGAGGCTGTTACCATGACTTCTTTCACGTTGCCGCGACTTGACGATATAGACGATTCCGAAGTGAAGAATGGTTTTGGATCGCTCAAGACCGATGTTGGCAACTTGCCGCTACAACAGTTGGCTTACCGCAGTCGCGTGGTCGGATTGGCGGTGCAAACGACGATCAAACAAACGTTCTATAACCCATTCGACGAATGCATCGAAGCGACCTATGTGTTTCCGATCGAAGGCGAGCAAGCTGTGGTGGGATGTGAGATCTGGGTAGCCGATCGATTGGTGCGTGCCGAGTTAAAGGAACGTGGCCAAGCGCGGTCCGATTACCGGCGTGCAATCCATCAAGGTCACCGAGCGGCGTTATTGGAACAAAATCGTGGCGAAACTTTTTCGATGAAGGTCGGGAACATTCCGCCTGGCGAAGCGATCCAAGTTCGCATCCAAACGATCGGAAACCTTGCCGTTGCTCATGGCGAATGGACGCTACGGATGCCATTGGTTGTCGCACCTCGATACACGTCCGGTTTCCCGTTGCCGGGAGCGTCAGTGGGAAATGGCACTGCCGTTGACACCGATCAAGTGCCTGACGCGTCGACGGTCACGCCGCCAACGTGGTTACCTGGGTTTCCTAGCCCTGTAAATCTTTCAATCGAAATCGACGTCCAGCCTGGCAACCACGACAGTGGCTTAGGCGGTCATGCGGATTGGCCGTCCCAGCTTCGTAGCAGCCTGCACGCAATCGCGGTTGAATCGGACGGCGACGACCAATCGGTCGCGAAATCTTGTCGAATTCAGATTCGTCCGGGAGAAAAGGTCGATCGCGATTTCATTTTGCGTGGGCCGATCGAATCATCCAAAGTGGTTGGTTCCTTGTTGTGTGATCCGGACAGCGGGACGTTTGCAATCCACCTCGTTCCACCGTCGCGCAAATCGGATCTGCCGAAAGACGTTGTTTTCTTGCTGGACCGCAGCGGCAGCATGTCGGGTTGGAAGATGGACGCAGCCCGTCGTGGGATCAGTCGCTTGATCGACACGCTTGGGCCGAACGACCGGTTTCAAGTCTTGGCCTTCGATAACAATATGGAATCACCGTCCGAAAGGTCTCATTCCAATTCGTTGCAGACTGCGAGCGACGCGAACCGTTATCGGGCGGTTCGCTGGTTGGCGGGGATTCGTTCACGTGGCGGCACTGAAATGGGACGGGCAATCCAGCAAGGCTTGCAGATGTTTCAGTCTAATGACAACGGCCAAGGTTCCGCGTCGATCGTCTTGGTCACCGATGGACAGATCACGGGCGAAGATTCGCTGCTGCGATTACTCGGCGAAGTACCCAAGCCACGGCGTCCTCGTCTGTTCTGCCTTGGGATCGATCGTGCCGTCAACGCGGGAGTATTGCAACGATTGGCCAAGTTTACGGGAGGTATTTACGAAGGAGTGGAGTCTGAAAAACGACTTGATGAAATCATGCAGCGTTTTGGGGATGAAATTGGATCCCCATCGATCACAGATCTGCGGATCGAAGCGGTCGACGATGCTGGTTGGATCACCCAAATCGCCCCTACCAACCATACGCTTCTATATCCCGGTCGCCCTCTTTCCATCTACGGTCGGTCGCGACAACCATCGTCGCTTCGAATCGCAGTGCATGGAACATTAGCTAGCGGGGAGCCTTGGAGCCAAACCATCGAAGCGGAGACGGTGACTTTATCTAGCGACTCGGTCAACTTGCTGCATGCGATGTGGGGGCGTGCAATTTTGCGAGAACTGGAAGATGAATTTGCGGGCAAATCGGCTCCGGATCGATTGCTGCAAGAAGAGATCGTTCGTTGTTCGCTCGAAACGCAAGTGCTTTCTCGCTTTACTGCGTTTGTTGCAGTCGACGAATCGGAACGCGTCAATACGAAAGGCTCTACGCATGCAATCAGCCAACCCGTTGAGTTGCCCGAAGGCTGGAAACCGATGCATTCTGCACCGCTCGGGCGCGATCGCTTGATCTCGTTGCCGAGTCACCCATCCGCTGGACGGCCCATTGCACGTCGTTCGATGTCCGTCTCGAAACCAACGGGCGGACCCGTGTTGCCAAAGCAGTTTGCTGATTTGATCCTTCAGAAAGGCATCGTGACGATGGATCAATTTTCCGAGGCCGAGGCGCTGTCCCGTTCGACGTCCACCAATGTTGGCAACGCATTGGTGCGTATGCAGTACGCCACTGCCGAGGAGGTGGCCCAGGTCACAGCCGAATCGTACAAGATGCCGTACGTTGATTTGAGACACACGCAAATACCGATAGAAGTGATCGAACTGATTCCTGAATCGGTCGTTCGCGAAAACGGAGTCATGCCGCTGAGCGAGTCAGGCGGCACGTTGACGGTCCTGGTCAGCGATCCGACCGACTTGGAAACGGTCGAAAAATTGCGTTTCATTCTCAACCGCAACATTCAAACCATGATCGCTTCCCCCGACGCCATCTTGCAAAGTATCAACCTGCACTATGGTCAAGTCGAAGGCGAATCGGCAGATTCAATGCTGCAGGAGTTTACCGATACTGCTATCGACTTCACAGAAACCAGTGACGACGACTATCTCGAATTACATTCAGACGAATCATTGGGGATGTCCGACGAGATCATTATCGATGGTATGCTCGAAGATGACGACATTTGCATGATTCAATCGATGCCCCTTCCTGCTCCATCGCCGATGCGATCACGCCGCCAACGCACCGTGAAGGAATCTTCGTCACCCAGTAACGCTCCGGTCATTCGACTGGTGAATTTGATTGTGTCCGAAGCGATTCAGATGCGTGCGACTCATGTGATCTTGACTGCTCGGCCAGATGCGGTTGTTATTCAGTATGTGATCGACGGTGATGTGGTGGATCGCGAACACGTTCCACGTCGCATGTTGTCAGCGATCGTTGCTCGATTGAAGATTTTGGCGAAGGTCGATGTCTCGATCACGGACCAACTTCAAACAGGCACGATGAACATCACCGTTGGTGCAACAGCGTCGACTCATCAAGTTCATTTTGCCCCAACCAGTGATGGCACGACCATGCTCATTGAACTCGGCCGTGTCGCACAAACGGCGATTACCCTGAGAGAACATGCAATGGCCTCTGGCCAGCCCAACTGTGTGCGGGAATGGTGGGAAGCAAGAGCAATGCAATCGACGCTCCAATAACGTCGATTCTCTTACTGAGGTAGCGGAACTTGTCAAGAGTTCCGGTCATCGCAGAAAATGAAAGTCTCGACGACTACTGACAAATCCTAATTCTTAGCTGGGGCAAAACGTTACGGAGCGGAGATCCGAGTGTCGATTTCGTCCAGTGATATCTTCAGCACTTCCATCGTTTGTTTCGCACCTGAAAATGCGACCAACAAATGACCGTCGTGCTCGATCAGATGGGGATAGTCGATATGTCGTCCACCGATCAAATAAAAGAGGTCGGTGAAGACCAGTCCGTCGCGACTGATCGCGAGCGTCAGCGGATCGCGTCTTCGCGGATTGGCATTGGAGACCAAGGCGTAGTAGCCTCGCGACGTGCGAAGGACGAAAAATTTGCTTGTCGCATCAGGGAAATTCGTGCCGACAATCGGACTCCATGTTTGCCCGTTGTCTGTCGAGAACGTGCGTAGTAATCGGCCCGAACGCGCATTGTCACGAATCAAACCGACGATGCTCTTCTGGTCCGGTAGCACGTACCAATACGGTTCTTCGGGTTGACCGTCCTTGCCGTAGCTGGCCAGCGGCAAAGTACGCCATTGATCAAACGCCTTGACGCCGCCAATCATCACCGAAACTCGGCGCTGGTGATCGCGGCGTGTCATCATGTATTCGCCCGAAGGCAACCGTTTGGGGGCAAAGTTATTGAGCGTATCATCGAGCACGGTTCCGTGAGCTTCCCAGTTGCCTTCGGTGGCATTCCAACGAAACGCCTCCAGACTGAGTCCTTCACCAGGATAACCAGGAGCCCGGAAATGACTCGCTAGCGCCAACAGTTCTCCATCGCGAATCCACATCCCGCGGGCGATCCACCCAAAGCCTTCGATGCGGGGCGGTCCGGTCAAATCGGCAGGCTTGCTCCAGTTCACACCGTCGAGGCTGGTGGCGTAGGAGACGCGAGTTCCCGCCTGATCATGGTGCGGAACGACATTGCGATGCCGCTCGGGCGAGACGTGATCAATTCGTTTGCCAGGACCATCGCTCCACATCGCCCAAAAACGCCCATCGTGTCGAGCAACGTAAGCGTGCTGATGCACCCAATTGCCTCCTTGGTCTCGAACGTCGCTGATGATGGCGTGCTGAACCGGCAATTTTGGAAGCTGATCAAAATCGATCTTGTTCGGATCCGTCCCGGTCTCGGAAAGTCGCAACATCAGTCCGCTCGTCGGGTTTGCAACCGGATCCGCCATCGACAGATCGGGCATTGCCACGCGAGCCTTGGGCGAGACGACGGTGAACTTGGTCGGTTTTGCATCGATCAAATCGGACGCGGTGCTGCCAATTCGAACGTGAGTGGATTCGAGTAAGGTTTTGTCTGCGGCAACGTGAATGCGAGCGAGATTCGCCCGGCTGCATCCCTCGCGATTGACCAATGTCCAATCCGACAGCTTCGTCGGTTCGGAAGGGATTTTGCCGGCTGGACCGATTTGTACGAACAGCTCGTCGGGCTGATTGTCGTGGCTGGCGATGCGAACGAGCAGCGAAAGCGATTCGCCTTGATTCAGTGTCGGACCGTATTCAATCTTCTCATACAACCGGGCTGACAGCCTCCCATCGGCAGCGATTCCAATCGTGACTCGTTCGTCACCACCGCTTGTGGCAAGACTCAACGCGAAAGTTTTCCCTCGCTCGGGTACGTCAAAGTCGGCGGCCAAATAGAACTGGTCGCCTTCCTCGCCGAGATCGATCCAGTCCGCGTTGGCGGCCGGTTTGGGGGCTGCGATGGCTGGCAAGGATTTGTCGGCCTGCAGCGTCTCAGGCATTGCGAGTTGGTCCAGCGCAGACAATTTGATCTTCAATACTTCCACGGTTCGCTTACCGCTGGCGAAGGCAACCAATAGATTTCCGTCGTGCTCGATGGCATGCGGATAATCCACTTGTCGGCCGCCCGCGAGATAGCCGAGTTTGTTAAACACCAACCCATCGTCGCTGATGGCGATCGTGAGCGGATCACGCGCCCGTGGGTTGCTGTTGGAGATCAAAATGTAACGTCCGTCACTCAACCGAAATCCGTAAAGCTTGGATGTCGCGTCGGGGAAGTTCGTTTTGACCGGCTTGCTCCAAGTCCGTCCGTTATCCGTTGAAAACGCGCGATACAGAAATTTGCTGTGGGCATTGTCTCGAAACAGAGCGGCCAGATTTCCATCGGGCAGCTCCCACCACAGCGGCTCCTCGGCGCGAAGCTGGCTGTTCGTACCAAGCACCCGAAACGATTCCCAGTCCGTCATCGACTTGACGCCGCCGATCAGGAAATCTACTCCCGCCGATGCATAGTTGTAGGGGCGACGCGACATCATCCACTCACCACTGGGGATGCGTTTGGGCGGGAAATTGTTGATCGCGTTGTCGGCGATGACACCGGTGTCGTGCCAGTTTTCGTTTTCGACATCAAATCGAAACGCTCGCAGTTCTAAACTGGGGCCGAAGAACCCCGCAGCCTCATCCAGCGCGACGAGTGCATACAAGTCACCATCGCGTTGCCAGAAGCCGCGGGCGATATAGCGGAAACCTTTGGGCGACCGTGTGTTGTAGTACGGCGAGTCCGGTCCAGAGTGAGGCGGCTCGGGTGTCAGGAAGCGAGGTTCGCCCCAGTGCACCGCATCGTCACTGATCGCGAACTTGACTCGTTGCCCGACGCGGTCCTCCAGCTCGGGACCATCGCTCCACATGATCAGGTACTTGCCCTGATGGTTGACCAAGTAATTATGTTGATTGACTCCGTGAGCTTCCCTAACGTCGCTGACGACGGAGTGTTCACCGGGCACGCGAGGCAACTTGGCTTGATCGATCTGATGCTTGTCGTCCGGGAAGGCGTCTCCCGCCAGCATCAACGGTGACGTTGGATTCGAAACGGCGTTGGGATAGTCAATTTCGCTGCCAATCGAAACCGCACCGTGAATCGTTACCACGCTTAAAACCGCGTAGAACAGTGACTTGATATTCATACAGAGCCCTCGGCTTTTGTGCGGTTGGTTGATGTCGCTGTGGCGAGACGTGGTTCCAAAATCTGGCCTTGTCCGCGGAGCGTTTGTTGTAAATCGTCAATCGATATCGCGTCGCAATCACAATTACCCTTCACTGCCAAGGACGCGGCGACGCCAGCGGCCTGACCCATTGCCATCCAGGTCGGCTCCATACGAATGGACGAGTAGGCAACGTGAGTCGTCGATGCGGCAACCGGTACGATCAAGCCGCGGACGCGTTCGGGCAGCATGATCCGATACGGAATTTGGTAGGGACGCGTGATCTTGTTCAGCATGCCCAAGTACCCCTCGAGAACCCGCGTATCCGTTGGCTTTCGCGATTGAGTCGGAAAACTATCAATCGGGAACTCTCCCACCGCGATTGCATCCTCATGCATCCCGGCGGCCGGTTCATCGCTTGTCCGGGCGATGTCATGCTCGGTCAGCGTGTACTGCCCTTTTAAGCGACGTGCTTCACGCACATAAAGCTGATACGGGAAGTGATCGTTGTCGGTGAACTCATCGAGCGGCAAGTTGTAACGCCGAGCCATTTCTCGCTGCTTCAAAGGAACGGAACGATCGTTTTGCAAAAAGTACAGCAGCCCCAATGCGATGTTGCGGTGACGCCGGCGGATCCGCTCGCGTTCCTCGGCGGTCCCCTCGACGTAGCCCACGTTTTGCTCTGCAAACGGAAACGCTAAAGGCCGCGGGTTGATGTTCGCATCAATTTTTTGGTTGGGAAGTTCTGTCACCGACAGAGCCCGCAACAAGGTGTCAAAATGTTCGGGGTAGTATCCCCAACCCGGCATCAGTTGTCGCGGTGCCGACAAACGCCCCGCCGCTAAGTCGTCGTGATACGGCAGATACAACTCCGGATCGTAATCCTCCGGAGGCTGCTGCAGAACGTAGCCGTTATCGGGATCGGTGGTCAGACAGAATCGATAGGTGTAGGCGGGTAAACGGCCATCCCCTTCGCCCGTGGTGCCCGCTAAGAACTTGCCTTCTTCGTAGTCATAGTAAACCAGACCAGCATGCGGTTCATCAAATGCGTCTCGCGACTCGCGTCCCAAGCGAAACTCTGCACCGGCCAACCCATACAGATCGCCTTCGTAGGTCGCATCGATAAACACGCAAGCTTCTAGCCGCAATTGGGAAGCGGTTTCACTGGACATCACGTGAACCCGGCGAACGCGTCCATTGATCACTTCCACCGATTGCACGGAGTGACTTCGCAGCACGCAGATTCGCTCACACTCGTTCTCGAGCATCCGGTCAAAGATCGCCTCGGCTACCGAGGGTTCGAAATAGTAACCTTCGCGACACAGAGCAAAATCCTGCGAATCTTCTCCGAAACGCTCTGCGTAATACGAGCGAACGTGCGCCACGAACTCCGCAAAGATGCCTCCGATCATCTCGCGATTTTCAATGTCGCTTTTGCCTAGACCGCTGGTCGACATGCCACCAAGGTGAGCATGATGTTCGGTAATCGCAACGCGGCATCCGCTTCGGGCTGCCGCAATGGCTGCGGAAATTCCTCCGGGCGTCCCACCGATGACGACAACGTCAAAGACTTGCGTTTGAGGTTTGGATTCGCTCATGCGAGACTGTTTCTACTTTTGCTTGAGGTTGACATTGAGGGTCCACACCGTCAGCCCCGCTAGGTCACGGGGCGCGCGGTTTCGCACCCTTGCGGTCACATAGGCGAACACGATGAACGTGAAATTGACGAGAGCGCCCGTCCAGTAGCTATGAACCGGAAGCCGGTAATCGACAGGCAAGACTTGCAGTGCACCGAGCCCGAGATAAACGTTGAAGACAACGGCCGCTAGCAGCGCACAAGTCGCCGATAAGCCATCCACCCGCTCGGTGAAAAAGCCAACCATAAACAACCCCATCAAACAGCCACCAAAGATGGAGGTCACGATCAATGAGATGTCGTTCATGCTTTCCTTGGGTAGATTCGCGAAGATCAGTCCACCGAGGATCATCAGTACGGCTGCCGCGGTCGCGATCACCCGCGCCGCAACCAGATAGAACCGATCGCTGCGATCACGAGCCAAGAGAGGCTTCATCAAATCGACGACCGTGACGGTGGCAATCGCATTTAAGCTCGAATCGAGCGTCGACATCGCGGCGGCAATGATGGCCGCCACAATCAACCCCGCCAAACCAGCGGGAATATGGTTCAAGATAAAGAAGGGCAGCACCTGATCCGCTTGCAATGCCGCAACCGCCGGATCGGGGAAGGTTTGGTAATACGCAAAGACGCTTGTACCGACGAAAAAGAAAAACGCCCACATCGGTAGCGCCAAACTCGAATAGATGATGGTTGCCTTGCGAGCTTCGCGAGTTGACTTGGCAGACACATAACGCTGAACGATGTTTTGATCTCCGCCATAGATCGCCAGCCAATTGACGACGCCTAACATCGCAACGGTCCAGAACGTTCGTTGGGAAAGATCCCAATCAAAGCTGCCAAAGGAGAACTTGTTTTGTGCTGTCCCGATCTCAATGACTTGGCTGATGCCACCAGGCAATTCCACGATGATCGCCGATGCACAAGCAATCCCTCCACAAAACAACACAACCGTCTGCACCACATCGGTCCAGATCACCGTGTCGATGCCGCCGATCACCGTATAGAACGCCACAAAAATGCCTGCTCCCACAATCACAATGCCCAGCGGTGCCCCGGTCAAAAATTGAATCGGCAGCGCCAATAAAAAAAGCACCTGGGCCGAACGAATCAGCTGCATCACGATGAAACTGAACGTGCCGTACAGTCGCGGCACCATTCCGTATCGCATTCCGAGGTACTCAAATGCGGTCGTCATCTTCCCCTGTCGAAACAACGGAATAAAAACCAGTACCGCAATGACCGCCACAAACGGCAGCGCCAAGTTCACCGCTAGCTGCCGCCAATCCAGTGCATAAGCCGCTGCGGGCAACGCCAAGAAGGTAGCCGACGAGACAATCGTCCCCAACATCGACAGACCGATGACCCATCCCGAAAAGCCGCGATTGCCGACAAAGTATTCTTCGGTGTTCGTGTTCCGCCGCGCGAAGTACACCGCCATCGCAGCCATCGCGCCGAGATACAAAAAAATGGCGGCGTAATCGAGCCAACGCACTTGCAGTTCACTCATCGCCAAGCACCAGCTCCGGAGTAACGACTACCGAAGCTCGCTTGCCAGCGACGGGATTTCGGACCAACCTTAGTAGCTGTTCCACAGCCAAGCGTCCCGTCGCTTCGGGGGCCAAATCGATTGTCGCCGGTCGCGGGTGCAGTCCATGCAGGTAGGCGTCTTCGTTTCCGCACGACACGATGAGGATGTCTTTGCCAGGTTCAATTGCTCGCTTTCGCAATTCCGCGTAGACCAAACAAGTGATCTGATCATCCGGGATGAAGATGCCGTCGGTGCTATGCTCGGACGTTAGCATTTGGTCCACTAGTGTCGCGACGATGCGAAATTTCTCTGAGCGTGACAACGAATCTAGCGGTACGCTGCCGGATTCGGTGCTGACGAATGTCGCAGACTCCATCCCGGCAACATGCAAGCCGAATCGAAATCCGTTGCCCCGCTGCGCAAAGGCGGGGCGGTCCGGAGATAGACAAAGGAACGCCGGCCGCGTGACGCCGTGTTGAATTAAATAGTCTGCCGCAATACGCCCCGCCTGCTCATTGCCAACCAGCACAACCTGGCCTCCGTCCTCGGCGTGCGAAGAGAGCCACATCGTAGGAAGGTGGCTGAGGGCACGCTTCAGCGCAGAGTCGGCTGATCGCCCCCACAGCAATATGCCGACAATGTCTTTCCGCTGTAGCGTCAGTGGCAATGGATCACCGCCATGCATCCGTGTAATCGAGACCGTCAACCCTTCGTTTGCGGCCGCCGCTTCGACACCACGCAGTTTGGATAACGCCAACGTCGGATTTGCATCCATGGAATCGTCCAGCATCACCAATGCGATCATGTTGCCTGGGGGCGAAGTCGGTGAGGGGGCCTTTTCCTTTTCGGGGGTGCTGCGACGTGCCACGGGTTGGTAACCGAGTTCCTCGATCGCCCTGGTTACCGATTCGGCGACCTCGTCCGAGACGTAACCGTTTCGGTTAACGACCCGCGAGACCGTCGCTTGAGAGACGCCGGCCCGCCGAGCCACTTCGGTCATCGTCCTGGGCACTGTTTTCGACATCGGCCGTTGTTCTCCAAGAGTGAATGCTGGAACGCACTGAAAGTCTATCTGAATAAAAGCAACGTGCAAGCATGAATATGCATATGAATCGATTGGCATGCCTCGATTGATATACATCAAGCTCAACAGCGTCAGGAGGGCCCAATTCCAAGTGGCTTATACCTCTAAATGTAACTTATGCATGGAGAATAGCTGTTTCCAAAGTGAAGGAAGGCAGTCATGAGACCGAGTGATTTTGTGGAAATGAAAATGGAGATGGGAAGTCCCATTTGCCGATTGTGTGAATGTGTCAGCATTGTTGGGTGGTTTTCGATGACTTCATACAGAGTCTCCACCGCATGCGGGCTCGCTTCACGCTCGAAGACTTTGTTGCTCGTGCGGCGACCATTTAGGTCGCAGTGCCATCGGCGAATTCGCTCCACTCCAGGCTGGCGGCAACGTGCCGAAGATTGCGACTACATCCCCTCGTCGTAGGTCGCTTCACGCCGATGAGAAACAAAGGGGTCAAACCCAATACTGTTCGGCACGAAAGTTGCGCATTGAATTTCACTGGTTTTTGGCACGGCGTTTGCGCATTGGGACATCTTTGGCGGATGGTCCGCCAGTTTGACACGCAGCGGATGAACCAGTGCCGAAGCGACTCCCCAAACGACGAAAACCAACGCCAAGAAAA
>NZ_BAABGA010000005.1:0-2096 GCF_039541335.1 Novipirellula rosea | reverse complement strand
TAAAAAGATACGGCCGTTGCTGGATTCCCTCCATGAAATCGGCACCCAGCGTGACAAGTCTCACAACCGCGACCTGCACATGGACCAGTACGGTGTCCTGGTTCTCATGTGGATGTTCAATCCTATCCTGACGTCGCTCAGGGGGCTCCAGCAAGCCAGCACACTCAAAGACGTTCAGAAGAAGTTCGGCGTCGAGCGAGCTTCGCTTGGATCACTCTCGGAGTCGGTGAGCATCTTTGACCCCGAACCGCTGAAGCAAATCGCGGCGCAACTCGCGACCGAAGTCCCATCAGCCGATCCGTCGAAGTTTGACGCGATCGGACATCAACTTACCGCCGTCGACGGGAGCGTCTTCAAGACTGCCGTACGTGTGGCATCGCTGGCTTGGTTGCCTGATAAAGCAGGTGGAACGACCAAGGGAAAGTCCGTTGATGGATACCGAATGCATACGCATTTCGAGATTCTTCGCGGAATCCCCGAACGGATGGATGCTACACCGGCCAAACCAAAAGGAAAGGATGACGAGAAGTCGGTCCTGGCATCGGTACTGCAACCTGATCGCTGCTACGTGACCGATCGCGGATACGCCAAGTTTGAGTTGTTCAATCAAATCAATGCCATCGGCAGCTGCTACATTTGTCGGGTCCGAGACAATAGCACGCCGAAGATCCTCAGCGACCGAGAGCTCACACAAGCCGACCGCGATGCTGGTGTTCGCATCGATCGAGAAGTCGTTTTAGGGGCTTGCAAAGAAACAAAGGGGTCAAAGAAACAAAGGGGTCAAACCTCTTTTTCGGTGTCTTCGGGTAATGGTCGAACTCGTGGACGACCTCTTGGCCGCATTGTGGATTCCAGATTGAGCCGCCTGGCAATCGATTCGACCCAGCCTTCATCTCCCAGCGGTGCACCGCGATTCGCACAGATTCGGATCGCTTTCAACTCGCTTTCTGACAATGGTTCATTGACACGAGAGACCCAGTTTGGAAGCCGGGGGATTGGCCATGGAGACAAGAACTTCGGATCTGGCTCGGACCGTTGGAGCCAACGCCAAAGGGAACCCCATCGCCAGTCTTCCGCGCGCGCCGTCATGTTCGCTCTCAACGCATTTCGCTCGACGTAACGACAGGCAACCAAAAAATGTTCGTCGTCCTGAATTGGAAAGCTTTTGAAGCGGCCCTGGTAGAGATGCCCGCGTCCGGCGGAATTGTAGTGTGCGTGGTACCGCATCGTGTGAGTGCCTCCAACCCACTTGCAAAACCGGCCCATTTCACCATCGACCAACGGGCGAAGAATCAAATGCCAATGGTTCGTCATCAATTGATGCGCGTAAAGTTCAACTCGATACAGCCCCAGTGCCTCATGCAACACATTTTCGAAAGCGAGGAAGTCGCCTTCCTTCTTAAAAATCGGTGCGTTCATGTTTGCGCGGTTCAAGGCGTGGTAAATCCCGCCCGCTTCGTCAGCTCTCGGAGATCGTGGCATTCTCTGATTGTAAACGGGACCTCACGACAAAAGAAAGAGGTTTGGCGTCTTTGTATGCATCCACTAGCATTGCGCAAGGGAGTGTCGAAACTTGCGGGGCGCCTCCGAGCTTTGATTTTCTAACCTTCTCGTCCGCTATTCGGCGTTGGTGCTGTGGCAGCTCGCTGCATCTCTGCCACGACACCGTCACTCCGATTGAGAACACAATCGAGGTGACACGCATTAGCGAAAAAGGGGAAGCAAGGTTAGAAAATGAGAGGTTAAAAGATTTGATCGTAATAACCAAGTAAGCCGCTTTCCGCTTCGACTCGCCTCGGTGGGGCAAGCACCGACACAAACTGACCCGGGCAACCGATTCCAGATTTTGAACACGCTCTCTTGCAATCTTGCGACACAATCACAAAAGATGCTGTGTCCCTGTTGGCTAAAAAAGAGGTTTGACCCCTTTGATTCTGTGACCCCTTTGATTCTGTGACCCCTTTGATTCTGTGACCCCTTTGATTCTGACCCCTTTGATTCGTTGACCCCTTTGATTCGTTCTTCACCCGTACCGGACACCTGGTATGTCCCCCAGATCAATGAAATCTAGTAAAGGGACCACCTAAATGCTCCAT
>NZ_BAABGA010000004.1:0-14199 GCF_039541335.1 Novipirellula rosea | reverse complement strand
ATCGAACGGTTCGCTGCATTACTTGCGTCAAGTTTTGGGTTTGAACCGCACAATCGATGTTCGCATGACGGGGCTGCCTTGCACATCGGCACGGATCGACCGATGGCCGGCATTGCGTTCCCTGTATACCTGCAACATCTTCGGTTTGCCGATGCCATGCTGCATGCGATCGATTCGTGCGACGGACCGTTTATCTTCTTCCGCTGGAAAACCGAGCCGATCGACGAGCGAACTCGGCGTTGGCTGGAGCGACGCTCGGCGCTGTTGCTGACAATCAACGAGATCGCGGCTATGAACGATCGCGGCGAGTTTGACATTGCTGAGTCGGCGAAAGTGCAAGTTGATTCGTTTCGCAAGATGCATCTGCCCAACATTGATGCCGGCAAGCCTGGCGTTCGCTTCGCGACACCGGCGGGGTCACGATGGTCTCAAGTTGCGATCCGGTTCAAGGACGATGATTGTGTCCAAGTAACGATCGGAGATGCATCCCAGATTTACAATTTCACGCAGATGGGGTTGGTTGATGCCCGCAACGGGCGACCGACAAAGCAATGGGAGCTGCTTCGTATGATGGCCGCCCAGCGGGGCATTTACACATGGCATTCCCCCGGAGCGTGTCGCAAAAACAAAAAACGGAGAGAAGTTTTGTCAAAGCAGCTTCGTGAATTTTTTGGCATCGATGGCGATCCGATCGAATTGACCGACGATAAGAAGGGCTATCGAACAGTCTTCAAACTGCTGCCACAAGGCGAGTGACCGGGCACTTTTCGCACCGCAGAAAATGGAGACCGCAAAAACTTTTCCAGTTCGCTTAAGCCGCAAATCATTGGGTTTGCGGCTTTTTTCGTGAGAAAATTCGCAGCGAATCACGGCGTTTTGGCACTTTTCGCTAGTAGCGGGCGACGGGCCTACATCGCTTCCGACGAAACTCTTCGCCGAAGCCGACTACGCCGTTCCAAGCCCCGCACTACGGGACAGCTCGTCGCTTCGGATGCAGCGTGATTCGGCCGGCCAAGGATTGGCATTCATGACTACCACCAAGACAACGTCCGCCGTCGACGTCATCAACGACAACTTCACTCGCGGCATCATCCTCAAGAAAGCTCGTCAGATCGTTACGCGTCCGGGACTGGGTAAACAAGACATCCCGACGATCGAACAAGCCTTACTCGCTCACGTGATCGAAGCGATGAAATCGTTCGATCCTGCTATCGGGCATCGGAAGAGCTTCACCACGACGATCGTCGAACGATACACGAAAAGCATCCTGCGAGGTCTCAGACGGCACCAGACGAACAGTGGCGGCGTCATGTCGCTGAACATCGAAGTGATCGTTCAGGACGAGCCGCCAACGCAACTGCAAAACACGTTGTCTGAATCGGTTGGTCGACAGCGTTTGCAAATTGACCGCCGCGCTGACATCGAACTTGCCGACCTAGCCTCCGACATGGCGGCGATGATCGCGACGTTGCCGGAGGACTGGCAACGCATGCTCGAGCTCCGCAAAGAACACTCGCTGGTGCGGGTTTCTGAATTGATGGGCATTCCTCGGCGAACGATTCGCGACTGGATGAAGCAAGTCGCCGAGCGATTCGAGGAAGCCGGCCTCCGTGACTATCTGGGCTAAAAAGTTTTGCCCCCGCCCCCGCCAGTTTGTCACCGGCCGGAGTAGCTCAAGGGATAGAGGGGCAAGCGAAATCGTTGCCCCGCATACCGACTCATCTTTGCATTTACCAACACAGTTGAAAGACCACTTTTATGTCCAACATTTCTCTCGACATCGAACGCCGCGTCGCCATTTCTCTCGCGGTTGGTCGCTACCTGAGATCGGCCGAACGTTTCAACGAAGCCTCCCGTGATTTCACGGGAGCATGCAAATCGCTCCGAAAGCACCTCGGCAGCGGACAACGCTTTGTCGTCCAAGTTGACTTCAAGCACTACATCGTCACCAGCGATCGCGATGGCAATTTTGATGTCGAAGCGATCACGTCTCTCTAATTCACTCCGTTAATCAGCCAACAAAGGAATCGTCCACTCAATGACCAACCTACTTGAAACCATCCAATCTGGCCGTCAGTCGAAGCCGCCGCGTGTCTTGCTTTACGGGGTCGAAGGCATCGGCAAGTCAACGTTTGGGAGCGAAGCTCCAAAGCCGATCTTTATTCAAACGGAAGACGGTTTGGATGAAATCGACTGTGATCGTTTCCCGCTTGCGACCAAGTTCGATGACGTCATCGCTGCACTAAAAACGCTCGTGGGCGAGAAGCACGACTACGAGTCTGTCGTGATTGACTCTCTCGATTGGCTAGAGCGTCTCGTCTGGGACAAACTCTGCCAACAGTATGCCGTCGAGTCGATCGAGAAGGTCGACGGCGGTTACGCTCGCGGTTACATGCACGCCCTCTCTCTGTGGCGTGAAGTGCTCGATCAGCTTGGCGTGCTGCGTTCGCGAGGCATGGTGGTCGTGATGATCGCCCACTCCAAGGTCGAACGGTTCGAGGATCCTGAGTCTTCGCCGTACGACCGCTACTCGCCGCGGCTGCACAAGCATGCTGCCGCGCTCGTGAAGGAATGGTGCGACGCCGTTTTGTTTGCGACTCGCAAAATGCGAACGCAGAGCGAAGACGGCGGTTTCAACCGTAAACGAACGATCGCTCATGCCATCGGCAAAGAAGGCGGCGAACGAGTGATTCGGGCCTACGGATCGCCAACCTGTGTCGCCAAAAACCGTTACGGCATCGCCGAAGAATTGCCACTCTCCTGGGACGCTTTCGTCACCGCCATGTCGGCTAACTAAACGACTCCCCCACTCTTCTATCCACAGACTCCAGACTAAGGACTACAGACTCACAATGGCAAACCTGCAAGGCTTTGATGCCAACACCGTCGAACCCGCCGACGATCTCGAACCGATTCCCGCCGGCAAATACGTGGCTGTTATCACTGACAGCGAACTGAAGCCGACCAAAGCGGGGACCGGCAACTACCTTCAATTGACGTTTCAGATCGTGGAGGGTGAGTACGCAAACCGTCTTCTCTGGGTGCGACTCAACCTCGACAACCCCAACGCGACCGCGGTGGAAATCGCCCGGCGGGAGTTGTCTGCGATCTGTCGGTCGGTCGGCGTCTTGATGCCCACCGACTCGGCCGACCTACACAACTTGCCGTGTGTGATTCACGTGCGAGTGAAACGTCGCAACGACACTGGCGAGTTGCAGAACGAAGTGAAGGGGTATTCGAAGGTCGGCGCGACCGCGGAGACGAAAACAGCCGCCAAGATCAGCGGCACGGAGGCCCCTTGGAAGCGATAGCCGCGGCCTCTATTGGATCGCTTCCAAGACCGACGCTCGACCGGCATGGATTGCCGGCCGAGCGTTTTTTGTTCGCTCGTCACCCTGTCATGCTAACCATGCTGAAACTGAACCTGCCTTATCCACCGTCGATCAATCACTACTGGCGTCACGTCGGACAGCGGGTGCTGATCTCAAAGAAAGGCCGAGAGTATCGCGCCGAGGTCAGTGGCTTACTAAATCGCAAACGCGTGGAACCACTTGTCGGTCCTCTGTCGGTCGACATCGAACTGCACATGCCCGATCGCCGGCGTCGCGATATTGATAATGTGCTCAAGGCGATGCTCGATGCACTGCAGTGGGGCGGAGCGTTCCTGGACGACAACCAAGTGATGCGTCTGGCGATTGAAAAGGTCGTCCCTGAAAACAAGTCGAAACCAAAACGTCGTACCAAAGCCGAGATTGCTGCTGGCGTTGAAAAACCAAAGCCCTTGCAAGGCGAAGCGATCGTCTGGATCGCGGAGGTTCAGACAGAAAACCTCGCGGCAGCCGACCGCATTTGTTTGCGTTGTCAAAAGTCGTTCGCGTCCTTAGGTCCGGCCAATCGTATCTGTGACGGTTGCAACGAAGACAACCGCGAAATCTCACCCAACGCGGCACCGACGTGGTCCGGCAAACGTCACAACGGAAAGGCTCTGTGATGCAACTACGCAATTACCAGCAAGCCGCCGTCGACGCAGTCTACGACCACCTTCGCAACCGCGATGACAACCCGGTCGCTGTGCTGCCAACGGGTGCAGGCAAATCACTCGTCCTGGCAAAGATCGCGAGTGATGCAGTTAACCAATGGAACGGCCGAGTGCTTATCTTGGCCCACGTCAAAGAACTATTGGATCAGAACGCGGACAAGATTCGTCGTCTGTGCCCCGACATTAACGTCGGACTGTACTCAGCCGGGCTGAAGAAACGTGACACCAACACACCCGTCTTGGTCGCTGGTATCCAGAGCGTCTACAAGCGAGCGTGTGACCTTAATCCGTTCGATTTGGTGATCGTTGACGAAGCCCATTTGATCTCCAAGAAGGGCGACGGCATGTACCGCCGGTTCCTGGCGGACTGCAAGGTCATCAATCCACACGTCCGCGTGATCGGGTTGACCGCGACGCCGTTTCGTCTGGACTCGGGAATGATTTGTTCGCCAGATCACTTTCTGAATCACGTATGCTACGAAATCGGCATCAAGGAATTGATCCGTGACGGATATCTCTGTCCGCTCGTTTCCAAAGCCGGCGTGAATCGTGCCGACTTTGGTGGCCTTCATCTTCGTGCCGGCGAGTTCGTCAGCGAAGAAGTGGAATCGTTGGTGAACGACGATGCCCTCGTATCCGCCGCGTGCGCCGAGATCGTGAAACTGACGGTCGATCGCTGGGCAGTTCTTATCTTCGCGTCGTCCGTCGCACACGGGCGGCGTGTCGTCGAAGTGTTGCGGGTAAACCACGGCATCGAGTGCGGTTTCGTGACCGGTGAAACGCCGGCGGATGAACGAGACGAATTGTTGGCCCGCTTTCGTGGCGATGCCCCGACCTCGCTACTTGGCGCTGATCCACTGCGTTTCCTTTGCAACGTGAACGTACTCACCACTGGGTTCGACGCACCGCGAGTCGATTGCGTGGTGATGCTGCGTCCGACCATGTCACCTGGCTTGCTCTACCAATGCGTCGGCCGAGGTTTCCGTTTGCATTCCGACAAGCAGAACTGTCTGGTCCTCGATTTCGGGGGCAATATCGAACGCCACGGCCCGATCGACCAAATCAAACCTAAGGAAAAGGCGACTCGCACGGATCAAACCCCACCGGCGAAAGAGTGCCAAAAATGTCACGCCTTGGTCGCTTGCGGCTATGCGAACTGCCCTGAGTGCGGCCATCCATTTCCGCCACCGGATCGTGAAGTCCACGAGGCAAAAGCGAGTGAGGCCGGCGTGCTCTCGGGCGAGGTCACCGACACGCAACACGCCGTTCAAGACGTTATCTATCGAATCCATCGCAAACGTGACGCCGACGAGGATGCACCACGATGCTTGCGAGTCGACTACATGATCGGGCTGGATCATTGGCAAAGCGAATTCATCTGCATCGAACACTCTGGATACGCACGACGCAAAGCCGAAGCGTGGTGGCGTGATCGTTGTCTGGATCCTTGTCCTACCAGTGCTGAAGAAGCCCTCGACATCGCCGACGCTGGTTTGCTTGCGCCAGCTGAAACACTCACGATCCGCTCAATCGCCGGCCAGAAATACGATCGCATCATCAAACAGACGCTCGGCGCGATTCCTAACGCAGCATTGGAAGAGGCACCCTTTTGATGGCGGATGTGCGGGAGCAGGTTGCGATCTATCGCCAGCGAGGCTGGTTTAGCGTGCCGCTGCGCCCTCGGTCGAAATCGCCGGTTCGCAATGACTGGCCGAACATCCGCATCGAAGCAGATGACGTCAAAACGCACTTCTCGACGAAAGATAACGTCGGATTGATTCTCGGAGAGCCGTCGGGCTGGATTGTTGACGTCGATCTCGATTGCCCCGAAGCAATTGAAATCGCTGATCAGTACCTACCACCGACGCCGGCAATCACCGGCCGGGCATCCGCTGCGCGATCGCATCGCTGGTACATCGCAATCGGAGCGACGACGGCAAAGCATACCGATCCAAATGACGGCTCAATGATCGTCGAGTTGCGATCGACTGGAACCCAAACGGTTGTGGGTCCAAGTATTCATCCTAATGGCGAAACCTATGACACGCTCGATACGGATCCTGCGGCCGTTCCAGCACCAATGCTGGCGGCATGCGTGAATGCTCTTGCCGATGCAGTGATCGTCAAACGCGGTGTACCTGCACCAATCAAACAACCGTCCCCCACAGGCCGATTAGTAGACAACACGGATATCGAGGCCCGAGCGATTGCGTACCTCAACGCTATGCCGCCAGCGATTGGCGGGAGTGGTGGTCATTCGCAAACCTTCGCCGCAGCCACTGCACTTGTTCATGGATTTTCAATTGGACCCGATGCCGCATTGGCGATCCTGACTAAGCACTACAATCCGCGCTGTGTTCCCCCTTGGTCCGACAAGGAACTCGCCCACAAAATCAATCAAGCGGCGACCAAACCACATGAGCGGCCGTTTGGCTGGCTTCGTGATGATGGACTGATCGAACCGGCGAATGATGTGGACCTCAGCCAGTTTGTTACAAAACCAAAGATCGTCGAGGTGGTGCAACCAAGATCAAAACTCGACGAATACGCCGACCCGGGCAGGCTACCCGAGTCAATGTTCGAGGTGCCCGGCTTTGTCCGCAATGTGATGGACTTCACACTCTCGAACGCCCCGTACCCAAACATCGGACTAGCTTTCTGTGGCGCGATGGCATTGCAGTCGTTTCTCGCCGGCAGGAAGGTCTGCACGAATGGCGATCTACGAACAAACATCTATTTGCTCGCCCTGGCCGGCAGTGGTACAGGCAAGGAGTTCCCTCGCAAAGTCAACTCGCAGGTGCTTTTCCAAATCGGTGAAGCATCGGGGCTCGGCGATAAGTTCGCATCCGGCGAAGGCATTCAGGATGCCTTGCTCCGATCTGGCCGCATGCTGTTTCAAAACGACGAAATGGACGGCGTCCTGCGGCAGATTAACCTCGACCGCGACAACAGCCGCGAGTCCATCCCGAACATCTTGCTGACGCTCTACACGTCCGCCGGCGACGTTTATCCGATTCGCGTGAAGGCGAACCAGAAAGAAGCGATGCACGTCGACCAACCACACCTGACGCTGTTCGGTACCGCGACGCCGCAGTACTTCTACGAATCGCTGTCGCGTCGAATGTTGACCAACGGCTTCTTCGCACGTTTGAATATCATCGACGTCGGAAAACGTGGCAAAGGCCAAACGCCTGGTTCGGCCCGCGATCTACCGCAGTCGATTCTTGAGACGGCCAAATGGTGGGCGGACTTCGCACCGAACGGTGGCAACTTCATGTCAGTTCATCCGAAGCCAGCCAGAGTCCCGTTCACGCCCGAAGCTGAAACCGAGATCACGGATCTGCGATTGCAAACCGAGGTCGAGTACGACAAAGCCGATGACGCCGGTGACGAGGTCGCTCGCGCGGCTTGGAGTCGAACGTGCGAGCACGCCAAGAAACTCGCCTTAATCTATGCCTGTAGCGAGAACCACGAAACGCCGCAGGTCACGCTCGCCGCTGTTCGCTGGGCCAGCGAGTTCGCATTGCACCAAACGCGACGGCAGCTCTATCTCGCGTCGATTCACGTAGCCGAGAACCCGTTTCATGCCGAGTGCTTGAAGTTCCTGAACAAGCTCGCCGAGTCCAAAGACAGAACGGTCGCACGACGCGACCTGATGCGAACGATGAAGTTGAAGGCTGCCGAGTTCGATCAAGTCGTCATGACCTTGCTGCAGCAAGGTGAGATCGAACCCGCCACGATTCAATCGTCCGCCCGTACGACGCAGGGGTATACCGCCGTCGGTGCGTGAGGAAGTGTCCCCGAAGTGTCACAAAGTGTCACCAGTTGGGGACATTTGAAGGCGTCTGGGGGACGTTTGGCACCGAGTTGAAGCGAATCTGTCCCGAAGTGTCACCGTCTGAAGTGACACTTCGGTGACACTTCGCAGAAGATGAAAGGCCCTTATATACTGGGAAAAACTCTCTCTCTATCTATATGTCACCCTGTCACGCCCACACCCCCGCGATGCGTGATTGCGCGTACGCGGGGGGTAGTGTGACGGATTGCGGTGACAGGTCTCTGTTTCTGTTCTTTTCTCGCAAAGTTGATCGCCAATGATTTGTTGCCAAGGCTGCAATTTCTTTCTCCGCCATGTAACGCCAACCCCGAGGGCGTGAAATCTGTTTGTTCGAGTTATCACCGTTCGTCACAAGCAAAGCTCCGATGCCAAAAAGACCGCGATAACCGAGTCGCGGTAGTTGATTTTCCAATGCGAGATTGCCTGGCTACCGCGACGACGGTTCATCGCGTTGTTCTGCTTGGTTGGAGGCTGGTGATTGGTAGCTGATGGCAAGGATCTTGTAGTAATTTGTGCTTGGCGTTAGTCGCCATCCATTCTGTGTTTTGCGACAGCTAAGGACATTCAGATCGTCTTCAATCATCGATATCCAGCCTCCAGTACGTTGATAAACGATCATTGCAAAGTCTTGATGCTGAATCACACCAACAATTCTTCGATCCTCGACACTGTAACCTTTAAGCATTCCTCCAGCACTAACTATGTCTCCGGGCTTTCTGCTGAGATCTTTAACAACTCCTATGCATAGACAAGCTGCCAACGTTGAAGCTGGAGTGAGCTGCGAAAACTCCGTGTCGGTCAATGGACGATCGAAAAGCTGCTTTTCTAGTCTCAAGTCTTGTTTTTTACGAAGATCCTTGAGGGCTTGCGTAAGCAAATTGCATTTCTGCTCAGCCATTGTTTCATCAAGTAGTTTCGCTAGAGACTGCCTATCTCCTTTCAGCAAGGAATCCAAATACTTACGCGCAACTTCTTCGAGTCCGTCCGGGAATACAACCTGTTCTTCCAGCCCATACATTGGCGCATTCTGTGCGTGAGCCAAATTCGCTGAGTTACCTAGCACGTAGCAAACTGCGATCGTCAACAAAATTCTCATAGGATTCATTAGCAGAACGTCAGCGGTAACGGGACCGCCGCCAAAAGACTATGATTTCATCTTCCGCGTCATCAGCGGCTCCCGTTCACCGCATGGAGAGGCGTCATTCTCTGCGTTCCAATCGAGCTATCGCAGTGGTGTCATCGGAAATGGCGACGGTGATTTCCCTGTCGTACGGGACGAGAAACTGCTTGCTGGATTCGCCAGTGTCCGAATCGAACATAGTGACAGTTACCGTAATAGCGTCGTCAGCAATCTTGTCTACCGTAACGGTTTGACTGCTTGTGACTGCACCGCCGGCGGGACCGTCCCCTGACTCCGAGATCACCCCCGTGCGTTCTATGCGATGTTGACCGACAGAACCGCCCGTTGCGCCGTTCACGCGCAAATGGAGAATCGGAGCATTCTCGCCGTTGTCGCCGCCACAACCAGAAAGAAGCACATATACAACTAGTGGGATAAGTCGTTGCATCTCAAATTCGCCTGACGTCCCCGATCACGGGACGGTGACAAACAATTTTCCATTTCCATTCCGCCGAACTTCGTCGCTCTATGCATTGGATGGTTTGCCGAAGATCTCTCAATGCTCTTTCGAGAGCGATGGATGACCGCCAACAATCTTGGTGATGTCGACTTCCCGTCCCGAATCGAGACGCTCATCGGCACGAATCACAACTTGATCACCGGCACGTAATAACGGAACAATCTGGACCCATTCGCCAAGAATTACACCACCCGCTTTCACCGGAATCTCTACCACAAAACTAGTTTCGCCACTATCAAAAACCCTGCTTACATATGTTCCCGACTCATCAATAATCAGTGCATCTCTATGAACCAACAAGACGGCTGTGGATACACCATCGTCCAAGTAACGCCATTCTACGATTTTGCCACATACTACCGACGCCGCCGGCGTCGACTGTACAGTCTCAGTATCGATTGATGAAATAGCTGATGGATCAGGCGAGCGATTCTGATTGCAGGCGGTGCTAACAAGAATAGCAAACAAACAACTTAGTTTCAAGAATCGCATCTGGCCCTTTACCGTTAACCGAACGTAATTACCAACCGACGTGCAATCTTCGCCAACCACAACAGGTGCTGCCGATTTCAAATTGGGCAACGTCCGCCGTAACCGGGCCCGAAAGGAAGACTTTAAACGCAGTTTTAGCGTCAATGAGAGCTCCGGTTCACGGCTTCGTTAGCCTCTTGCCGATGATCTCGAAAGCTCAGTATTACGTCGCCAACGAACAAGTTGGTTGGTGAGTCTGAGAAACTCCACATTCCGCGATCCACCAACCCTCCATCAATAATAAGCCGCCATTCGTCGACGCCGACCGAGAGAAGCAGACTGAATCGATCGGCTTTGGTAACAGATCCCAATGGCAACTTGTTCTCGCGAACACCACTTACCTTGCAGGAGTTGAATCGAATCGAGTGCCTGTCGATCTTCGCGTCGTCTATTAGTTTCTGTATCTTTCTGAATGACTCAGCAATGCTCCTATTTCGCAGCAATAGCTTATTCTTTAGGCTCTCCGGAGCTTCCCCAATGCCGAGCTCCCTCATGATCGTATCCATCCTTCGCGACGAACTCCAACACTGAGAGTATCCGACGACATCATTGGAGACGATCGCCTCCACGAGGGACTGGCCAATTGCGTCTGACGTTGGTATTTGTTGAGCCGTCGCGGACTGACCGACCAGGAATATAGAGATAACAATTGAAAGAGCTCGCATCATAGCACCGTTCGTAGGCTATTAAGGCTAACGTTGGTGTTCACATGGCGGCGACCCAATACATTGAAATCAAAACCGACGTCGCCGCCGCTCGTGTGCAACACGCTGGTAATCCGCCATTAACCACGCCTCAAATTCGCTCTGCGTTCAGCTTCCCATATATCGGTTAGATCCCCCATTTTCTTATAGATATTGTCGAGCATCCGTTGGGCAGATTTGTACTGTGAACTTTGCTGTCCATCGATTTTCATAGACTCAGCATAGGAGATGGCATCGTATTGAGCTTTCTGCCTATCGATATCCTCCATCCGCTCCAGGAACTCGGGATCATCCGTGCAGCGACTGTAGTCTTCGGGGTTTGTAAACATTTGATACTCCGATTTTGGTCATTATTGACTCGATGCTTCCTTTCCCTTGCGGAAACCTTCCGCGTATCCTGCCATGTACGTTGAAGCATAGTCAGTTCCCTTTGTCACTGATGCCAAAAGAGGCGGCTTTTGGTCTCGAGTGCGGTTCGCCTTTCCATCTGCGTACCCTTTGTTGTATCCAGCATTGTATCCATCAGCCATGTCAAATCGCCTGTCCTGTTCTGAATTTCAGTCGGATAACGAGGTAATTATCGCCGGTTCTAGACTCTGCGTCAACAATTAGCAGGGCCTGGTTCCGCACGATGTCGACAACTCGTTCGGCCAATGGCTCCTGTGTTTCACGCAAAGCACCGGTTCGCTCATGGATGAAACAACACAGACACGAATTTACAACGACGTACTATGTTTCCCGTGAACGAGGCCGGCGGTTGAGGCGGAGGCGTATCTGGAAGCGCTAGGAGCGAAACAAGACACGACACGGGCGAACGTGGGCGGCCTGAAGCGGCCAGGAAGCCGGCCACCCTGAGCGAACGGGTCCTCCATCGAAAAAACGTTTCCAACCAGGGCCACCGGAACAGCCGCGGTATTGGGCACAGTTTGTTTTATTTGTCCGAACGAAAATCCGACGCCCCAGCCAACCATCTAACCCTCCACCGACCGAAACTTTTCCGCTTCCTCCCCTTTTGGAAAAGGACGCTGCCCATGCAGGTCGAAATGTGGTCGCTTGATCGAATCAAGCCTTACGAAAACAATCCTCGTATCAACGACGACGCAGTTGCGGACGTCGTGCAAAGCATCAACGAATTCGGGTTTCGCCAACCTATCGTCGTTGACACCGACGGCGTGATCATCGTCGGCCATACCCGGTTCAAGGCCGCCAAGGTTTTGAATCTTGCAGAAGTGCCGGTTCACGTCGCGAAGGACATGGAACCTGAATCGGTCCGGGCCTACCGGATCGCCGACAACCGCACCGGCGAAAATGCAGAGTGGGATTACGACTTGCTGCCGCTGGAGATCAGTGCATTGCAAGACTCGGGGTTCGATTGCGAATTGCTCGGATTCGATTCGGACGAGTTGGCTAAACTGCTCGATCCGGGCGTCGCGCAAGGATTGACCGATCCGGACGACGTTCCTGAACCACCCGACGAAGCGATCACGCAACCCGGCGATCTGTGGATTCTCGGCGACCACCGGTTGTTGTGTGGCGACTCCACCAGCGACAGTGACCTCGATCGGCTCTTGGACGGCGCGAAGATCCAGTTGTGCAATACGGATCCGCCGTACAACGTGAAGGTCGAACCCCGCAGCAAGAATGCGATCGCGGCCGGCAACAGTTCCTTCGAGGCCGGCAAAGGCACAACGAAAGACGGTCCAAAGAAGATGCGAGCCAAGGACCGGCCGCTGGCCAACGACTTTGTTTCCGATGAGGAATTTGACCGATTGTTGAAAGCTTGGTTCGGCAACATCGCTCGCGTATTGGAACCCGGTCGTTGCTTTTACATTTGGGGAGGCTTTTCGAATATCGCCAACTATCCGCCTGTCTTGTCAGCCTGCGGTCTATATTTCTCGCAGGCCATCATCTGGGACAAAATGCACCCAGTGATGACACGCAAAGATTTCATGGGCGCACACGAGTGGGCGTTCTATGGATGGCGTGAAGGTGCCGGCCACAAATACTTTGGCCCAAATAACGCGACGGATCTGTGGCACGTCAAGAAAATCCCGCCACAGCAACTCGAACACCTCACCGGCAAGCCAGCGGAACTGGCCGTGATGGCGATGCAATATTCGTCACGTAAAGGTGACAACGTGCTCGATCTGTTCGGTGGCAGCGGATCAACATTGATCGGCGCGGAACAAACCGGCCGAAAAGCATTCTTGATGGAACTTGACCCGCCGTACTGCGATGTGATCGTTGACCGCTACCAGCGTTTCACCGGCAAGAAGGCGGTCCTCCAGCGCACCGGCGAGTCGCCGATTCCCGTCGGGGCTCGCGAGGAGAATATGCGATGAGCTTGTCTACAGCTTTTGGTGCGTCCATTCGCCGGCGTCGAAGATATACAGGTATTGCGAGCTGCAGTTCCTGGCGAACTCAACTAACGCGATACGTGTCGGCAATACCGCGGCCGGTGCCTCCGCGTCATAATATTCTGGTTCACCCAATTCTGCATCGAGACAGCGGATGTCACCTTTCGCGATCAACGCTTCGGTGTGCTCGTAGTTCGAGTAGTTGGCTTCCAGGAGCCGGCCAGCGTGTTCCGGGTATCCGTCGAAATGCAGGTAGGTCGCGAGGTAATCGCCGGTGGTTCGGCGGATTGCGATCGTGGCTCGTGTCGACATGGATTCAAGTCCTCATTGATTGTCGGCCGCCGGCGGTCCAATCCGCTCGACGACATCCGGTGGAATGGAAAGCATCAGTGCCCGACCGTTGTCCCAGTCGACATCGACTTGCGTCCACTCGCTTTGTGGATACACGCCGACCACCGTTCCGGTGGTGCCAGTGGGAATCGGGTCGGGGTCGTCGGTCATCGAAACTAGGCGGACGCGATCGCCCGCCCTGATGTTTGCTTTGTGGTTCATCAGTTGCGGACTCCGTTGGTTTCGTCCAGCAGTGCTGCGACCTCCGAAAGCTGGGCGTTGATGAGGTTGATCGCCCGAACATGCATCCAACGCAGGTCTTTATTGTCGGGCCGAACCATGCGGTCGAGTTGCAGTTCGATGTGCTGCAACAAGTCGCGGGCGATTAAGTGGCCGTGCTCATAAGCCGGTCCCGGTTCGATCGGCCGAACGTGAAGGGATTGCGTGTTGTGCATGTTGTTGCTCCGTTTGAGAAAGAAATCTTGAAAACCGTTTCGGTGACACCCATCAGCCATGACCGGCCGGCAACATCAAGCAAACTCTGGCAAACATCTGAAAAGAATTTGAATGTTTTTCGTCGGCGGAAAATGACCCCGACAAACGCCGCGTGTCGGCCGCTTACAGACGTTCGGCAGATGGCCCCACAGACGAGAAAACGCCCGACCGTGGCTAACGTCGGGCGTGTGTGGCGGAGTTCGCCAAGAAGAGAAACGTTTGCGGCTACAGACCGCGTGGAACCAATACGTAGGAGCCTTCGCCT
>NZ_BAABGA010000003.1:0-10685 GCF_039541335.1 Novipirellula rosea | reverse complement strand
ATCGAACGGTTCGCTGCATTACTTGCGTCAAGTTTTGGGTTTGAACCGCACAATCGATGTTTGCGTGGCGAGGCTGCCTTGCACATCGGCACGGATCGACCGATGGCGGGAATTGCGTGCCCTGTGTACCTGCAACATCTTCGGTTTGCCGATTCCATACTGCATGCGATCGATTCGTGCGACGGACCGTTTATCTTCTTCCGCTGGAAAACCGAGCCGATCGACGAGCGAACTCGGCGTTGGCTGGAGCGACGCTCGGCGCTGTTGCTGACAATCAACGAGATCGCGGCTATGAACGATCGCGGCGAGTTTGACATTGCTGAGTCGGCGAAAGTGCAAGTTGATTCGTTTCGCGAGATGCATCTGCCCAACATTGATGCCGGCAAGCCTGGCATTCGCTTCGCGACACCGGCGGGGTCACGATGGTCTCAAGTTTCGATCCGGTTCAAGGACGATGATTGTGTCCAAGTAACGATCGGAGATGCATCCCAGATTTACAATTTCACGCAGATGGGGTTGGTTGATGCCCGCAACGGGCGACCGACAAAGCAATGGGAGCTGCTTCGTATGATGGCCGCCCAGCGGGGCATTTACACATGGCATTCCCCCGGAGCGTGTCGCAAAAACAAAAAACGGCGAGAAGTTTTGTCAAAGCAGCTTCGTGAATTTTTTGGCATCGATGGCGATCCGATCGAATTGACCGACGATAAGAAGGGCTATCGAACAGTCTTCAAACTGCTGCCGCAAGGCGAGTGACCGGGCACTTTTCGCACCGCAGAAAATGGAGACCGCAAAAACTTTTCCAGTTCGCTGAAGCCGCAAATCATTGGATTTGCGGCTTTTTTTTGTGAGAAAATTCGCAGCGAATCACGGCGTTTTGGCACTTTTCGCTAGTAGCGGGCGACGGGCCTACATCGCTTCTGACGAAACTCTTCGCCGAAGCCGACTACGCCGTTCCAAGCCCCGCACTACGGGACAGCTCGTCGCTTCGGATGCAGCGTGATTCGGCCGGCCAAGGATTGGCATTCATGACCACCACCAAGACAACGTCCGCCGTCGACGTCATCAACGACAACTTCACTCGCGGCATCATCCTCAAGAAAGCTCGTCAGATCGTTACGCGTCCGGGACTGGGTAAACAAGACATCCCGACGATCGAACAAGCCTTACTCGCTCACGTGATCGAAGCGATGAAATCGTTCGATCCTGCTATCGGGCATCGGAAGAGCTTCACCACGACGATCGTCGAACGATACACGAAGAGCATCCTGCGAGGAATCAGGCGGCACCAGACCAACAGCGGCGGGGTCATGTCGCTGAACATCGAAGTGATCGTTCAGGACGAGCCGCCAACGCAACTACAAAACACGTTGTCTGAATCGGTTGGTCGACAGCGTTTGCAAATTGACCGCCGCGCTGACATCGAACTTGCCGACCTAGCCTCGGACATGGCGGCGATGATCGCGACGTTGCCGGAGGACTGGCAACGCATGCTCGAGCTCCGCAAAGACCACTCGCTAGTGCGAGTTTCTGAATTGCTGGGCGTTCCTCGGCGAACGATTCGCGACTGGATGAAGCAAGTCGCCGAGCGATTCGAGGAAGCCGGCCTCCGTGACTATCTGGGCTAAAAAGTTTTGCCCCCGTCCCCGCCAGTTTGTTACCGGCCGGAGTAGCTCAAGGGATAGAGGGGCAAGCGAAATCGATGCCCCGCATACCGACTCATTTTTGCATCTACCAACACAGTTGAAAGACCACTTTTATGCCCAACGTTTCACTCGACATCGAACGCCGCGTCGCCATTTCTCTCGCGGTTGGTCGCTACCTGAGATCGGCCGAACGTTTCAACGAAGCCTCCCGCGATTTCACGGGAGCTTGCAAATCGCTCCGAAAGCACCTCGGCAGCGGACAACGCTTTGTCGTCCAAGTTGACTTCAAGCACTACATCGTCACCAGCGACCGCGATGGCAATTTCGATGTCGAAGCGATCACGTCTCTCTAAATCATTCTGTTAACCAGCCAACGAAGGAATTGTCCACTCAATGACCAACTTACTTGAAACCATCCAATCTGGCCGTCAATCGAAGCCGCCACGTGTCTTACTGTATGGGGTGGAAGGCATCGGCAAGTCAACGTTTGGCAGCGAAGCTCCAAAGCCGATCTTTATTCAAACGGAAGACGGTCTGGATGAAATCGACTGTGATCGTTTCCCACTTGCGACCAAGTTCGATGACGTCATCGCTGCACTGAAAACGCTCGTCGGTGAGAAGCACGACTATGAGTCTGTCGTGATTGACTCACTCGATTGGCTAGAGCGTCTCGTCTGGGACAAACTCTGTCAACAGTATGCCGTCGAGTCGATCGAGAAGGTCGACGGCGGGTACGCTCGAGGTTACATGCACGCCCTCTCTCTGTGGCGTGAAGTGCTCGATCTTCTCGGGGCGTTGCGTTCTCGCGGAATGGTGATCGTCCTGATCGCGCATTCCAAGGTCGAGCGTTTCGAGGATCCCGAATCGTCGCCGTACGACCGCTATTCGCCGCGACTTCATAAACACGCCGCGGCCCTCATCAAGGAATGGTGCGACGCGGTGCTGTTTGCGACTCGCAAGATGCGAACCCAAAGCGAAGACGGTGGCTTCAACCGCAAACGCACCATCGCGCATGCCATCGGCAAAGACGGTGGCGAACGTGTAGTGCGTGCTTACGGTTCGCCCAGTTGCGTCGCCAAAAACCGTTACGGCATCGCCGAAGAATTGCCGCTCTCCTGGGACGCTTTCGTCACCGCCATGTCGGCCAACTAAACGACTCCCCCACTCTTCTATCCACAGACTCCAGACTAAGGACTACAGACTCACAATGGCAAACCTGCAAGGCTTTGATGCCAACACCGTCGAACCCGCCGACGATCTCGAACCGATTCCCGCCGGCAAATACGTGGCCGTCATCACTGACAGCGAACTGAAGCCGACTAAAGCGGGGACCGGTAACTACCTTCAATTGACGTTTCAGATCGTAGAGGGTGAGTACGCAAACCGTCTTCTCTGGGTGCGACTCAACCTCGACAACCCCAACGCGACCGCGGTGGAAATCGCCCGGCGGGAGTTGTCTGCGATCTGTCGGTCGGTCGGCGTCTTGATGCCCACCGACTCGGCCGACCTACATAACTTGCCGTGTGTGATTCACGTGCGAGTGAAGCGACGCAACGACACTGGCGAGTTGCAGAACGAAGTGAAGGGGTATTCGAAGGTCGGCGCGACCGCGGAGACGAAACCAGCCGCCAAGATCAGCGGCACGGAGGCCCCTTGGAAGCGATAGCCGCGGCCTCTATTGGATCGCTTCCAAGACCGACGCTCGACCGGCACGGATTGCCGGCCGAGCGTTTTTTGTTCGCTCGTCACCCTGTCATGCCAACCATGCTAAAGCTGAACCTGCCCTATCCACCGTCGATCAATCACTACTGGCGTCACGTCGGCCAGCGGGTGCTGATCTCAAAGAAAGGCCGAGAGTATCGTGCCGAGGTCAGTGGCTTACTAAATCGCAAACGCGTGGAACCACTTGTCGGTCCTCTGTCGGTCGACATCGAACTGCATATGCCCGATCGCCGGCGTCGCGACATCGACAATGTGCTCAAGGCGATGCTCGATGCACTGCAGTGGGGTGGAGCATTCCTAGACGACAACCAAGTGATGCGTCTGGCGATTGAAAAGGTCGTCCCTGAAAACAAGTCGAAACCAAAACGTCGTACCAAAGCCGAGATTGCTGCTGGCGTTGAAAAACCAAAGCCCTTGCAAGGCGAAGCGATCGTCTGGATCGCGGAGGTTCAGACAGAAAACCTCGCGGCAGCCGACCGCATTTGTTTGCGTTGTCAAAAGTCGTTCGCGTCCTTAGGTCCGGCCAATCGTATCTGCGACGATTGCAACGAGGACAACCGCGAAATCTCACCCAACGCGGCACCGACGTGGTCCGGCAAACGTCACAACGGAAAGGCTCTGTGATGCAATTACGCAACTACCAGCAAGCCGCCGTCGACGCAGTCTACGATCACCTTCGCAACCGCGACGACAACCCGGTCGCTGTGCTGCCAACGGGTGCAGGCAAATCACTCGTTCTGGCGAAGATCGCGAGTGATGCAGTTAACCAATGGAACGGCCGAGTGCTTATCTTGGCCCACGTCAAAGAACTATTGGAACAGAACGCGGACAAGGTTCGTCGTTTGTGCCCCGACATCAAGGTCGGACTGTATTCTGCCGGCCTAAAGAAACGTGACACCAACACACCCGTCTTGGTCGCTGGTATCCAGAGCGTCTACAAGCGAGCGTGTGACCTTGATCCGTTCGATTTGGTAATCGTTGACGAAGCCCATCTGATCTCCAAGAAGGGTGATGGCATGTACCGGAAGTTCCTGGCGGACTGCAAGGTCATCAATCCACACGTCCGCGTGATCGGGTTGACCGCGACGCCGTTTCGTCTTGACTCCGGCATGATCTGCTCGCCGGATCATTTCCTGAATCAAGTCTGTTACGATATCGGCATCAAGGAATTGATCCGAGACGGCTACCTGAGTCCATTGATTTCCAAGGCTGGTGTCAACCGGGCCGACTTTGGCGGCCTTCATCTCCGTGCCGGCGAGTTCGTCAGCGAAGAAGTGGAATCGCTGGTGAACAACGATGCGCTCGTCTCGGCGGCGTGTGCCGAGATCGTGGAATTGACGGCCGATCGCCGGGCAGTCTTGATCTTCGCGTCGTCCGTCGCACACGGGCGGCGCGTCATCGAAGTGTTGCAGGCAAACCACGGCATCGAGTGTGGTTTCGTGACCGGCGAAACACCGGCGGACGAACGAGATGAGATGTTGGCCCGCTTTCGTGGCGATGCCCCGACGTCGCTACTCGAACCCGAACCGTTACGTTTCCTATGCAACGTGAACGTCCTCACCACCGGATTCGATGCTCCACGCGTCGATTGCGTTGTGATGCTGCGGCCTACGATGTCGCCAGGATTGCTTTACCAATGCGTCGGACGTGGGTTCCGACTGCATCCCGCCAAGCAAGATTGTCTTGTCCTCGACTTCGGTGGCAACATTGAACGTCACGGACCGATCGACCAAATCAAACCGAAAGACAAGGCCAAACGTCCCGACCAAGGTCCGCCGGCAAAAGAATGCGAGAAGTGTCACGCCTTGGTTGCATGTGGCTATGCGAATTGTCCTGAGTGCGGTCATCCGTTCCCGCCTCCGCAACGTGAAGCCCACGATGCTGAAGCAAGCGAGGCCGGCGTGTTGTCTGGTGAAGTCACCGACATCGAACACGACGTCCAAGACATCATCTATCGAATCCATCGCAAACGTGACGCCGATGAAGACGCACCACGATGCCTGCGCGTTGACTACATGATCGGACTGGATCATTGGCAAAGCGAATTCATCTGCATCGAGCACTCTGGTTACGCGAGACGAAAAGCTGAAGCATGGTGGCGCGATCGTTGCCTCGATCCTTGTCCGACCAGCGCCGAAGTAGCCCTCGACATCGCCGATGCTGGATTAATTGCTGCGACCGAAACGTTGACGGTCCGTTCAATCACCGGCCAGAAGTACGATCGCATCATCAAACAGACGATTGGCGAGATTCCAAACGCGGCATTGGAAGAGGCACCGTTTTGATGGCCGACGTGCGGGAACAGGTTGCGATCTATCGCCAGCGTGGCTGGTATTGTGTGCCGCTGCGCCCTCGGTCGAAGTCACCGGCACGACGTGACTGGACCAATCTGCGATTGAAACCCGAGGTGTTTCCCGAGCAGGGCAATCTCGGCATCATTCTTGGCGAACCGTCAGGGTGGCTCGTTGACGTTGATCTGGACTGTGACGAAGCGATCGAAATAGCCGACCAATATTTGCCACAAACGCCTGCGATCACCGGCCGGCCGTCAGCCCAACGATCGCATCGTTGGTATATCGCGGTTGGAGCGACGACAGAGAAGCATGCCGATCCCAGCGATGGCTCGATGATTGTCGAACTGCGTTCAACCGGAGCGCAAACCGTCGTCGGGCCGAGTATGCATCCCGACGGCGAAACCTACGAAACACTCGATGGCGAACCGGCTGCCGTTCCCTCGTTAATGTTGGCCGCCTGCGTGAAAGCCCTCGCCGACGCCGTCATTCATCAACGTGGAACCAAGAAGCCACCGCAACATATCGCCGAGTTGCCGCCACAGTCGCCGCGTGTGCCCAACAACGTCGAATCGCGGGCGATTGCCTATATCAACGCACTGCCGCCAGCGATCGCTGGCAGTGGCGGCCATTCGCAAACCTATGCCGCCGCGACGGCACTCGTCCACGGTTTCGGACTCGATCCGGCAGTGTCGCTCGCGATTCTAACCAACCACTACAACCCCCGCTGCAATCCGTCCTGGTCTGAGAAAGAGCTTCAACACAAGGTCAACCAAGCAGCAACGAAACCACACGATCGCCCATTCGGCTGGCTTCGTGACGAGCGACTCATGGAACCGGCTGGTGAAACCGTTGATCTCAGTGGTTTCATGACCAAGTCGAATATTGTCGTTGCGAAAGCGAGCGAACAACCGAAGTCCAACATCAACACCGATCCCGGTCATCTTCCTGAGCGACTGTTCGACGTGCCAGGATTTGTCCGAAGGGTCATGGATTTCACGCTCGCCAATGCACCCTATCCGAACGTTGCGTTGGCGTTTTGCGGAGCGATGGCCCTGCAGTCGTATCTCGCTGGTCGCAAGGTCGCGACCACCGGTGATCTTCGTACCAACATCTATCTGCTGGCTCTCGCGGGCAGCGGCACGGGCAAAGAATTTCCCCGCAAAGTCAATTCGCAAGTATTGTTTCAGATCGGCGAATCGCATTCGCTGGGCGACAAATTCGCATCCGGCGAAGGCATCCAAGACGCTCTCGCTCGTAGTAGCAAAATGCTGTTTCAAAATGACGAAATGGACGGCGTGCTCCGCCAGATCAATCTGGACCGCGACAGTGGCCGCGAGTCTATCCCGAACATCCTACTGACGCTCTACACATCCGCCGGCGACTTTTACCCGCTCCGCGTGAAGGCAAATCAGAAAGAAGCGGGGCACGTCGACCAACCGCACCTGACGTTGTACGGAACCGCAACGCCGAAGTACTTTTACGAATCGCTGTCGCAACGGATGCTCACTAATGGCTTCTTTGCACGGCTCAATATCATCGACGTCGGCAAGCGTGGCAAAGGTCAAACGCCCGGATCGGCTCGCGACCTGCCCGAAGAGATTTTGGAGACCGCTAAATGGTGGGCGGACTTCAATCCCGGCGGTGGCAATTTTATGACAGTACATCCGCGACCGCTGCGAGTTGCGTTCACGCTGGACGCCGAAGCCGCAATCAACACCCTTCGTGAACAGACGGAGGCTGAATACGACAAAGCGGACGAAGCCGGTGACGAGGTGGCGCGTGCCGCTTGGAGTCGAACGTGCGAACACGCCAAGAAGCTCTCGCTAATCTACGCCGTTAGTGAAAACCATCTTCAACCACAGATCACGATTGAAGCCGTCCGTTGGGCCAGTGAGTTTTCGCTACATCAAACCCGACGCCAACTCTATCTGGCATCGGTCCACGTCGCCGAGAACCCGTTTCACAAAGAGTGTTTGAAGTTCAAGCAGCGTCTCTCCGAGCGTGATGGGCACGTGATGCCTCGTCGTGAGTTGATGCGTTCGATGACGCTCAAGGCCAATGACTTTGATCAGGTCGTCCAGACACTAATGCAGCAGGAAGAAATCGAGCCGGTCACGATCACAACCAAAACCAAACCGGCCAACGGATACCGTTTGGTTGGGCCGGACGAATCCGTCAGTCAATCCGTCAGTGAAACGACTGACAGTTCTGACACTTCCCCGTCGGAAACGTCAATTTAGGCAGCTTGGCAGTTGAATCTGTCAGAAACGTCAGTGCTCGCTACTGACGGATTCACTGACGGTTTTCAATTGGCAAAAGCCCGTAAATAGAGAGGAAAAAAACCCCTCTCTCTTAATCTGTCAGTGTGTCAGAGGCATGTGCCCGCGATGTGCATTCGCACGTATGAGGGGGTGACTGACGGATTGGCTCTGACGGATTAGGTACTCCCGGCGGATCCGTTCTCTGGTCAGGGCCACCGGAACAGCCGCGTTATTAGGCACAGTTTGTTTTATTTGTCCGAACGAAAATCCGACGCTCCAGCCAACCATCTAACCCTCCACCGACCGAAACTTTTCCGCTTCCTCCCCTTTTGGAAAAGGACGCTGCCCATGCAGGTCGAAATGTGGTCGCTTGATCGAATCAAGCCTTACGAAAACAATCCTCGTATTAACGACGACGCAGTTGCGGACGTCGTTCAAAGCATCAACGAGTTCGGTTTCCGCCAACCTATCGTGGTTGACACCGACGGCGTGATCATCGTTGGCCATACCCGGTTCAAGGCCGCCAAGGTTTTGAACCTTGCAGAAGTGCCGGTTCACGTCGCGAAGGACATGGAACCTGAATCGGTCCGGGCCTACCGGATCGCCGACAACCGCACCGGCGAGAATGCGGAGTGGGATTACGACTTGCTGCCGCTGGAGATCAGTGCGTTACAAAACTCGGGATTCGATTGCGAATTGCTCGGATTCGATTCGGACGAGTTGGCTAAACTGCTCGATCCGGGCGTCACGCAAGGATTGACTGATCCGGATGACGTTCCCGAGCCACCCGACGAAGCGATCACGCAACCCGGCGATCTTTGGATCCTCGGTGATCACCGGTTGTTGTGCGGCGACTCGACGAGCGACAGTGACCTCGATCGACTCTTGGACGGCGCGAAAATCCAATTGTGCAATACGGATCCGCCGTACAACGTGAAGGTCGAACCCCGTAGCAAGAATGCGATCGCGGCCGGCAACAGTTCCTTCGAGGCCGGTAAGGGCAAGTCGAAGGACGGTCCAAAAAAGATGCGAGCCAAAGACCGGCCGCTGGCCAACGACTTTGTTTCCGATGAGGAATTTGACCGCTTGTTGAAAGCTTGGTTCGGCAACATCGCCCGCGTTTTAGAACCCGGTCGTTGCTTTTACATTTGGGGGGGCTTTTCGAATATCGCCAACTATCCGCCTGTCTTGTCAGCCTGCGGTCTATATTTTTCGCAGGCCATCATCTGGGACAAAATGCACCCGGTGATGACGCGGAAAGATTTCATGGGGGCACACGAGTGGGCGTTCTATGGATGGCGTGAAGGTGCCGGCCACAAGTATTTTGGCCCGAATAACGCAACGGACCTGTGGCACGTCAAGAAAATCCCGCCACAGCAACTCGAACACCTCACCGGCAAGCCAGCGGAATTGGCCGTGATGGCGATGCAATATTCGTCACGCAAAGGTGACAACGTGCTCGATCTGTTCGGTGGCAGCGGATCGACACTGATCGGCGCGGAACAAACCGGCCGAAAAGCGTTCTTGATGGAACTCGACCCGCCGTATTGCGACGTGATCGTTGACCGCTACCAGCGTTTCACCGGCAAGAAGGCGATCCTCGAGCGCACCGGCGAGTCGCCGATTCCCGTTGGGGCTCGTGAGGAGAACATGCGATGATCTTGTTTACAGCTTTTGATGCGTCCATTCGCCGGCGTCGAAGATATACAGGTACTGCGAGCTGCAGTTCCTGGCGAACTCGACTAACGCGATACGTGTCGGCAATACCGCGGCCGGTGTCTCCGCGTCATAGTATTCTGGTTCACCCAATTCTGCATCGAGACAGCGGATGTCACCTTTCGCGATCAACGCTTCGGCCTGCTCGCAGCTCAAGTAGTTGGCTTCCAGGAGCCGGCCGGCGTGTTCCGGGTATCCGTCAAAATGAAGGTAGGTCGCAAGGTAATCGCCGGCGGTTCGGCGGATTGCGATCGTGGCTCGTGTCGACATGGCTTCAAGTCCTCATTGATTGTCGGCCGCCGGCGGTCCAATCCGCTCGACGACATCCGGTGGAATGGAAAGCATCAGTGCCCGACCGTTGTCCCAGTCGACATCGACTTGCGTCCACTCGCTTTGTGGATACACGCCGACCACCGTTCCGGTGGTGCCAGTGGGAATCGGGTCGGGGTCGTCGGCCATCGAAACCAGGCGGACGCGATCGCCCGCCTTGATGTTTGCTTTGTGATTCATCAGTTGCGGATTCCGTTGGTTTCGTCCAGCAGTGCTGCGACCTCCGAGAGCTGGGCGTTGATGAGGTTGATCGACCGGACATGCATCCAACGCAGGTCTTTATTGTCGGGCCGAACCATGCGGTCGAGTTGCAGTACGATGTGCTGCAACAGGTCGCGGGCGATTAAGTGGCCGTGCTCATAAGCCGGTCCCGGTTCGATCGGCCGAGCGTGAAGGGTTTGTGTGTTGGGCATGTGGCGGCTCCGTTTGAGAAAGAAATCTTGAAAACCGTTTCGGTGACACACATCAGCCATGACCGGCCGGCAACATCAAGCAAGGTCTTGCAAACATCTGAAAAGAATTTGAATGTGTTACGCCGGCGAAAAATGACCGCGACAAACGCCGCCTGTCGGCCGGTTACAGACGGCCGGCCGATGGCCCCACACGAGAAAACGCCCGACCGTGGCCAACGTAGGGCGTGTGTGGCGGGTTTCGTCAAGAAGAGAAACGTTTGCGGCTACAGACCGCGTGGAACCAATACGTAGGAGCCTTCGCCT
>NZ_BAABGA010000002.1:0-34549 GCF_039541335.1 Novipirellula rosea | reverse complement strand
AAGGGAAGCTCTCGCTCCCCCGAATAATGTACATCGAATGCTAGTACCTCAGCATTTTCCGCAGCATGGGAGAGGTCGGACGGGCCCTTTAGGCCTCGTCCGGGTGAGGGCCGTCCGCGCAACCTTGCTTGCAGTGTGTCTCGACTTGCTCGGTCGGCCCTCACCCGAGCATCGCTGCAGGCTCTGCTCGACCTTTCCCCAAACTTCGTTTTGGGAGAGGTGGCAGTTTGCAGGTCACCTCTCCCGAGCGCAGCATGGGAGAGGTCGGACGGGCCCTTTAGGCCTCGTCCGGGTGAGGACCGTCCGCGCAACATCGCTTGCAGCGTGTCTCCACTTACTCGCTCGGTCCTCACCGGCCAATCACAACCCAGCCCCACGTGATTCTCGCAAGTGCTTTAACGCATCAATTTCTTCATCTCGTCCCAAGGCCGTGTATTAGCGACGTCGTCCTTAGTCAAACCGCCACGACGTGCTTGCTTGATCCCATATCGCATCACGTCCAGCCCGTCGGTCGAGTGCGCATCGGTGCTGATCACGATCGGGATTCCGTGCCGTTTGGCAGCCGCCAAATGCACGTCATTCAGATCCAGTCGTGCCGGGTTCGCGTTCAGCTCCATCAACGTCCCGTTCGCTTTGGCGGCCGTCATCACCGCATCGATATCGACTTCGTAGGGTGGACGACGATTGATCAGCCGTCCGGTGGGATGCGCGATACAGTCGACGTGTGGGTTTTCAATCGCGCCGAGAATGCGTTCGGTGATCTGGTCGCGTGGTTGTTTCTGGCCGTAATGGACACTCGCCAGTACCCAGTCGGCTTCGGCTAAACAATCGTCTGGCAAATCCATGCCGCCTTTTTCGAGAATGTCGCACTCGATGCCTTTCAGGATCACCAGCCGGCCTTCGTATTGATCGCGAATTGCATCGATCGCTTTCCATTGTTCGCGAAGTCGTTTCGGATCCAATCCAAATGCCATCGAAACACGCTGGCTGTGGTCGGTAATGGCAATGTACTTCAGTCCTCTCGCGATCGCGGCGTCGGCCATCTCTTGCAGCGTTGCGGTTCCATCGGTCGCGTTGGTGTGCATGTGCAAGTCGCCGACGATGTCGGACGTTTCAATCAGGTCGGGCAGTTCGCCTTTTTCGGCCCACGTGAATTCATGGCGAACTTCGCGAAGCTCGGGCGTAATCCAAGGCATTCCGATCGCCTTATAGACATCTTCTTCGGTTTCGCCAGCCACACGCGAGTCGTCTTCGGTTTTGAACACACCGTATTCGTTCACTTTCAGCCCATGTTCTTTGGCGATCCGCCGCATGTGAACGTTGTGTGCCTGAGAACCGGTGAAATACTGCAGTGCCGCACCAAACTCGTTCGCTTCGACCAGACGCATGTCGACTTGGAATGCTTTGGCGACACGAATCGAAATTTTGGTATCGCCGCGAGCGATCGTTTGGCTTCGCTGGGGAAAGGCTTCGAAGTGGTCCATCGCTGCGGTGCGGTCTTTGGCGACGACAAGCAAGTCGAGGTCGCCGATCGTTTCACGGCCGCGGCGGTAGCTACCCGCCCAGCTCATCTTCTCGATTCCCTCGCAGGACTGCATGTGGTTGCTGATGGTCGTGGCCAATTCATCGCCGGTGGACCAATAAATTCGCTCGGCCGCCTCCTGGGCGATCGCCAGCCCGTCCAGGATTGTCTCTTCGGATTTGGGGCCGAATCCTTTGACTTTACGGATTCGTTCCTCCTGACAGGCGCGTTTCAGGTCGTCGAGCGATTCAATTTCCAGAGCTTCTTGCAATTTCATCGCTTTTTTGGCCCCCAATCCAGGGATCCTCGCCATTTGGATCACAACCTGGGGGACCGCTTGGCGCAATTCTTCCAATTGGGGTAACCCGCCGGTTTGGATCAGTGTCTCTGTTTTTTCACTGATTGTCTTGCCGATACCCGAAATGTCGGCAAGATTGCGATCGGGATCGTTGATGATGGCCGCGACTGGCTCGTCGAGATCGCGGATCGCTTGGGCGCCGTTGCGATAAGCTCGGATACGGAACGGATTTTCGCCGCGGAATTCCAGCAGTTCCGCCATTTCGTCAAACACATCTGCGATTGCCGCGTTATCCATCCGTCATACTCCACTGGGTTTTTTAGATTTACATTACCAATCCGTTGGTCTGAAAAACACCACCAGTTGCGAGGAAACGAAATCCAGCACAGAATAGCGAAGCCGAGTTCGGAGGATAAGCGAATTGGTGAGCGGCCTCATTGGAACTGAGGTACCCCGTAAGGGGCTGCGGGTTCGAGTCCCGTGTCCTCCGCTTAAAAGCCACTTGCCGCCAGCCGGTAAGTGGCTATTTTTATTGGTATTCACGTCGTTTACGCGTCTTTTTCGGGAAGTTAGTTTTGTCTCGAAAACACGATGTTCCGATAAATGTTCCGATAAGAAGCCTGTCAGGGACCCCAATGTTCCGATAAGACCGGCAGGAGTGCTGCCAAATGGTCACGCGAGCGCGTCGTCAATGGAAACCCGACAGCCGGGGATACTACACCCGGCAGATAGGCTGGAAGCTAAGTAAATCTGGCATCCGGCAGCAGCACAAATTCATCTTAGGTACCGACCTCCGCCAGGCTGAGATTCGCGAGGTCAAGCTTCGAGAGATCTGGACTGTTATCGCGAGCCGCTCGCGCGAACCGGCCCCACTTTGGTGCGAAACCGAATTAGAAGTCGCCCGAGCCACCGCCAAAGGAGCCAGTGAGTTTGTCCTGCCCCGCAACGGTGGTGAGACGCCGACGAACTACGCGGAGCGACTGCAAAGGCTCCAGAAACGTTTCGCAGTCATTCACGTTCTGCCGGAGGATCGACGTGCCTATCGAATCGGAGAGGAAAATCTGACGAGACTGGAAGCAATCAACGACGATGGCCAGCTTGCCTCCGTCCACACGCGACTAGAAAACGTGGATCCCGCAAAAATCTTGGCGATGCAAGAGTCTGAGCGGGTGCTTGTCGCTGCGGGAGTGCCGCTTACCTCTCCCAAACCGGACGTCGTTCCCGACAAACCGTTTGTTGGCGAAGAATTGCCCGACAGCGATGCGCGTCACTTGTCTCGCTCCGAAGTTACATCGTGCGTGGAGCCAGCAGACGCAATTGCGATCGAAGGAATGCTGCACCAAGCAATGAAGAAATATCAAGAGTACCTCGAGCGCGAGTTCCACCGCCCAGAGTCGAACCAAATCTCCCCCTGGGGTAAAACTCAGGTGAAGCAGGTGGAAACCCTGATTCAGCATCACGGGGACCGCCCGATTTCCGATTTAGATTCTTCCGAAATCAACGAACTAATCGGGTACTGGCGTCGACGCCCCTGCAAGCTCAGAACAACGACTCCGATGACAGCGAAAAGCTGCAAAAACTATCTGAGCGCACTCACTCGCTTCTTGAAATGGCTGGACACCAGTTCGCGATTCGAGTGGACAAAACCCATTGCTTTCGGCGACATGGACACGCGAATCAGACGTCTTGCTGTCGACCATGCACGAAAGAGCTTGGAGCAGGTAGATACGTTCTCACTTGATGAACTGAAATTGCTGATGCGATATGGACATCCGTTTGATCGGCTTTTGCTTTTGATGGGGCTCAATTGCGGCTTCGGTCGTGCAGAGATCGCATCAACATTGGTAGGCGAAGTGCACTTGTTCTCGGCCCACTCACCCCGGCACCAGGAAATTCTGGACTTCAAATCGACCGCGGAGGATTCCTTCATCAAGCGGGTCCGTCGCAAGAGCGGCGTTTATGGAGAGCACATTCTCTTCCCATTGACCGTCCAGGCCATCCAGTGGGCGATGACGCATCGCAGAACATTCCCAGGCTACGGCCCTCATGCGGTGCTAGTAGTCAACAGGGCGGGCACCGCTCTCGATAAGTCCACCAAGGCCGGCAACACAAACCAAATGATCCCGAATCACTTCGATCGGTTGATCAAACGCATTCGAGCCGATGGCCACGACATTCGGTCATTGTCGTTTGGAAAGCTCCGTAAGACTGGCAGTCAGCTCATCAAGCGTTTTTCTGATGGGGAGATCATGGGAGTGTTCGATTGCCATGGGCAACCCGTCAAGAGTGACGCTTTAACCGACGCGTACAGCAATCGTCCATTTGGTCGCGTGTTCACCGCGATTCGCAATCTCCAGGAATACCTGCAGCCCGTGTTTGCTGAGGCGGGCAACGACCCTTTCACCACGCAGGACGCAGCATCAAACCAGTGACCATCACAACCCTCTCCAGACAATCGCCCATTCGTTGAACCCTCCAACGACGAACGCAAAAAAGTGTCACGCGTGGATGTGGTAGGGGTAAAGCAGACCTCACGTAAACCTCATTTGAGATATCGATCGAACGTGGGCCAAATCTATCACAAATCTCGCTCCGAATCAGTCGGATGAGTTAATTGACAGGACGGGTGGACGAGCGCGCGATTTTGTTGGGTTGTCTGAGTTTTTTGACACGACGCCAGCAACACAGACTCAATCCCGACCAATAAGAAGGCCACTCCGGTTACCACGCGATTTTCCATCCAGCTCCTACCCCAGTTTCCAATCGCCGCTTCTTGTATGCCGAGATCTGCGGCGATGATGGCCATTTCTTTTGTAGGTCCGCGAGCTTGTATGTAAGCAAGCACGTCCATCCCGGAACCAAAAAAGATTACGCAACATATCACCCCAATCGAATAGCCGAAGAATGCACATTCGAGGCGCGTATGCACAGCTAGCGTTGAGCCACGCAGGAACCAGAAAAACGCGATGGAAATAAAGAAATATGCTATTCCCCAGTACGCGACTAAATGCAGTCGATTCAAGTAGTCATGACCAAATGCCAACGGGGCACAGCATACGACTGCTACTACGACAACCGCTTTAAGGCCTTGAACAAGATGTGCCATCTACTCTGTCTCGGATTCGGGAACGACTAGAAACTCTCCGCTTCGTAGAAATCTATTTCATGGACACGACCACCATAGCTTTGGTTAACAACGGCATCATAGAGTGTTCCGACAGGTTTCAGCGGCACTGGCCCCGGGTAAAAGAAGATGATGTTCTTTTTTGCGTCAGTGTCTTACCAAGCAGGATTGAGTAACGCGTCGCCATCAGTGACGTTTAACTGGTCAGGAAGAAGAAAAATTACGTTGTCTTCTTCGGAAAATCCTTGGACGGCAAAATGACCGGGCATGAACGTGATTCCTTCACGTATGTCTGGTCTCCCGTTCATCCGCCACTTAAACGAAACGATCATGTTTTCAGTCGCGAAGTCGCATCTTCGTGAGCATACATCTAGATAATTCTCTGCATACTCCGCGAAAATGAAATCGGGGGTTGCGAGTGGATGAGTTCCAGCATGCAAGGCATTGGGCAGCTTTGTTCGTTGATAAGCACGATTTAGTTGTGGTCCATATATCCATGCATTCCACGCGGTCTTATCCGTGCGGCCTACAAATGCTTGGCCCGAATCTGTTGCTCGAGACCAAATGGAGTACGCCGCAATTAACCCCAAGCCAATGCCGAGTCCAACGGCAATCTACATATTAATTAGCTTTGCGGTGAGAAAACTCTCACCAATTGGATCAATTCCTCCAATCGGATCCCCATGCACATAAGCGTATTTGTGCAAAGAAGTGACTCTGACGCGATTGGCTTAGGGTCGTCGTAATTCTCGTCGTGATTTACTTGTCAAAGATCAGTTTTGTTTTGGGCCGATCTCAAAAAAAGCTCGGCGCGCGTTTTCGGGTCGGAGCAAGGTCACGCTCGATGCGTTTTTTTCTTTAGTCGCTGCTGCTGCTGCGCACGCAAGTTGCGCGGTCGCCCAGCGTGGTCGGCATCCAGTCGAAAGAAACGGCGAACTTCGTGTCCGCCGAGCAGTCGCTGAATCTCCGGTACAGACGCTAGAAGAATAATCTAAGAGACCTGCCCCATTTGAATTGCCTCATCATCGCGGTAGGATCGTACGGTTTTCTTATCCATCGAAGCCATACTGGCAGAGGCAGCGAGAGACTTGCCATCCTGCATTTACTTGGTTACTGGAAAATTGAAGACGCCTGTATCGAGATTCCAGAGCGACGAATAAGCAATGTCGGTCTACGTTCACGAGTATTTCCACCCTGCCGAATCCAGCTGAGCCTTGTGATTCGTCTAGAACAATTTGATGCCCTCTCCCCAAGCTAGCTTGCGTCCCACGTAATGGATGACATTAATCCGGGTTCAATGAGCGAATCGGAAGATACGTAAAGCTTGCTCGATTCATTCATCAAGCAGGGATCGCCGAGATCAAACATGGCTTTCTGGAACTGCTTGTACTTCCTAGACTTGGCTGCGTGTTGCTGACGCTGGACTGATCGATTAATGGCCCCCATGAAATCCGATAGATACTTGAAGTGCAGTAGCACGCCGTTCATCGGCGTGTGATTGTGTTCGAAAGGGAAGATTACATGAGGATTCCAGAGCCAAGTCTCGGGTTCCCAGTATACCAGTGGAGTCTTGGCTTGCCATCCTCGATCGACACCGAAGAGCCGCTCGCTTGGTCCTCCGATCCATCGAACCTGTGTTCCCGTTGTGTCATCATAATTCACTTGACGCGAGTACCCTTCGCCATCAAACCAGGGACATCGATCGAGTAATCGCTGTGACTTCAGTAGTACTGTCGAACCAATCGATGTATCGGAGTACATTTCGACCATCAGCGCCGGCATTGACTTAATTCTTAGCGCATGCAGGTGTGAACACAATTGTGCCAGACTACGACTTTCACAGTCGTCGTAAACCAACTGTTCGTCCGCGTCAGAGCAGATGACCCATCGATTGACGCCGTAGTAATGATGAATCATCGCGGATGCCCAGCCGCATCCATTTCCATCTCGGAAATCCAGATCTGTATAAAAAAGATCGACATCTGTTTGTGACTGGAGAAACTCGCGTGTTGCATCCGTTGACCCGTTGTCGATGATTGCGAATCGATTTGCACCCAATCGCCGGTAATGGTTGATCGTGTCAGGGAGCCGAACTTCTTCGTTGTAAACAACCATTACCACCAGAATTTCGTCCTGAGCCAGCTTTTCACCACGACGAATGATTTGGAATGACTGAACCTGCTTTATCGCAGTCTGGCGTGATCGATCCAGGCGTGATTCGATTCTATCTCGGTCGAGCATGCGATGAACTTTGAGAGAAGACGCCAATTTATTCTGCTGCGGAATTTCTAACCATTGAAGAATGCCATCGCACGTCGCGGCAAAAGAGGCGTTGTTGGTTGCCCGTAACTTCTTGGAGAACGAAGCAAAGTGAGCATCGTTAGGAGCATGAGTGAGGAGCCGGTCAATGGAGTCACTCCAGTGCGGTAGCGGCACCCTAGTCAAATCGACTCCAAACCCGAGTTGCTCGACAACTTTCGCATTCCAGCGATGCTCGATGTACGATGGGAACATCAAGACGGGTACTTGTAGCTCCAGCGCGCGAAGTGTTAGTCCATGATTGGCGTTGCAGACGACTAGTTGATAGGGTGCGTCGCTGTGTGCGGTCTTGACCAGTCCCTCAGCCAAACGCAGTCGCTGAATCTCAAAAATCGACTCAGGAACCGAACCATCCGATACGAGGACGATTTCAAGGCCAATCTGGGACAGCAACTGGCAGCGAGGGACTAACTGATTGTCTGCTCTTAAGTAGGCAATGGCGCGTGGTGCATCGCTCGTGGCCCACTGTGGCGTGAGCCCGGTTTCATCACTCCAGGCGCCGCAGTATTCGTTTTCATCGCGAGTGGCTCGATAGGGGTCGAACTCGGGGGTGCTGACCAAGAACGTGCGATCTGCTTCGACGAAGATGTCCTCCCAAGACTTCGGCGTCATCCAACCAGGCGATGCTTGTGCGGCGTGCTGAAAAGCTTCGAGAATGAGATCAGCGACATGGTTCTCGTCTTTACTGACGGGACATCCAAACATGCTCTGCAAAACCTGTCCGCATGGAGGCATTCCGAATCCTAGACCAATTCGAGCGGTTGGAATTCCCATTCCTTTGGCCACATAGCAGCTAATTAAGCCGAAGTCCGAGATAACATGCGTCGGACGTAGACAATCAAAAAGTGACCTCCAGTGCGACAAGCAGGCGGCAATTCTTGATGAATCATGAAGCCCCAAGTTCCAAGCCAAGCCCGGAAGTGACTGAGGATTTCGCAAAATCTCCCGTCGATTCATCGGCATGTCAGGTATCGGCAGAACGGGAATACCCGTGTCGCAAAACATGGCTTGAGCGCGCGGATAATCGCGGACAATGAGCACGACTTCAACACCATTCTGTTGCAGAACGTGCGCGATCGGGAGGAATCGACGTAAGTGCCCGTTGCCGGCACCCCATTCCCAAGTGAAAACGGCTTTCGCTGATACCGAACGGCTCACTGCTTCTCCAATTCAAAGTCCTGCATACTTGGCTGGCGATTGAATCACCGATACACCGGCAGTTTGTCGGTGAACTCGAGTGATTCAAACGCCGCCGCCAATCTGACAGGGATTAGCTTAACAGCTTACCAAGCTACCTGTTGCATTCAACTCGGCCGCTCCATACGCGAAACGCAATTCATCGCCACTTGCCAAGCGAGTACGCAGCACTGCGGATCACCGCATCGCAAAAACTCCATCAAAAAAATCGAGAATTTCTGTGGCAAAACGTTGCATCTCGCTTTAGAGGTCTATACATTTTCCCTTATCGTGGATCTACGGTCGACTATAACTCACGAGTTTCGGTAACGCGGGCTAGGCGGTCAGCGGGTCGGATTTGTGCGAACTACGATTCCTCGTCGCTAGGAGAGTTATCATGGGGTGGGAATCTCTGCCGTTTCGTTCGACTGGGTCGGCTAAGCTTCGGGACCGTCAGTCTAAGGCGAGCAAGCGATTCAAGGCGAGAGTGCAGCTTCTCCAGGCACTTGAACGGCGGGACCATCCCGGAGGAATGCTGCCGGTCGCCCCACTGGCACTATTGGGTGATGCGGATGGTGTCGACGATGGCGGACTAGTCGGCGGCCTCACGCAAACAACCGGCAACGATCCGGCGGGTGGCGTGGATACCCCCGGCTATTCGGAGGCTTCTGCAGCAGCCAATGATGGTGACTTTGAGACTCAGTTTTTTAACGAGACTCAACAGTTCGAGCCACCGAGCGAGCCGGAGCAATCGCTTCTACAACCGCAGCGCCCGGCGACGGACTTCAGTTCATCTCCATCATTATTACAAGGCATCTCAACGGAATTGGCAGGGTCGTTTTTAGACGAATCCGCTGATGCAGTTGATTCATCTGAATCGACGTCGCAGATCGACACGACCAATCCAATCGGCAATACGTCTGGCGGTTCGAACGACGCGGGTGGCGCAGGGACACTTAAGGCCCCGATATCTGAGCCAGTGGACAGCGCTGGCAGTACCGGCCAGGCACTCGAAGTCAACCAGCCACCTGATGGAGGTTCGGGCGGAAGTGGTAATGGAGAAGGAGAATCGCTGAGTGCTTCGTCGTCAAATACCTCCACGACCACGGACGTCGCCACTGCGGGTTCTCCATCGACGACCAGCGGGCCAACCAACATCGATCCGATATCCGGTGCCCCTCCCGATCTCAGCAGTCAACCGAACGCTCTTCCTGAACTGGTCGAGATTGGTCATCAACAGCTCATTGCCGCGGCGGGATTTTTCCCTCAAGGGCCGCAAATCGAAGTTGCCACATTGGTTGATTCGGGTGGCCCAGGGCGATTCATCGTTACTGGTCAAGGTTCCGAGTCGCTGCACGACGCAAACGGGCGTACGAGAGGTGAGAATCGTGATTTGATCGATGCTTATGTCATTCGTGAAGGCGTTACCGCTTGGCTTGGCCAAACGACCGTCAAAGGCAACGGCGATTTTCGTGTGATGGGATTCGCGAGGCTATACCAAGGTGACCAGGTTATCGTCCATCAGCATGATGGTAGTGGTGCGCTCGGCCAAGTTTCAGATGTTTATCACGTCCAGGTCGAAGTCGATAGCGATGGCGACGGTGTAGCGGACCTAGTCGAGTCACTGGCCAATGCAGGCGATGGCAACGCTGACGGAGGTGATGACGCTCAGCAGCGCGGCGTCGCTTCATTGCCCGATCACCGCTTCGGCAAGATGGTTTCAATCGATGCTAAAGGTAAAGGGCTTGGCAAAGTTCGCAACATCGCCGCTCAGTCCCAACGCAATGACAACTACCTACCGCTCGGCTTGTTTGATTTTGAGGTGCAGAAGGTTGGTGTTGGGCAAGTCCACGCAATCGACGTTTATCTCCCGAACGATTTAGATTTCGATGGTTGGTACAAAGAAGATCCAATCAGCGGACGTTTGCTCGACTTCCGTTTTGATGGAACGACCGGTGCCGTTCGAACGGAGTTTGGGTTCACGCTGTACTTGCAGGACGGTGGACGCGGGGATGATGATGGGATTGCTAACGGTGTGATTGTTGATCCCAGTGGTCCGGGAATCATTGGAAGCATCCCTGTCGGATTGGTAGATGTGTACGACAACTGGAGCGATTTCCAGCAAGGCGGCAGCGAGGCAGGTGCGGGAAGGGTCGACTACACCTCGGGCGTGTATGCCACCGAAGGAGATTCGTTTTTGGTCTCAGTTCAACAGTCGATCGAGATTCCATCGGATCCGACGTGGTTAACGGTTGGGTTTCAAGTTCATTTTGATGATGGACCCACCGGTCGAATTAACGACGCCTTTGAGATTGCTTTGCTGGACCAGAACGGGGTGAGTCTAGTGCCGACGCATGAGTACGGACGCGATAGCATGCTCAACATCACCGAGCGTGCAGCCACCACACTGGTTGATAGCACATTGGTCTACGGTCCAGCGATCTCAATCCCCGCAGTTATCGACAACGAAGAGCGGGTGACCTTCTTTCCAGACCCTCAGCGCAGCAGCGATGAAGTCATTGCAGGATACGTCGATGTCGATATCTCTGATTTTATTCCCGGGCAGGTCGTCAACGTCGTCATGCGACTGGTGAACAACGACGGTGATACCGGCAGTTGGTTTCGACTAGTGCGTGACTTGCCAGTTCCAGCTGCATTAAAGGACACCTTTTCAATCAACCAGGATTCGGTCCTCAACTCAGGCAGTGATGGGTATTATCCGCTGCTTAGCAACGATGATGATGGCGATCTGGAATATGATCGAACTTTGACGGTTGTGTCCGGTTCCGTTACAAATCCCGCCAACGGAACTGTTTCAGTGCAGCCCGATGGTCAATTCGGCTACACTCCCAACCCGGGATTCGTGGGGACTGATAGCTTCACCTATCGCGTCAGCAACGGTATTTTTGAAACTCCGCTACCTGCAACGGTAACAGTTAATGTCGAGCGTGTGAACCATCCTCCATTGGCAAACGACGACAGTTTCGGCCCGATTAACGAAGATTCGAGTATTGCCGTGTCGGTGCTGAGTAATGATACCGATCCCGACCCCGGCACCGGTTTGGCGATCACACATGTCGATGGTATTGACATCGCGATCGACCAAACGGTTTCCATCGACAATGCAAACGTTACGCTTGAGGTAGATCCGCAAACCGGCCAAGCGTACCTGACTGTCTCACCGCACTCAGATTACTTTGGGCCCATTGATTTTAGCTACACCATCAGTGATGGGGAGTATTCTGACGTTGCAGTGGTCACTGGAGCCGTTAATTCAGTGAACGATCCTCCTGTCAACAGCACGGAGATCCCCAATCAGAATGGGCAAGACGCAGCCGACGCAATCGAATTATATCTTCGAAATTACTTCTCGGACATTGACCAGTCAGGCCCATTGACCATTGACGTCTCGAACTTGCCGGCGGGGTTGGCGTTCAATTCCACGACCGCGACGGTGGGAGGAACTTTCGATGCTGCTGCGTCGGCTCAATCGCCCTATCTGGTGACGGTCACTGCAACCGATACGGGGAATGAAACGATCAGCGTGGGTTTTGAATGGACGGTCACTAATCCATCACCGCTGGCTTACGATGACGAATTTGAAACCGATCAAGACACAATCATCAGCCGGAATTTATTTGCAGCCAATCCTACCATCGCTGACACGGACGATGACGCCATCCACGTTTCGGCCGTCAACGGAGTCGGGACGAATGTTGGCCAAGCAATCAGCGGATCCAATGGAGGGCTATTCACGATCACTTCCGCAGGCGAGGTCCAATTTAATCCCTACGAACAGTTCGATGGCCTGAATCAAGGTCAGTTCTTAATAACTTCCGTCAGTTACACACTGACCGACGCGCAAGGGGCCAGCAACACGGCACAGGTCACCGTCACAGTATTCGGAAACAATGATGCGCCGATCCCGGTGGGAACGATTCCTGACCAAACCGGTGTCGATGCGCAAGGCGCCACCAACGTGGACGTTACACCTTATTTCCAGGATCCCGATGGGGACACCCTGACATACGAAGCCATCAATTTGCCACCGGGTTTGGCGATTGATGATGTGACGGGAGTGATTTCAGGAACGTTCGACCATGAAGCGTCACTGGAATCCGCTTACGCGGTGACCGTTCGTGCCATCGCCGGTGATCGTTCAGCAAGTCAAACGTTTGCATGGACCGTCGACAACCCTGTCCCGACCGCTGCGGACCACGACTTTGGCTCACTGGCTCAGGGGGCTACGGTGACCTTAAATGTTTTAAACGGTGCAGTTGATGCCGATGGGGATTCGATCTCGCTGGTGGCGATCGATGGTGTGACAATCGAGCAAGGCGACGAAGTCCAGGTTTCGGGTGGCACCGTCACTGTCGGTGCATCAGGCAGTATCAGTTTCACTGCAGACAGCCGTTTCGAGGGTGCGGTTTCGTTCAGCTACACGATCTTCGATGGGCTTAATACCGACGATGCCATGGTGTCCGGGACGGTTTTTGAACCAAATCTACCACCCGTCGCCAAGAATGATTGGTACCCGGTCGCCGAAGAAGCAACGCTCGTGGTGACGTCATCCGACGGAGTGCTAACCAACGACACCGACCCCAATGGAGACAGCCTGACCGTCATTGAACTGGTCAGCGGCGTTAGCCATGGGACGCTCTCTCCACCCGACGCCAATGGCGCGTTTTCTTACACACCAAACACTGATTTCGTCGGTACGGATTCATTTGTCTATAAGATTAGCGATGGATCGCTCACCAGCCAAGCAACTGTGACAATCCACGTCACGAATGTCAATGATCCGCCGATTGCCGTCGATGACAGCTATGACACGGATGAAGATGTTCCCTTGATCATCGCTGCCCCCGGCATCTTGCAGAACGATTCGGATGTTGATGGCGATCCATTGCAAATCGAGAGGATCGAACAGCCGGAACTGGGGACCGTCGAGTTCTTGACCGACTCGGAGGGAGTGCAGACGGGTGCTATTCGTTATGTTCCGTACGCAAATACCAGCGGCATCGACACGTTTACGTATCGATTGTTCGATGGTGCGGCCTACTCGTCGATCGCCACAGTGACGATCGATATTGATACGATCAACGATGCCCCGATCGCACAAAATGATGGCTATGTGGTTGACGCCGGTCAAACGCTAACAATTCCTGCGGCAAGCGGACTATTAGCAAATGATAATGACGCTGATGGCGATCCAATCACCGTTTACTCGGTGACGTCAATTTCGCCCAGTGGATCAGGCACGTGGAATCACCTTGCCGACGGGTCGTTCAATTTCACTCCCGCGGCCAATTTCGATGGACAGGCAACGTTGGAGTATGTGATTACCGACGGAGTTCTGCAGTCTGCAGCGGCAACCGTAACGATCACGGTCAATTCGCCTCTGGAATATGCCAAGTTCTTCGTGCCCGATCATTCCAAACATGAAGTCTTTCGTTACGACGATGGTGGCGGACTGATCGATCGTTGGGACTACGACACAAACAACCGGGCTCGCGGTGCAACAGCCAATGCCGCCGGCGATAGGCTGTGGATCGTAACTGCCGGTCACGATGTGGTGGTGTTCGAGGCGGACGGAACCGAAATTGGAAAGTGGCAAGCTCGGGTCAATAGTGGCAAGAACAAGACGACCAATCTAAACAACGCCGAGGGCATTGCGACCAACGGCACGGATCTTTGGATCGTCGACAATTCCAAAAAACTCAAGCAGATTCTTCACTTTGATGGTGGTGCGGCATTGCGTAGCGGGCAAGCGACCGCAGACGGAATGTTCTCCTTGCACCCCGAGAATAAGAACCCCAGCGGCCTGACCACTGACGGCACCAACCTGTACGTCACTGACGACACGGCACAAACAACTCGTGTCTTCGTCTACAACATTGCCGGTCAGCATCTCGGCAATTGGTATCTGAATTTAGGACCAGGGAACCACGACGTTCAGGGAATCACAACGAATCCTGCTGGTGGAACCGAGCTATGGGTTGTCGATGCACAACTTGGGAAATCAGGCGAATCGATTGGTATTCCCACCGTTCATTACTTCCCTTACGGAACAGATTATCGCAATGGGACGTATAGCAGTAGCCACACCTTTAACCTCGATGAGAACAACAAGCAGCCGTACGGGATCGCCGACCCGATTCCCCCCGCTACTGTCACCTGGGATGGACCCGCCAACGGAGATTGGAACGTTGCATCCTATTGGTCTCCTGACGGAGTTCCCGACGCTTCCGACGATGTCTCCATTCCTTCTGGAACGATTGTCGATATCAATTCGCCAGCCGAAGCCAAGAGTTTACAGGGTGCTGGCACGGTTCGATTGCTGAACAGCAACGCTCAATTGACTTTGGCGAACGAGTCAGAAATTAACGGGCTGACGATGAACCGTGGCCTGATCGATGGTGCGGGCGACTTGACCGTCAATGGCTCGTTTAACTGGAGTGGAGGGAAGATCGACGGTTCCGGTGTCTTGTTTGTTGCCAGTGGTGCGACTGGTACACTTACAGGTTATGATCAGAAAGTTCTTGACCGCGACTTGCGGAATTCCGGGACGCTCACCTGGGACAACGGAACACTGATGGTCGATGACGACAGCGTCGATCCTTACGGTGGCGATCCTTATGGCGGCGGAACCGGTGGTCTGGGCGATGACACCGCAATCATCAAGTTCGTCAACGAAAGTGGCGGAGTGCTCAACATCACCGGGACCGGCTTTGCCCGATACCTGTCTAGTGGGGCGTCTCAAGCCTACGATTCAAACACGCAGCGATACATTGCGACCCATCCACCACTCTTTGAGAATGACGGCACAATTAATCATTCTTTCGCCGGCACAACCTACATTGCGACGGATTTCAACAACGATCAGGCTGTCAATGTCCTCAGCGGAAAACTACTCCTAGAGGCGGCGGGAACATCTACGGGCGATTTTGACGTAGCTGCATCGGCGTCATTGAAGTTCAACCCCAAAGACCAACTATCGCCGCTGGTAAAACAGTCGTTAACGTCGACGTCAACTATCTCAGGCGACGGAACGGCAGTATTTTCGCGAGGGCCCAGTGAGATCGATGGCAGCGTTACCATCGACCGGATTCAAATCACCAGTGGTGAGGCCATCTTCAACAGCAGTCCCAGCGTTCAAGAAATCGTGATCAGCGGAGGGGAAGCAGTCTTTAATGCAAATCTCTCGGTTCCGGTTTTACGAGTCAGCGACGGCGTCGTGGAAGGACCAGCGGATCTGACCGTTACCGGAACGTTGGATTGGTCTGGCGGTCGAATTGATGGCAATGGAGATCTGATCATTGCCAGCACCGCTGCGGGAACGCTTTCGGGAAATGCCGTGAAGGTGCTCGACCGCAATTTGCACAATTCGGGAGCCTTGGACTGGAACCAAGGCGAGTGGCGAATTGATGTCGAAGATTATGGGGATGCCTACGGTGGTGACCCATACGGAGGCGGAACGGGAGGCCTGGGTGACGATTCGGCAATCATTCAGTTTGTCAACGAACCGGGAGGAACTCTTCATATCGGCGGCACTGGATGGGCGAGACAGTTAACAACTTGGGCCGCGGCACAATACGACAGCCAAACCAACGAATACGTCGTTTCGCACCCGCCGCTGATCGATAACCAAGGCACGATTACTCAAACATACACGAGCACGACGTTCATTGCCCCGCGTCTGGAAAACAAAGGAACCGTGGATGTCCAAGCTGGAAAACTTCAACTTGACGGATCGGGAATTTCGACGGGCGACTTCACCGTGGCGGCCGGCGCAATTCTTCAGTTCGATCCCAGTGGTGAAGTGGCCTCGTCGTCCACGCAGTACCTGTCCAGCACAGCGACGCTCAGTGGTTCGGGAACCGCCCTCTTCGCAAGTGGCTACACCGAGATCGATGCGAACCCAACGATCGCCAAATTGCTGATTGCCAGCGGCTACGCTGACTTCGATGGCAACATCGAAGTGCAGGAAATCGAACTTACGGGCGGCAAAGTTGATTTCGCCACCGATTTCTCGGTTCCGACGCTCTCCGTTAGTGGTGGAGTCCTAATTGGATTGGCTGACATCACCGTCACCAATGAGTTCATTTGGTCGGGCGGACAAATCGACGGCAGTGGAGTACTAAACGTCGCATCAGCCGCAACCGGAACGCTGACTGGCAACAACGTGAAAGTGCTCGATCGTGACCTGCATAATTTTGGTTCACTGCAATGGAATCAGGGCGAGTTTCTAATCGACGTTGAACACGATGGGGACCCCTATGGTGGCGATCCCTATGGCGGCGGTACCGGTGGTCTGGGCGATGATACCGCGATCATCAGATTTGTGAACGAAGTTGGTGGAAAGCTAACCTTCGCCGACAACCCGTCAAGTTCTGGATTTGGTTCGCTCTATCTGAAGACCAACGCCGCGGCGCAATACGATTCTACCACTTTCCAGTATGTTCCCACAGACCCGCCAGTCATTGAAAACCTTGGAACAATCATTCATCAATCGACGGGCACTTCGCAAGTGACGCCTGAGATTCAAAACCAGGGCGATTTGACCGTCATCAGCGGGAAGCTAATTCATCACAAACCGTTCGTGAACGACGGCGATGTCACGATCGAGCGTCAGGGTCAGTTGCATGTCGAGGGTTATACTGGTGAATTAGTCAATGATCCCTATGGCGGCGATCCATACGGTGGCGGAGTTGGCGTCACGGACACTCGCATTTCGTACACACAGATAAGCGGTGCAACCAACATCATCGGGGGAAAACTTACCGCAATCGGTGACGCGGTCATCGAATCCGGCGAACTCAATGGAGTTGGATTCATCGGTACCGATCTGGTAAACCAAGCCCAAATGTCGCTCGCGCCGGATCGCGGAAATTTGGTTGTCGACGGTAACTTCACTCAGACCGCGACGGGTGACTTATACCTCGATGCGACCAGCCAACCGAAGCCGCAATCGGATTCACTCGTCGTCAACGGTGAAGTGAATCTGGATGGCCAATTCTTCTTCGGTACGTCAACATTATTGTTGCCGCCCGATATGATCCATTTAATCGACAACGATGGTGCCGATGCGATCAATGGCCAGTTCTCTAATGTCAGCCAAGGCGCGACGGTTAATATCGGCGGCATCAACCAACCCTACAGCTATGTCGGCGGTACGGGGAATGATTTTTCATTCGGCTTTCAATTGCCGAAGGCCAGTGCAACGACTGTCAAGCTAGCCGAGGGTCAGAGTGGCACCACCGACTTCGTATTCACCGTCACTCTAGATGGTCCCTACAACTATCCTGTTACGATCGACTACGAAACAGTTGATACGACCGCGACAGCGGGTGAAGACTATATCGCGACCAGCGGAACCTTAACGTTCAATCCCGGTGGGCCGCTGACTCAGGCGATCACTGTGTCCGTACTCGGAGATTTGACGCCCGAGAAACGTGAGCGTTTCTCTCTCGTATTCAGTGATGCATTCAATGCTGTGCTCGAGCAGGACCTGACCGTTGGAACAATCCTCGATGATGATGGCTACACAGGTGCGCTCGACAATCTCGGCAATGATTTTTGGTTGACGTTTCCAGGAAACTACTACCGCGGCAATCTCCAACTGTATATCACGGGACCAGAAAACGCTGTGGGTAGTGTCGAGATTCCAGGGCTCTCCTTCATTGAATCATTTGAAGTTCAAGCGAATCAAATCACCCCTATCGCGCTTCCCGATCTGGCTGAACTTGGTGACTCAGTAGACACGATTGAGGACTTGGGCATCCATGTGACAGCCGACACGGAAGTCGCAATCTACGGTTTAAACCTGGTTCCGTACACGACCGATGCGTATTTGGGACTACCTACTGATATCCTCGACGACAAGTATGTCGTCTTGGGATGGAAGAACTCCTACACTTTTTCTGGAACGCAATTGGCAATTGTCGCACCGGAGGACGATACATACGTAACGATCACACCGACGATTTCAGGTGGCTCCCGATCTGCTGGGACTCCCTACACAATTCAACTAAACGAAGGCCAGACCTACCAGCTAAGAAGCAGTGAATTGCCGGGAGATGTGTCCGGAACTGTGATTACGTCCACAGCACCCATCGCAGTCTTCGCTGGCAATCAGTGCGCGAACGTCCCTCAGGGTGTGACCTACTGCGACTACGTTGTCGAACAGTTGACACCCACGTCCACGTGGGGAAAAAGCTTTGTCACGGTGCCATTGGCCACACGACTCAACGGCGACACCTTCCAGGTTATTGCGTCGGACGACGACACCGTGCTGAAAGTTGACGGGACGGTTGTCGCTACACTTGATCAGGGCGAAATCTTTGAAGATGTCTTCGAAGGATTTCGTGAGATCGAAACCAGCAAACCGGTCTTCGTTGCGCAGTATTCCAATGGCCAATCGTATGACGGAATTGAGGCCGATCCGTTCATGATGTTGCTTCCACCCACGGAGCAGTTCTTGGATGATTACACCGTGGGGACTCCTATTGATAATGTCGAAGACGAGTATGGAGGCGGATACGCTCAACAGTTTCTCTATAACTTCATCAACGTCGTTGTCCCCACCGATTCACTCAGTTCGGTACGGCTCGATGGAGCACCTCTTGATTCTTCGGTTACGTTCACACCGATCGGAAGTTCCGGCTACTCCGGGGCTCAAGTTCCCGTTGCTGCTGGCTCTCATCATCTGAAAGCGGACGTACAATTTGGCGTCTACTCGTACGGTTTTAGCTCTTATGATTCCTACGGATACCCAGGCGGATTGGCTTTGGCCAAGATCGCCGATGTGCAGACACTCTCGCTGAGTCCTCCCCAGCAAACCGCTTACATCCAGTCCTCACAGTCCGTTTCCGCCACGGTCCAAGACAACAATGGGGGCGGACTCGCTGGTGTGTTAGTGCAGTTTACGGTCTCGGGAGCCAACACGATTGTTGGCACTGCTTACACAGACTCACAAGGCATTGCTCAGTTTTCTTACACCGGAACCAACGTTGGTCAGGATACGATTCTGGCCACATTCGGATCATTGGCCGCAACCGCAGAAAAGACTTGGCTTGATACCACGCCCGAGATCACGATCCTCTCGCCCACACCGCGAACACAGTTCAGCACTGGGGCGAGTACCTTGATCACAGGTAAGGCGACAGCATTCGATCCTGTCATCCCTATCGTTGCCGTCTACATGGATGGGGTGCCAGTTGATGCACTTGATGCTGATGGAAAGTTCTTTGTCCAAACCTCGGTCGAAGCGGCCAACCAGGTTTACTCATTCACCGCCATTGACGCGTTGGGCAACCAAGCAATCACGACGCATATCTTGGATACGATCACCAAGACTCGCGGTCCCGTTGACGTTTCGTCGCTTTCGGACGTCTCGACAATCGATGTCCAGTACTGGGTCACGTCATTCAATGAACGCACCGATCGACTTTATGCCGAACTTTCGATCACCAATACCGGCACCTACACGATCAACAGTCCGCTGCTGGTGGGTGTGAAGAACATCAGTTCGCCAACCGCGTTCCCCGCTGATTACGACGGCATCACAGCCCAAGGCATACCGTATTTTGACTTCAGCGACTTTGTCCTTGGGGGAAGCTTGCAGCCCGGTCAGTCCACGCTCCGCGGGTTGCTTCAGTTCGACAATCCTAATCGCGATGCGTTCACTTACGAATTGGTCCTGCTCGGACAATTGAACCAGGCACCTCAGTTCACTTCTAGTCCGCCAGTCTCGATCACTGCTGGAACTCCCTACGGATATCAAGCTGTCGCTGTCGATGCCGATCAGGATGCGGTCGAGTACACACTGGTCGTCGGTCCAATCGGCGCAACGCTGCATGCCGAAACGGGATGGCTTGATTGGTCACCTGCCGCTGGCGACGTCGGCAACCATAACGTCATCATCGAGGCCGATGATGGACGCGGCGCTCGAACTCGGCAAACCTATTTGCTTTCTGTCGAGCCGGATACCGGCAACCGACCACCCGTCTTCTCATCGATTCCGATCACGACGGCCTACGTGGGAACAACCTACCAAGCGGATGTCACGGTCACTGACCCAGACTTCGATGTCGTGGATCTTGACCTGACCAATACAGCGACCGGATTGACAATCGCGACTACCGGCGATCGCAGTGCGGCATTGAGTTGGACGCCTACGGCGGATCAAGTGGGTGTCCATGACGTGACGATCGAAGCTGACGATTTGAATGTCGGCGGTATCGCCCAACAATCTTTCAAGATTCGCGTTCTGCCTGCCCAAGGGAACGATCCTCCACAAATCCTTTCCGATCCGAATTTGTCGGCAACCGCGGGTGTCCAATACCACTATCCTGTTGTTGCCATCGATCCCGATGATGACACCCTTCTTTACTCCCTGTCCGATTTCCCAGTGGGCATGTTGATCGATGATCAATCCGGTTTGATCAGTTGGACGCCAACATCGGGAACATCTGGCACGGAAGATGTCACCGTTCGTGTGGACGATGGTCAGGGTTGGTTTGTCGAGCAAACGTATCAAGTGCAGTGGGTCAACGCTGCTCCTGGAACGCTCGGCGGAACCGTGTTTGACGACACCAATGCCGATGGGAATCAGGATGTGGGCGAACCTGCACTTGCCGGTTGGACCGTTTACCTGGATGCCAATCAAAACGGCAAGTTGGATCCCAGCGAAGTTTCGCAGGCGACTGACGCAAGCGGCGATTACAACTTCACTGGAGTCTCGATCGGTGATTACTCCGTGGGACTTGTCAAACCAACGGATTGGGCACTGAACGCCCCAGCCGATCGGTTCCATCAAGGAACATTGCTGGGCGGCCAAACGATTACGGGATTGGACTTTTCCTTGGTGACCAAGAACGGCGGCAACACTCGCCCGGTCTTCCAGTCCGAACCGATCACGACCGCCGTCGTCGGCAATACCTACCGCTATCGGCCGACGGCCTTCGATGCTGACGGCGATGAACTGACGTTCTCGCAGGCATTCGGTCCCCAAGGGATGACGATCGATCCCGCGACGGGAACGCTCGCTTGGACTCCCGCAGCGGACGAAAACTTTTACGTCGACGTCACTTTGCGCGTCGACGACGGCAATGGTGGCTTTGCCTTGCAACCTTTCCAAGTCTTCTTGACCGTTGCGGAGAACAGCGACCCGGTCTTCACGTCTGTCCCACGCGGACCGGCTGCGGTTGGTGTCCCATGGAGCTATCCGGCCCAGGCCACCGATCCCGATGGTGACACGGTGACGTACTCGATCGACCAAGCATCCGATGATCGAAGTATCGATATCGTTGCCGCAACCGGAATGGTGACATGGACTCCCGGTGCCGTTGGCGACTACACGATCAATGTCACGGCGTCGGATGATCGGGGCGGCAGTGCGACACAGACGATTTTCTTGGCGGTGCGCGACAACACTCCGCCCGAGTTCAATGGCAATCCACCGATCCCAGGATTCGTGGGCGAGCAATATGTTTACAACTTCGATGTCACCGATGGAGACGGTGATGTTCTGACCCTGACGCTCGATGCGACGTCAAAGTCGCGAGGCATGTTGCTCAGTGGCGACGCGGTGAGCGGCTTCTCGCTCACCTGGACACCAGCTGCCGAAGGGGACTTCCCCGTGACTCTGACGCTCAGCGATGGACAAAGCCGCGTGACCCAAGTGTTCACGCTTCCAGTGATCGCCCCGGTCGTCGAAAACCTGCCGCCTGAAATCACATCGAAGCCCATTGGCCCGATCTATGCGAATAGTCCGACAGCTTGGACTTACCCGATTTTGGCTAACGATCCCGACGGTGATGACAATCAACTGACGTACTCATTGGCATTGCCGACATCCAACGGCGAAGTCTCCCTCGTTGGAAACGTCTTATCGTGGGACCCCGCTAACCCCGGCAGCGAAACTTTCCGCATCGTGGTCACGGATCAGAACGGAGCGGGAGCCAGCACCATTCAGTCGTTTACCGCCACGGCGCTCTCAAATCGTGTGGGAGCCTGGCCCGTGATTACCAGCGTACCCACGGGACCGGCGATACGGGGCACGACTTACGCGTACCAAGTCGTGGCTCACGATCCGAACGGTGATCCGCTGACCTACACTCTCGGTCAAAACGTCACCGGAGCGAAACTTAATCCCCAGACCGGCCTATTGACGTTCGAGCCAGGAGCAGCCAGCAGCGTCGATTTCGACATCGAGGTTTACGACGGGATCGATGGCACACGCATCCAAAGCTTTACGCTCGATGTTGTCTCGCCCCCAGGAACGCCACCGCGGTTCACGTCCTCGCCGGTCGGTCCAGCGATCTCCAGCCAACCATGGAAATACACCGTCGCAGCAATCGATTCCCAAGGTGACGCAATCACCTACACCATGGAAAGTGCGACCAGTTCCAACGGCACCGAGACTGTTACATTCGATTCGGCGACACGAACCGTACATTGGTCTCCATCGGCTGCGGACTTGAGCATCACCGTCGAAGTCACCGCCACCGACATCGACGGGTTCGTTACCCAGACCTTCTCGCTGTCTTCCATCGCCGCTCCGGTTCCAGGTGGTGGCAACGAGGCGCCTGTCTTTGTTAGTAAACCTCAAGGTCCAGTACTGGTTGGCCAAGAATGGACCTACGTGGCCAAGGCGACTGACGCCGATGGCGACGTCGTCACATATTCACTCGATGCTGCATCGGAGACCGCTGGACTAAAAATAAATGCCACTAGCGGTCGTATCCAGTGGACTCCGACGGCAACAGGTAACTACCAAGTCTCGGTCTCTGCCGATGACAGCAACGGTGGAACCGCCACCCAAGATATCACGATTACCGTCGGCCGCAGTAATGTCGCGCCGAAATTCACCTCAAAACCAACTGGGCCAGCAATTGCTCTGACGCCGTGGGTTTACACCGCGACGGCAACGGATGCCAATGATCCGGCTGCTTCACTCACCTACGAATTAGTTTCCCCCGCAGTCGGCAACGGTGTCAGTTTTGATGATGCAACCGCGACGCTCACTTGGACGGCGGGCACGGAAACATCGCAAGTTTTTGAAATCAAGGTGACCGATCCGCATGGTGCCTCGGCCACGCAGGAATTTCAAGTTTACGCGGTCAATGCATCCACCACGAACTCACCGCCGACCTTCGTGTCCGCTGCGCCGACGAATGTCCGCGCCGGCGAGTTATATCAGTATGCTGCCCGAGCCGTTGATCCCAATGGCGACGCGGTCACCTACCATCTGACAGCCTTCCCAGTCGGCATGACGGTCAATGCGACCACCGGACTCGTCTCGTGGAGCCCATCGGCGACGGGCCAGGTTTCCGTGACTCTTGAGGCCAGTGACGGCATCAATCCACCGGTCAGCCAAACGTTCCCGATTACGGTCGATTCGCCCTTCCAATCCAATCGTCCGCCGAAGATCCACAACTCGCCCACAAAGGCTGCTTCACGAAATCTCGCTTGGCAATTCCAAATCGATGCGACGGATCCAGATGGCGATACGATCGGCTACTCGATTGACACCAGTGAGATCCCGGCGTCCGCTCTGGGCGATCTCGATGTCAACGCGACCACCGGACTGGTGACGTGGACACCCACCGTCGCCGGATCGTTCGTCTTTAAAGTCTTCGCCACCGATCCAGCCGGTGCCAATGACGGGTTGAAAATCACGCTTCCTATCTTGGAGAACTCGCCACCGCGATTCACGACGCCCCCGCCCAACACTCCGCTGGCGATCGGAACCGCATTCAATCACGATGCCGATGCCGTCGATCCCAACGGCGACAATATCACCTACACCCTCGATCAAGCGTCGCTCGATCGCCAGATGACGATCAACGCGACCAGCGGCGTGATCTCTTGGCCCTCCAATCTGACCACGACTGTGGGCGTTTACCCAGTCAACATTACGGCCAATGATGGCCAGAGCGGTATTGCAACCCAAGCGTTCGACCTGCGGCTCGTCGATCCGTCGGCTCCCAATACGCCGCCCGTGATCGGTGCGGCGTCCATCGCCACAATGCAGATCGGGACGCCGTTTGTGCGAGATTTGTTGGCCTCTGATGCCGACGGCGATTCATTGACCTTCTCGCTCACCGGCGCACCGGCCGGACTGTCCGTTACCACGACCGGCGAAATTCAATGGACCCCCGACACGCCTGGGCAGTACACCTTCACGGTGACGGCCGACGATGGTGAAGACACGACCAGCAAGGAATTCAACTTTACGACGACGAGCGGCCCGTCTAACACCACGCCAGAAATCAACTCGCCGCCGAACAAGTCGGCTCTTGCCGTTGCCATCTACCGCTATGACGTCAATGCCAGCGACGCCGATGGTGATACGCTGATTTATTCGCTGACGAAAAAGCCTGCGGGGATGCAAATCAATTACTCGACCGGTTTGATCCAGTGGATTCCCCAAACAGCACAGATCGGTAAACACGAAGTCACCGTCTCGGTCAGCGATCTCAAAGGCGGCGTCGATACGCAAACCTTCGAGATCAGCGTGGGCGACGAAAATCGTCCGCCCATCATCGATTCGGACGCTCCGCGACAAGCCATTGTGGGCCAGCCCTACGTCTATCCGATTCGCGCCACCGATCCCGACGGCCACAAGCTGACCTTCTCGATCGACACAACAATAACGACTGCAGAGACCAATGGCACGTTCAATATCGATTCCGCGACGGGTCTGGTCACTTGGTCGCCTGCAACGATCGGCAATTATCTGGTCCAGATCAATGTGGTCGACGAGTATGGTCTAGGTGTCGGCCAAGTGTTTGACGTCGACGTTCTCGCCTCCCTGCCCAATAATCCACCGCGGTTCACATCTGGTGCACCTCCGCTGGAAGTCTCCGCTGGCGATGTCTATTCCTTCGATTTTGATGCAATGGATCCCGATGGCGATAACGTCACGTTCAGCTTGACCGAAAAGCCCACCGGAGCCGATATCGATCTAAACACCGGCGTGTTGACTTGGAACACCACCGGCGTTGCGATTGGCACCTTGGCCTATTTCACCGCCGTAGTTGACGATGGCCAAGACGAAGCCAAGTATCGCTACAGCGTCCGTGTCCAGCCGCCGAATTTTGCCCCGTACTTCAGTCCCGAACCACCTGATCAGTTCCTGGTGGCTGGCAATCCTATGCCTGTGGACATAAAAGCCTTCGATGCGAACGCTGGCGACACCATCCGTTATTCGCTCGACCCCACATCCACTGCGATGGGAATCGAAATCGACACGGTCGGACGAATCCGATGGCAAACGGGTGCGGGGGATGTCACCACAACACCCCATCCAGTCACTGTCACAATTAGCGACGGACGTTTGTCAGCCGACTCGACGTTCGATGTAACGATCAATGCTGATACGACGGGACCATCGATCCAATTGGTCGCCTCACAAGATAACCTCAACGTCGGCGAATACGTCGATTTGAGAGTGCATGCCCTCGACAACGTCGCCGTCACCCAGCGTACCTTGACGCTACTCAGCGTCACTCAAGGCGGCTCAACCACGACGCTCAATCAGTCTCTCTCGCTCAACGCAGCAGGGCAGGCACGCTTGAACATCCGGGCCGAGGACATGGGCACGCTACTATTCGAGGCAACTGCACAAGACGCAGCTGGCAATCAAGCGATCCCTAAGCAGTTGTCGCTGATCGTCATCAACCCTGCCGATACCAACCCGCCCACGGTTAATCTGCTACCACCTACCGGTGACGTTCTCGCACCGTTCGAATTGCTGGGCGTGATCGATGACGATCTACCCAGCGGCGTTAACTGGACGCTCACCTTGGCCCCTGCGGACAATTCGCTTGGCGACTGGTCTCGCACAATCGCCGAAGGCAACGGCTTAGTCACCACTGCCACCGCACTCGGACAGTTCGACCCAACGATCCTTGCCAACGGATCCTACCTGGTCACGCTGACGGCGACCGACGCCGGTGGTCATACCACTTCGGACAGCGAATTCATCGATGTCGATTCCGATTTGAAACTTGGTAACTTCTCGCTCAGTTTCACTGATCTGCAGATACCAGTTGCTGGAATCCCGATCACAATCATCCGAAAATACGATACCCTCCAAGCCAACACGGTGGGAGAATTCGGATACGGTTGGACCCTGGAGATCGCCAAACCGACATTGTCGGTTGTCCAAGGTTCCTCTGGTCCGCCCGCTCTGGGGTCACGCTACCCAACCTTCGTCGAAGGCACACGTGTTGTCGTCGAAACACCTGACGGTGATACCGAAGGGTTCACCATGCACTGGGTCAAGAGTGCGACGGGATCGTTTTTATCCTTCGCGCCTTACTATCGACCTTCGTTTATCCCCGATTCCGGCAACAAGTATTCGTTGACCGCGCCAGGGGCCGACATGACGTTCAGCAAATTGTCCGAATACGGTTCCTACACCGTGGCCGGTGACACTCGGGAATACTCTGCGATGGACCCGTACTTTGGCGGAGCCTTCTTGCTCACCGCAGCCGATGCGAGAACTCAACAACTTTCCTACACGATCAGCACGCAAACGCTGACGGGAACACGTGTTTCGGACAAATATGGCAACGAATTGCGATTCACCGATGAAGGGATTTTCAGTAACCAGGGGCGTGCCGTGCTATTCGATCGCGATTGGCAGGGAAGGATCGTCCGCATTACCGACCCAAGTGGTGGTCAACTCAACTACCGTTACGACACCCTGGGGCGATTGGTTGAATTCTACGATCGACGCGGCAGTGAACGATTAACCGACGGCATCTCAGGAAACGAGTTCCAACCCACTCGATTCGTTTACGATATCGAGGAATCCATCCGCCGCCACGAATTGGCTGCGGGAACGCCCATTGACGCCCCCGAATTAGCCGCCATCATCGATAATCTGCCTGGTGCAGACAATTACCTCTCTCGCATTGTCGATCCGCTGGGGATCGATGCGTTGCAAGCTGACTATGATCGCGATGGTCGGCTCGGGGGTCTGATCGACGCCGAAGGAAATCCGTCCAAACTGAATTATGACATTTCATCACTCGGCTCCACTGTCACAAGTTCATCGACAGGTATCGCTCCGACAAGCAGCAGTTTCGATGCTCGTGGTCGTTTGTATCGCGAAGAATCCGCATCGGGCCAAGTCACTTTGTACACGTATCAATTCGATGCGTCACGCTATCCTTACCAAACCATCCAAGTGATCGGTGAACCCGATGGAGCCGATGCGTGGGCGAACCGATCCGGCGACGATCGCGTTACCACTCGCCAATACCATGCCGAGTTCGAGGGAGCGGTCACTCAGGAAACCGATCCCGATGGTAATACAACTCTAACGGCTTACAACACCTGGGGCTACGACAAAGGCACTCCCGACAAAGTCTTTAACTTGGCCACCGGTGAAACGACCGACTATCACTGGTTCGATCTCACTGGCGATGGCGGCCTCAATTTGGTCTCGACGACCGATCAAGACGGCAACGCCACAAGCTACGATTACGACAGCAAAGGAAACGTCACCTCGGTAAGACAGTCCAACGAGAATGTCGGCCTAGTCGGATCAAATACAACATTCGTATACAACGATTTCGGTGACCTATCCGCCGTCACCGATGCCGATGGCAATGTGCGGCAGATCTTCTACGACGATAGCGGGCGTCAAACGGGAACCGAGTTCATCCACTATCCCGGCGACCAACGTCCGCCACTGGACCCGGTCGGAGCCACGGTCGCCGATTTCCCGCCGACGCGAACGATTATGCGAACGGCGAATGTTTTGGATGCCGCTGGTGACGTGGTGACATCTTACACCGAGGTCATGCCGCAAACGCTCAACGCGACGACTCTCGAATACGAAAACGACCTCAACGAACCTGAAATCCGTAACGCTGGTACGCTGACCGAGTACGACGCACTAGGCCGTGCTTACCGAACGACAGACGAAAACGGTCGCGTCAACCAAACGATCTACGACGCTCGCGGACTGGCAATCGAAACCCGGAGTGAGTCTCCCTCTGAAACGGGCTCCACTGTCTCTTTGATTTCACGATCAGTGTACGATAGCGAAGGCCGCACGACCTACTCAACCGGCACGTTCCCGCTGGGCACCGATCCCGCAGACATCACGGGGACACACACGATCTATGATGCCGAGGGCCGCGTTGAAAAATCCGAGCAACTTCTCGGCCTGAATATTGAACTGGTCACCTCCACGCTCCAATCACCCACCACCGTCCTCGCGGCGTCCGGTACCGTCCTGTCCTTCTCGTCCAGCATCTATGACGATAATGACCGCGTCATTTCAACATTCAACGACTACGGCCTTCGTAGCGAAACCCTCTACGACGACAACGGTCGCGTCATCGAATCACGCAGCGAAGTCGTCGACACGAGCAGCGGCACCGCTGTCAAGAACTGGATGGTCTCGCGTACGCTCTATGACACCGACGGCAAAGTCCTCGCCAGCACCGATCGGTTCTTTGTCCCAGCAGGAACGCCTCTGGGCAACGACCCGGTCTCTGGCCCCGTCACCACCCAAATCACCAAAACGATCTACGACGGGCGTGATCGCGCAGTCGCTACGGAGCGTTACGAAGGCGGCTCACTCTCCTTGAGCGGCACGTTCGATCCCGATGGCACCGCCTATCATCCAGGCTTTGCCATCAGTGACGGCACGCTCACATCGGTTAGCGAAACGCTCTACGATGCCGCCGGACGAGTATGGCGAACGATCTCGGGACGTGTCCCCGAATCGACGCTCTCGCCCACCGCACTCGCACAGTCCCAAGCCCTGGCAAACTTCCCGATCCACGGTGACGCAGCCGACCCGTACGCTGGACAAGGACTCTCGTCAGGCATATTGTCCGATCCCATCTTCGACGAACGAGGTCGCCAGTTCGGCTCTCTCGGGCATCCGCTTCCCGCTGCCGACATCGGTCTGGCTGGCGGAGATTTCGACGGTAATCTCGTCCGTCCACGTACGGAAACACTCTACAACTCCCACGGCCAAGCCGAAATCCAACGATCCGGCCTCGCCCACATCGTGTCACCGACCAACGTGTTCGTCAGCGTCCAAGACAACCAATCGGTCGACATGGTCAGCCAGTACGATGCCTTCGGCAACGTCGTTCGAACCGACTACCTCACCGGCGGCACGCTCTCCTCTAGTTCGGCACAAGATACCTCGCACGTCCGCACCGGTGGCATCGTTGATTCGTTCATGATGACCCACTTCGATGTCGAAAACCGCCCGATCGCCGAAATGCAGTCGCTGCCCGGATTTGTCACCGCGTCTTACGACCCAGCCCAGCGAACCTTCGTGATCGATTCGGTTTCAACCAACAACACGCCCTACACGCAGAACCACACAGTCAACGAGCACGTTCCCACCAAGCTCTACAATTACGACTCCGATGATCGGCTCGAAAGCGTAGAACTTCCCGCTGTCCCCGACCCCGACAATTCCGGCACACCGACTCGGCCCAAGTACGAGTATGCCTATGACGAACGAGGCAACCAAACCCTGATCGTCGATCCACTGGGCCGCGAAACCCGCTTCACGTTCACCGATCGCGGCCAACAGGCGACGCGCACGCTGCCGCTCGGCTTCGGGGACGATGGAATTCAAGGCACCGCCGACGATGCTTCGACATCGCCATTCAGCGAATCGTTCACCTACGACGATCGCGGACGCCAAGTCACCCACACCTCCTTTGAAGGCATCATCAGCGAAACGGTCTACGACAGTTTCGGACGAATGTGGGCAATGAATTACTACGCCGACATTACCGACCAAGCTGCCGGATTGATCTCCCAGCGAGACGAGTATAGTTTCGACGATCATGGTCGCCGGGATGTTTTTGTCCGCTACACCGCCAACGCCCCAACGGCACTTTCCGCAGGTGTCAGTGCATCGACCAATCCTGCCTTCAGCGAAACACGCACCGAAGAATCAGTCTATGACTCACGCGGCCGCATCGAAGCGGAAACTTCCGCCGAAGGTGTCCTGCGTTACACCTACGATGAACAGGGGCGAATGCTGTCCACCGCGATCGCGGACACCTTGATTGCTCCTGCCTCACGTGTGACTCATTACGAATACGACCTACTCGGTCGCTTGAGCCATGTCACCGAAGACGCCACACCTGCGGTCACCACTGACGATCCGCAAGTCAGCACCGCCTACGGCTTCGATCTCCAAGGCCGAGCCCGCACCACGCTCACCGGCACCCTCGTCACGCTCCCGTCGCTGATGTCCGTCTACCAATACGACTCGCTCGGCCGACTCGACACTCTCACCGAGTCCCAAATCTCCCCCACTCCCAACTCCCCAGCTCCCACTCTTTCTTCCTACGATTACAAAGTCCGTCCCGATGGCAAACGAACATCGGTCAGCGAAACCTTCTGGATCGACGCGGACGATGATGGCGTTCAGGACGCGGGCGAGTTGGAAACGACCAACACGACCTGGGCTTACGACGACATGGGGCGTCTGACCGACGAAGTCATCGACCACTGGGATGACACATTCGATCAAACTGAGAGTTACGAATATGACCTGACCGGCAACCGTCTGGCTCTGGATCGGGACAAGGGCAACAACAGCACGATCGATGAATCGGTTGAGTATCGTTACGACGCCAATGACCGTTTGTTTGCCGAACTATTCGATAGCACCGACGACACCACCACGATCTACGATTACGACCACACTCAGCAAACAGCCAAAATCGTCTACACGTCTCTCTTGAGCGAAGCGACCATCGACGCCCTGGTGGATGGCGGTGACGACAGCGCGCAGCAGCGAGTCTCGTCCCAAAGCTTCACATACAACTTGCAAGGCCGCATGAACCAAGCGGTCATCGATGCCTATGATGCAAGCGGCAACCTGCAAACGCGAACGCGCTCGACCTACGAGTACGACCATCGTTCCTTCCGAGTCGGCCAGTACCTGGAAAACTGGAACGCATCGACCAGTCAGTTTGAGTTCGAGTCCGACACGGAATTCCTGGTCAGCCACCGCAACCAGACCGGCTACACCCAAACGCTGCGTGAAACAACCAACAATGCCGACGGCAGCACCAAGTCGGTCGACTACACCTTCGGCAACGACGAAATCGCCCAGCGAATCGTCGAACGAGACGACCAAGGGGGCATCACCAGCGATGTCACGCACGCCTTCGGCCATGACGGACACGGCAGCGTGCGAGTGCTATACGACCTTGCCGCCACGGGTGATAATCTCATCCAGCAGCTTGCGACCTACACCGCCTACGGAGTGATGCTCGCAGTACACAATGGCGTCGGCAACGCCCTGGCCACGAATGTCTGGGCATCCACGCTCAGCTATTCCGGTGAAGCTTGGGACAGCACGCTCAATCGCGGCTACAACCGAGCCCGCTGGTACGACGCCAGCTCCGCCCAATGGAATCGACTTGATCCGTTCAGCGGGAACATGCAAGACCCGCAGAGCTTGCACAAATATGCGTACGTGCATGGAGATCCGGTGCAGGGAACTGATCCAACGGGTTTAGTGACTCTTATTAGTGCTCTAGCGTCAATGACGATTGGGGTTTCGGCGGATAACAACCATAACACAGGTGTTGCTGCGAGCGGCACGCGAGGATTACATTCAGCGCAGAAGCTCGCTCGGACCTTTAAAAACATTGGCAGGATCATTGAAAAGGTCAATGACAATGTTGAACGAGCTGCAGCGGTTGTAGATCTTCTGGATTTCAGCCCCAGCGAACTAAAAAACACGCTGAGCCAACTTACGGGGCTTCAGACATCGCTCAACCTACTTCCGAATACGGCGACTTCTTTGCCTGCCATCAATATAAGGGGTCTCAAGACGAGGCTGAAAAAAGTTGAACGCAAACTGGGGGGAATCCTTAACAACACTCAAGTGCAAGAGGCATTGGCCGAAGCCATGACCGCGATTGTTGCCAGAGGTGTCGGATTTGAAGACGTCGGGCTAAAACATTGGAACTGGTCGAAAGGCATTGATCAATTGCACTATAATGGAACGCTCAATGGCTGGGGTGTCTTCGAGGCTAAGGGCGGCTACTTCTCCAAACTCGGGCGCGCGCAGTACGGTGGAGGAGGAAAATATTATGTGAGGCAGTTCGGCGGGCCTTGGATTCGACATTGGATGGAATACACAATTAACGAGCGATCTAATCTCCAAAATCCGTACAGGTCGAAGCTCAAGACTGCCTACGAGGGAGGGGCTCCGATGTTGGCTGCGATTGTTAGGTTCGACTTACTAAATGCGCACCTGAAGGTGACATATCAGCAATACCAAAGAAACTGGAACATAGTGTGGGGGAATAAGTATTGAACGAATTCTGTCTAAAACTATTCCACGGAGACAATTAAAATGGGCAAAAAACGATTTCAGCGGCTTGGTGTATATGACGCAAGTTTCGGAAAACGCTCAATGTCCGCGGTCGCTGAGGAGTATGCCAGACTCGGAAAGTTCCGTGAGGACTGGGATCCTGGTACCCAGCGTACCAGCGACATTGCAGTCGCCTTTAATGCTGTCGTCTTTGCTCATCTTGAATTCAAACCAGAGATACCGACGGAACGCATTTTGAAAAAGGGAGTTGAGCTGTTCGTCGACTTCATGACAGGAAACTGGTGGGTTGATGCTCCTGGCTATGAAAAAGGGCCGTTTTCTCGACATTGGATTGACGGCTATGTACGTGGTGCAACGTTGTGCCTACTTGCGAACGAGACTGGCAGACTGGCAATGTGTTCAAAGCGTCTGGAAGGCATGCACCGACATGGATCTCCGCAATTTCCACTGGAAATTTGCGACTGTTACTTGGTCGTCGCGTTATTCGTGTCTGGCCGAAAGGCCAAAGCAAAACCGATTTGTCGGCGCATCAAGCAGGGTCGGAACGTGACTGCAAAACGCTTCTTAGAGTGTTACGAATCAATTGAACAAGGAGACGAAAAACTGTTTCAAAAGTCTCTCCTCATACTTCTCAAACGTTATGCAAAAACACGAAAGGCCTCAGAGGGAGATTGCTTCGACGTTCATTCCAGTGTTCTTGCCATGCTTGCGAAAGAAAACTCTCTAAATCTGCCCGAATTGACGGAAGAACTTGCTGACTTATTGATGTGCAGGCAATCAGTATCGTAAGAGCGATCAATTGTAACAGTTTAGTTCAAAAGTAGCCAATTTCTCATTGTTTCGATTCTTCGGTTGCGATCGGTAATGTCAGTTTTGTGCACTCGAGGTATGTCACAGGATATCGTTAGAGAGAATTCAAAGGGATCAGGACTCTTTGATTTGCATCATCGAACAACAGTGACGATCCGCAAGTCGATACCGACTACCGCTTTGACCTGCTTGGCCGTCAGCGCGCCCAGCTCACATTCGCGCCCGGCGACGCGGTTCCCGACCTGATCACGGCCTATACCTTTGATGAACTCGGTCGGCTGGACACACAAGTTGACACCGATGGGGCCAGCAGCGTCCTTGCCTCGTACGACTACACTGTCCGTCCCGATGGCAAACGTACTTCGGCCAGCGAAACCTTCTGGATCGACGCTAACGATGACGGTAATCAGGACGCAGGTGAATTGGAAACAACCACCACGACCTGGGCTTACGACGACATGGGACGTTTGACCGATGAAGTTATCGACCACTGGGACAACAACTTTGATCAAACCGAGTCCTACGAGTACGACTTGACCGGCAACCGCGTCGCACTCGATCGTGACCTTGGCAATAACTCGAGCATCGACGAGTCGGTCGAGTATCGCTATGACGCGAACGATCGACTGTTTGCTGAATTGTCCGATGCCAGCGCCGACACGACGACGATCTACCTGTACGACCAAACCCAGCAAACGGCCAAGACGGCTTACACCGCCCTGCTGGACGACACAACGGTCAATGCGTTGGCCGCTGAAGGCAGTGACAGCGCGCAGCAGCGAGTGTCTTCGCAGAGCTTCACGTACAACTTGCAAGGGCGGATGAATCAGGCGGTCGTCGAGGACTACGATGGCAGCGGTAACCTCCAAACACGAACAAGGTCAACATACGAGTACGACCGGCGTTCTTTCCGTGTCGGTCAAACGGTCGAGAACTGGA
>NZ_BAABGA010000001.1:2000-4563 GCF_039541335.1 Novipirellula rosea | reverse complement strand
CGGGATTAACTACGGCCGTACCGTTAGCCGCTCCCGTGTTCAGGGCGTATCCGGCCGCACCAGCGTAGGTGTCGTTGGTCGACACATCACCGCTGACCGCCGTGTCTTCGTCAGTCGTGGCGGTGTCGTCACTGGTATCGTCCACTGGGTTGACCGTGATCGTGACCGTTTGCGTTTCGATGTCCCCATTCACGTCGGTGGCGTTGTAAGTAAAAGAATCGCTGCCGTTGAAGTCTGGGTCGGGCGTATAGGTGAAAGTGCCGTTACCGTCATCGCTGACAGTCCCATGGCTGGCATCGTTGTTGACGACGTAGCTGACCGCACCGCTGTAAGTGTCGTTGGTCGAGACATTACCGCTGACCGCCGTGTCCTCATTGGTCGTGGCCGTGTCGTCATTGGCATCGTCCACTGGGTTGACCGTCACGGTGACCGTTTGCGTTTCGATGTCACCATTCACATCGGTGGCATCGTAGGTGAATGAATCTGTACCGTTGAAGTCCGCATCAGGTGTATAAGTGAAAGTACCGTCGGGGTTGACGGTCGCGTTACCGTAACTCGGACCAGTGTTCAACGCGTAGCCCACCGCACCAGCGTAGGTGTCGTTGGTCGACACATCACCGCTGATCGTCATGTCCTCATCGGTCGTGGCCGTGTCATCGTTGGCATCGTCCACTGCATTGACCGTGATCGACACCGTCTGCGTTTCAATGTCGCCATTCACGTCAGTGGCGTCGTAGGTGAACGAGTCCGTGCCGTTGAAGTCGGCATCAGGCGTGTAAGTGAAGGTCCCGTCGGCATTAACGGTCGCGCTACCGTTGGCCGCGCCCGTGTTCAAGGCGTAGCCCACCGCACCGGCATAGGTATCGTTGGCCGAAACATCACCGCTGACTGGAGTGTCCTCATTGGTCGTGGCCGTGTCATCGTTGGCATCGTCCACTGGGTTGACCGTCACGGTGACCGTTTGTGTTTCAACCTCGCCATTCACGTCGGTCGCGTCGTAAGTGAAGCTGTCGCTGCCATTGAAATCGGCATCAGGCGTGTAAGTGAACGTGCCATCGGGGTTAACGGTCGCGTTACCGTTGGCTGGTCCCGAGTTCAGGGCATAGTTAACGGCGCCAGCGTAGGTGTCGTTGGTCGACACATCACCAATGACGGCCGTGTCTTCATTGGTCGTGGCCGTGTCATCGTTGGCATCATCGACCGCATTGACCGTAACCGTCACCGTCTGCGTTTCGATGTCGCCGTTCACATCGGTGGCATCGTAAGTAAAGCTGTCGCTGCCGTTGAAGTCTGGGTCGGGCGTGTAAGTGAAGGTCCCGTCGGCATTAACGGTCGCGTTACCGTTGGCCGGCCCCGTGTTCAAGGCATAACCGACCGCACCAGCGTAGGTGTCGTTGGTTGAGACGTCTCCGCTGACCGCCGTGTCCTCATTGGTCGTGGCCGTGTCATCGTTGGCATCGTCCACTGGGTTGACCGTAACCGTCACCGTCTGCGTTTCGATATCGCCGTTCACATCGGTGGCATCGTAAGTAAAGCTGTCGCTGCCATTGAAGTCGGGATCAGGCGTGTAGCTGAAGGTGCCGTCGGGGTTTACGGTAGCGTTACCGTTGGCCGCTCCCGTGTTCAGGGCGTAGCCCACCGCACCAGCGTAGGTATCGTTGGTCGACACATCGCCGCTGACTGCCGTGTCTTCATTGGTGGTGGCCGTGTCATCGCTAGCATCATCGACCGCATTGACCGTAACCGTTACCGCCTGCGTTTCGATGTCACCATTCACATCGGTAGCGTCATAAGTAAAGCTGTCGCTGCCATTGAAGTCGGGATCAGGTGTGTAAGTGAAGGTGCCATCGGGGTTAACGGTCGCGTTTCCGTTGGATGGCCCCGTGTTCAAGGCATAGCCCACCGCACCGGCATAGGTGTCGTTGGTCGAGACATCGCCATTGACTGCCGTGTCCTCGTCGGTCACAGTCGTGTCGTCATTGGCGTCATCGATCGGATTGACCGTGACGGTGACCGTCTGCGTTTCGACATCCCCGTTCACATCGGTGGCGTTGTAGGTGAATGAATCCGTGCCGTTGAAATCGGCAGCGGGCGTGTAAGTGAAGGTCCCGTCGGGATTAACGGTAGCGCCACCGTTGGCCGGCCCCGTATTCAGGGCATAGGTGACGGCCCCGGCGTAGGAATCGTTGAGCGAGACATCACCGCTGATCGCCGTGTCTTCGTTCGTGGTGGCGGTATCGTCACTGGCATCGTCGACCGGGTTGACCGTGACGGTGACCGTTTGGGTCTCCACGTCTCCGTTGACGTCGGTGGCGTCGTAGCTAAACGAGTCCGTGCCGTTAAAATCGGCATCAGGTGTGTAGCTGAACGTGCCGTCGGGATTAACGGTAGCGTTACCGTTAGCCGGTCCCGTGTTTAGGGCGTAGCTGACCGTACCAGCGTAGGTGTCGTTGAGCGAGACATCGCCGCTGACGGCGGTGTCTTCATCGGTCGTGGCGGTATCGTCGTTGGCATCGTCGACCGGGTTGACGGTCACGGTTAATGTCTGGGTCTCAATATCCCC
>NZ_BAABGA010000001.1:0-1953 GCF_039541335.1 Novipirellula rosea | reverse complement strand
GCGTCTGTGCCGTTGAAGTCAGGATCCGGCGTGTAGCTGAAGGTACCGTCGGGATTGACCGTGGCCGTTCCGTTACTCGGCCCGGTGTTCAGGGCGTAGTTGACCGCGCCGGCATAGGTGTCGTTGAGCGAGACATCGCCGCTGACGGCGTTGTCTTCATTGGTCGTGGCGGTATCGTCTCTGGCATCGTCGACCGGGTTGACCGTGATCGTGACCGTCTGGGTCTCAATATCCCCGTTCACATCGATCGCGTCGTAGGTAAACGCGTCTGTGCCGTTGAAGTCAGGATCCGGCGTGTAGCTGAAGGTACCGTCGGGGTTCACCGTGGCCGTTCCGTTACTCGGCCCGGTGTTCAGGGCGTAACTGACCGCGCCGGCATTGGTGTCGTTGAGCGAGACGTCACCGCTGACGGCGGTGTCTTCATCGGTCGTGGCGGTATCGTCGTTGGCATCGTCGACCGGGTTGACGGTCACGGTTAATGTCTGGGTCTCAATATCCCCGTTCACATCGATCGCGTCGTAGGTAAACGCGTCTGTGCCGTTGAAGTCAGGATCCGGCGTGTAGCTGAAGGTACCGTCGGGATTGACCGTGGCCGTTCCGTTACTCGGCCCGGTGTTCAGGGCGTAACTGACCGCACCGGCATAGGTGTCGTTGAGCGACACGTCACCGCTGATCGCGGTGTCTTCATTGGTGGTTGCCGTATCGTCACTGGCATCGTCGACCGGATTGACCGTGATCGTGACCGTCTGGGTCTCAATATCCCCGTTCACATCGGTGGCGTCGTACGTAAACGAGTCCGTGCCGTTGAAGTCGGCATTCGGCGTGTAGCTGAACGTGCCATCGGGGTTCACCGTGGCCGTTCCGTTGGACGCTCCAGTGTTCAGCGCATAAGTAACCGTGCCAGCGTAGGTGTCATTGGTCGACACATCACCACCAACCGGTGTGTCCTCAATGGTCGTAGCCGTGTCATCTGCGGCATCGTCCACTGCATTAATGCCAATACTGACGGTGGCGGAATTCGATTCGGCTACACCGTCGCTTACGGTGAACGAAAACCCAGCATAAGGATTACCGTTAGCATCATCTTCAGGAACGAAGATCACACGACGCTGAGAATCCGTCACAAGTGTACCAGTTGCAGTGATCTCAGCACCGCGGGTTAGTCCGTCGTTGGTTTGGAACAAGCGGCCGTCTGCAGGCAGCGTTTCAATTGTCGCAACAAGAGAGTCGCCATCGGCGTCACTTCCTGTGAGCACGATTGTTAAGTCGGTATCTTCGTTCCCAGAAACGTTCGAGGGCAACGCGACAGGCGGTGTGTTGAAGACAAAGTTCGCGATCGAATCAAGTTCGTCCTGCGTCAGAAACTCGTCTGCCTGGTTGGCGAAGCCGGTGGCCGTGACGAGTGCGTTGGCCGAGGCGATCGCTTCCGCTTGCGTGTTGGCCGTGACGGTGTAGTGAGCCAGTCGAACAGTCTCACCGGCCGGTACGGTGACGTCGTAGGTCCAGTCGATGTTGTCACCGAGATCTCCGCTGAGTCCGATGGCTGTCGGATTCAGGCTGACTCCCGGTCCGTGGATGTAATGAATGATCGCCGGCTTACCACCATTCGGATCGCCATCGTCCGTCCCGATCCACTGATCGGTCGTTTCCACGATCGTGTCACCGTCAGAAGTGGCAAACACTGTTGTGTCCGCATCCGATCCCAGATTGCCGATGACGCGAACAGTGGTCGTGATATCCGAAGCAGTTGGATTGTGGACCACATCAACCGTGCGGGCGAAATCTTCGTTGCCGGATTCTGGAACCGTGACTTCGCGGTGCGCAATCAGGCCCTGGATACTTACTGGCAATGTAAGCAAAGTCGGTCCAGCATCGTCGACTTGTGGTGAAACAACATTGTTGATTTCTTCAATTCGCAGATCAGTTCCGCTATGAGCGGCAACCACTGAACCG